>DXAF01000008.1 GCA_019117185.1 Candidatus Limosilactobacillus intestinipullorum | reverse complement strand
TCGAAACTCGCCAGGAATTCGGCCACTTTGAAGCTGATACCGTACTTTCTGGCAAACGTAAAGGTCAAGCTGTGGCCACTTTTGTGGAGCGTAAGAGTCGCCTGACAATTGTTAAACGGCTCCATGGTCCGACAGTCAGTCCATGACTCAAGCCGTACTTGAACTAGCTAGTCAACTTCAAGACAAACTCAAGACGCTGACCGTGGATCATGGGAAAGAGTTCGCTAACTATCAGGCAATTGAACAGCTAACGGGTACTCAGGTTTACTTTGCCCATGCCTATTCACCGCACGAACGCGGTAGTAATGAGAACCGTAACCGAGTTTTGCGACGCTTTATTCCCAAGGGACAAGCCATTGAAGAACTAAGTGATTACCAACTGGTTCAAATTAATTGGTATTTGAATTCCCGGCCACTTAAATGTCTTAATTGGCATACACCAATCGAGATCTTCCTGCTTAATCTACGTCATTAAATTCGTTCAAGTTATTTCTTGCAATCTGCCTAATTGATAATATCAACGAAGCGACTGAATTTTGTGGTTACGCACCAAAGCAGACCAACGAGGATGAGGCGATGAAGCTTCACCGGTTGACTGATGTGGAAATACATAATCACAACCAGCTAACGGCCCACCTTCAACCGTTATCTTGGAACGTAATTTGTTTAACGGTAGAATAGGGTAAATCAAAATCGAAGACAACCTCAAACGGGGCCGTGTATTTAAAGTAATAATGCGCGGCCCCTTTACTTATGAACAACCGTGTCGTATCCAATTTGACACCAGTTTCTAATAGGCAAAAGCTAAATTACTGTTAATAAGTAACAATAAGGTATAAAATGTAACCGTACTCATATTTTGCAGACATAACTGGAAGGTGGATTATATGTTCTTTATCGATACCAGTCGCAACGGTCAGCCCGTCCATGACGCCTTGGTTAACCAGTCCCTGGACAATTACTTGATTAATGACTTACGCTTGAAGGGTCACGGCCTGATTTGTTATATTAACCAGCCATCCGTCATTATCGGCGTTAACCAGAATGCCTATGCCGAGATTGACCTTCCCTACCTTAAGCAGCACCAGATTGAACTCGTCCGGCGGTCCAGTGGTGGTGGCGCTGTCTACCACGACTTTGGTAACTTGGTTTTTGAAAATATCGTGGTTGGCGATACCAGCAAGTTTGGTGATTTTCACGCGATTGGGGATCCAGTTGTCGACGCCTTGCATGATCTTGGTGTCAAGTCGGCGGAAGTAAGTGGCCGCAACGACATGACGATCGATGGTAAGAAGTTCTCCGGGATGGCAATTGTTAAGGGTGACAACTCATACGCCGCCGGGGGCACGGTCATGTTTGACCTAAACATGACGGCCGCCAGTGAAGTTTTGACACCGGAAAAGGATAAGCTGGCTTCCAAAGGGGTTAAGTCTGTCGATGCCCGGGTTACGAACATCAAGCCCTACTTACCAGCGAAATACCAGAACTGGACAACGGCCGACTTTAGAAACTACCTCCTTTGCCACATGTTTGGCGTTGATTCACTGGACCAGGTTGAAACCTATCACTTAACCGACCATGACTGGGCAATTATTGACCAGCGGCTTGATAAGCAGTACCGGACGGACGAATGGAATTACGGTAAGAATCCGGGCTTTAAGCACTATGTTTCGAAGCACTTCCCGATTGGTACCGTCTCCTTTAACTTTAACGAACATGACGGTCGGATCACTACAGTTAAGATCTACGGGGACTTCTTTACGGCCGGCAACCCACACGTTGTTGAGGAGCACTTAGTAGGTACGAAGCTGGACAAGGCCAGCTTAGTTGCGGCCTTAAACGCGAGCGACCTGGCCGCCAACCTGGGTCAGGTCAGCGCAGACGACCTTGCCGAATTGATCCTGGCTGATTAAGGAGGAAATGACGATGTGGCAAAAAATTATTGGCTGGTTTAAGCACTTATTTAGCCGTCAAGCCCCAGTGCACCGAGAAGAAAATGGCCTATGGTGGCAAGAAGATAAAGGGACGGTGAAGGTCGGCCTCGCTAGTCGGGTAATTGAAGAGCTTGGTGACATCACCTTTCTGGCGACCCCGACGGTTGATGAGCAGGTAGACCGCAATGACCAGTTGATCGACATCGAGGGTGGTAAGGCGGTTGAAACCTTTAAATCCCCAGTTACGGGCAAGGTCAGTCGGGTTTATGAGGGGTACCAAGATGACCCGACCAGCCTAGCCAAGGCAGTGGACCCACTACTGGTTGAGATTCAACCTGCTTAATTAAGGATAACGTAATGCCCAAATAAACTTCCGGAGTTCGACTTCATCGGTGCCGAACACTGGAGGTTTATTTTAGTTCATGCGGCAAAAATACCGCGTCCTATGCTTTTTGCGCAGGGGGCCTGGTGCGTCCGGTCCTTATCCTTCTTAGTGAAGATGTCAGACAGGACGATGCGTACTTGCTAGGGAGTTTAAAACCGTGGGGCGGAAAGTCATCGGTATGGAGAAAATTGATACCCACAGAATGGTGGGGACGAATGCAAGGAGAAACACCGCAGCGAAGTAACAATGGTTCTCTGAAGAAAGCGCTGCCAAATTATGCTAAAATATAAGTGTAGGAACAAATTTAGGAGGCATTGTTATGGAAATTAAAAACGTTGTTGTTGCTGGAGCTGGGGTCCTGGGTAGTCAAATTGCCTTTCAGATCGCCCGGAGTGGCTATCCGGTTAAAATCTGGAACCGTCACACTGACCGGGCCGAGAAGCGTCTGGCGGCAATTAAGAAGCCGTTTATCAGTGAAATGAATGCCAGTGAAGCAGAGTACCAAGCGGCGATGGGCAATATCGTCAATATCAGTAGTGACCTGGCAGCGACCGTTGCGGATGCTGACTTGGTGGTTGAATCCGTTTCCGAATCGGTAGAGATTAAGAAGGCTTTCTACCGTGAATTATGCCCGTTGTTACCAGAGAAGACGATCATCACGAGTAATTCATCGACTTTTGTACCGAGTGAGTTAGTCGACTTTACAGACCGCCCAGATAAGTTTGCCCATATGCACTTTGCTAACCACATTTGGAAACATAACGTTGCTGAAATCGTTGGCAACCCGCAGACATCACCAGCCGTAATTGATGACTTAGTGGACTTTGCCCGTTCAATTAAGATGGTGCCAATTGTTTTGAAGAAGGAACAGCACGGCTACATTATGAACGCACTATTGGTGCCACTTTTAAACGCGGCGATGGCACTGTGGGCCAACGGCGTGGCGGACCCTCACACGATTGACAAGGACTGGATGCTCTCTAATGGGGCACCATTGGGGCCATTCATGATTCAAGATATTGTGGGCTTGCGGACTACCTATGCGGTCGTTCAAAACCAGTACCAGCAAACCCACAATGAACTGTTTAAAAAGATTGCGGATAAGTTGAAACCAATGATTGAGGCCGGCCACACCGGTGTCGAAGCGGGGCAAGGCTTCTACCACTACCCGAATCCAGAGTATCAAGACCCCGACTTCTTTAAGTAGGATCATTGGGCGCCGTTGTTTCAAGTAACGCTAAGGAAAGGAAGTAGTTATGATGAAACAGTATAAGGTAATTGTTTGGGGATTAGGTAACGTTGGTCGGGCCGCGGTCCGGATGATTAGTGAGCGGCAGTCTGTTCAGCTCGTCGCTGCCGTTGATAACGATCCGGATAAGGTTGGCAAGGATGCAGCCGGTCTCTTTGGCTTTCCCGACATTGGGGTTAAGGTTACTCATGACATTGATGCGGCCCTGCAATTGGACGCCGACGTAGTGCTGGTTTACACGCCGCTTCGCCATGATCCAAAGACGGGGGCTTTTACACCCAGTGCTGAAGACATGGTAAAAGTGCTCAATGCAAAGAAGAATTGTATTACTACCATCCCACTGTACTACTCACAAGTGACGACGCCAGAATTGTACAAGATGATTAACGATGCCGCACTAAAGAACGGGGTTACCTTCATGCCGAGTGGCTTACTGCCTGGCTTTTATGCTTCCCACCTGCCGCTTTACCTGTGCAACCTTGTTGACCACGTTGACCAGTTAACGGTTCAGTCTGGTGAAGACGACCAAAACAATACCTCAAGTTGGGTGAAGGTCTTTGGTTATGGGATGGATCCGGAGAAGTTCCCCCAAGACAAGCTCAAGGCGGGGATTGCTGCCTACTACATTGCCGCGGTTTATGAGATGGGTGACCGACTGGGCTTTAAGTTCGATGATGTTAAGGTTACCCACGAAGTCTTTACGGCGCCCCAAGACTTGCATCCGAAGGCATTTGGCCTAATTAAGAAGGGGACAATGATGGGTCACCGCTTTGTTATGAGTGGCTACGTTAAGGGTGACAAGAAGGTCAGTTTAATTTACGTTCACAAAATCTGTAATGACGTGGTTAAGGAGCCGGCAATTGACAACCATATCCACGTTGCCGGGATCCCGACGATTGATGTGGAAGTGCAAAACATGATTCCGCTCGAAGAAAGTTACGTTACGAGTGCGGCACCAAGTGTTGACGTTATTCCTCAGTGTGTCAATGCCCAACCTGGGTACCAGCACGTCTTAGACCAGCCAACCATGCTGCCACTTGTTTGATGATAATTAAAACGACTATAAAAAGGGGCTGCGCAATTTGCGCAGCCCCTTTTGAGGTATATTAGTTGAAAAATATCGGATTGATTGTTATGAATTGCTAATTGGTGTTGTTAGTTCTTAGCTTCCTTAACTTCACCGGCTTGGACAGGGTCTTCCTTAGTCAGGGTAAAGACACAGATTAAGGTAACGATCCCTACGATGATCCCTAAGATCAGGTAGGTGTGTTGGAAACCAATTTGGTCATACATCTTACCAGCAAATGAGGAGAAGAAGAAGACAGAGATCTGTTTAGCGAAGTTAGACGACAGTGCGTAGACCGTGGCGTATAGGCGGAGATCAAAGGCCCCGGCGATGTACTTCATGATGGAAACCAGGAGCAGTGGCATTTCCAGACCGGCCAGCAACCGTAAAATAATGATAAATGGTAGGCTTGGAACCAGGGCAGAACCAACGATCCGGATGGTTAAGATAACCCCGTAGCAGATCAGACCGTTCCGGGAACCAATCTTGTTGATGATCCATGGCATTGGGATCATTAATAAGAACTCGAGGGCGGTTTGAGCACTGGTCATGTATGAGTAAGCAATCGTCCCTTGTGCAGCGGCGTGGAAGAATGACTTAAAGAAGATGATGAACTGTTGGTCGAAAACATCGTAGATCGCGGAAGTCCCCATGTAGAACAAGGAGAGAATCCAGAAGTTACGCAGCTTAAAGATGGACCCAAATTGCTTAACGTCCAGCTTGTTTGACGTATCTTCACCGGCGGCTGCAACGTTGTCCCAGTGGATTTTATCACTGAAGACGAAGCAGCAGGTTAAGATAACGGCGGCAACCGTACATGCCCAGAAAATCGAGTTGGGGCTCCAGAGGAAGAGCCGTCCACCAACGAGGGCCGCAACGGCACCGGCTAAGGAACCACCCATTCGTGAGTGTCCGTATTCAAAGCCGTTGGTCAAACTAGCCCGCTGAACATATTGTTCAATTACGGAAACCCCACCATTCAGGACAAATGAGAGGTAGATACCAGTAATGACGGCGGCAAACATGGAGTTGACGCCGAGCAAGGGCTTAAACAACCATTGGAAGTATGGGCCGACTAAGATCATCGCTACTGAGATGGTGATGACCAGGTTCTTTTTCATAACCAACTTATCGGAGATCACCCCGAAGATCGGTTGGAAGATCAGTGAAATACCAGACATCATGGAGAAGACCATTCCGGCCTCAACCCCGTTGAAGTGGGCCTGTTGCTCTAACCATAGTGTTAAGTAACCAAAAACAATGGCTCAAGTGAAGAAGTAGCTAAAGTGGGTGACGGGGAATCCCCAGAAATCCTTGCTCCGGTGTTCTTCGGGAGTAGTATTTTGTGTTTTATCCAAAATTAACATTCCTTTCCAAGTTATTTGTAGTTATACGGAACCGGCTTGCCGAACGCGGGTACACCATTTTCATCATAGGTAAACGGCTTGACGATCGTATGCCGGTTTGGATCGTAGAGGGGGTCTCCCTTAATGTCGGTATAGTTGCGGCAATGGTAGACCATCAGGTCGGTCTGACCATCTTCAGCAACCGTGAATGAGTTGTGGCCCGGACCGAATTGGTCGTGGGCAATGTCACTTTGGAAAACGGGGGTCTTTGACTTGGACCAGTTAGCGGCATCAAGGACGTCGGCATCATCGGCGCAGGTTAACATCCCCATCGCGTAGTTTTCGTCCGTTGCACTGGCGGAATAGGTTAAGAAGAGGCGACCGTTACGGTGAAGCACCGCAGGCCCTTCGTTAACCCAGAAGACCTTAGTTTCCCAATCGTACTCAGGTTTGCTGAGCATGACCGGCTTCGTCTTAAGCGTCCACGGGTTCTCCATCTCGGCAATGTAGAGGTTGGAGTTCCCCTTGATAGCAGGGTCCTTTTGTGCCCAAACGTAGTAAAGCTTGCCGTTTAGTTCAAAGGTCGTGGCGTCTAAGGAGAAAGAATCCATCGGCGTCTTAACTTGACCCCGTTCGATCCAATCTTCTTCCTTGCCCATTGGGTTGTCCTGGTCACATTCGATACAGAACATCCGGTGTTGGAACATCCCGTTTTCGTCGAAGGCCGTTGTTTCGGCAGCGGCGAAGTAGATGAACCACTTGCCATCAATGTAGTGGAGCTCTGGCGCCCAAATTAGTTGGCTCATCGGACCCTGGTCATGTTTACGCCAAATAGTCCGGGGAGCGGCGTGTGCCAAGCCTTCGATTGTTCGTGCCCGCCGGATTTCGATCCGGTTGTAGGCAGGCACGGAGGCGGTGAAGTAGTAGTAACCGTCCGTGTGCTTATAAATGTATGGATCTGCCCGCTGGATAATCAGTGGGGCAGTATATTCAATGCTAGCCATCAAAAATCCTCCTCAAATTGGTTAATTGATTTGACAAGTTCAAGATACCGTCACGAGAAAGGGGTTTCAATCATTTTTGACAGATTTATTTGATAAATTCTGCCAATATCAACTAATTGATTGATTTTTTGTGTAACTGGTGTCATAATCAAACTAATACTTAACTAAAAAGTTCATTAAAACCGCAAAGTTGGTGGTTAAGACCGGGGAAGTCGCAAGGTTCGGTAGTGAATACGGGCGCTGGATAATGAATAAAGAGCTATAAATGAATGATATTAAAGATTTTATTGAATTGGTGCGGTGATCGTGGCTCTGATCAGCACTCCTTAAAGGAAAACGTAACTTTTTAGTTGGATTTAGGAGGAAAAAACGTGGAAACAACCATTTCACAGGACTATTTAGATGTGTATAAGGCCCTTGCCAGTCCCGTTCGCTTAGAAATTATTCAAATACTGTCTAAGGAACAATTAAGTATTGCCGAGCTGGCGGCCCGGCTAAAAATTAGCCCAACAATTACTGCCCGGCACCTAAAGAAGTTAGCAACGGCCGGGATTATTCACTTTAACCAGGTTGGCCATAAGAAGGTCGGCAAAATTAAGGTTGATAAAATCAACATTGCTTTTCCCAAAACGATTTACGAGCTGTTTAATGTGTACAAGACCGAGGTTCCGGTTGGCCAGTTTACCAACTTTTCCGTTAAACCATCGTGTGGGATGGCGGGGCGTACCGACTACATTGGCAAGGTTGATAACCCATCTTACTTTATGGATCCCCACCGGATGGAGGCTGGGATGGTCTGGTTTAATGACGGTTACTTAGAGTACCAGCTGCCAAACCACTTAAAAGATGAGGACCACCTTCAGATGATTGATATCGTGGCGGAACTCGGCAGTGAATTCCCGTTTTCCAATAACAACTGGCCCTCTGACATCACGGTATCGGTAAACGGAACTGAACTAGGCTTTTGGACAAGCCCGGGGGATTTTTCAGATGTCCGGGGCAAGTACACACCGGCATGGGTACCAAACAACGTTAACCAGTATGGCCTACAAAAGACCTTTCGGATTACTGACCACGGGACCTACCTGGATGGCCAACCGTGGTCGCCGGTATCATTAGCGGACTTAAGTTATGATCCCGACCGGTTCGTCCTCCGTTTTGCGGTAAAAAAGACTGCTACGCACAAGGGCGGCTGCACCATTTATGGGCAAGGGTTTGGTAACTTCCGTGAAAGCCTCCAGATGAAATTATTTTACAGTTAACTAATAAATTTATTTGATTTATACGGACAAATATTCTACAATATGAGTGTTAAGTTAAGTTTTTTAAGGGGAGGCTATTCCTGTGGATAACAGTGCGATTAAAAGCAAAATTGAAAGCGCCAACACCGCCTTGGGGATTGAACTAGGTTCGACCCGGATCAAGGCCGTCTTGGTTACGGATGACTACAAGGTGGTCGCATCGGGCGACTTTGTTTGGGAAAACGAACTGCGTAATAACATTTGGACATACCCGATTGAAAAGGTCTGGAAGGGTATCCAGACGAGCTATGCCAACATGGCAGCGAGTGTTAATGAACAATACGGCATTAAGCTGACCAAGATTGGCGCTATTGGGATTAGTGCGATGATGCATGGTTACATGCCATTTGATAAGGATGGCCACCTGCTGGTACCATTCCGGACGTGGCGAAACAATATTACTGGTGTGGCGGCTGATAAATTAACTAGCCTGTTTAACTTCAACATTCCAGAACGGTGGAGTGTTGCCCACCTGTACCAGGCCATCCTTAACCATGAAGACCATGTCAAGGACATTGACTTCATCACGACCCTTGATGGTTACGTTTCTTGGCAATTATCCGGCAACAAGAACACGGGAATCGGTGACGCTTCCGGGATGTTCCCAATCGACGAGGCAACAAAGACCTACGATGCCAAGATGCTGGAACAGTTTGCTGGCCTGCCGGAGGTTGCCCAGTACCCATGGAACATTAACGATATCTTGCCAGAAGTCCTTCTGGCCGGTCAGGCGGCTGGTAAGTTGACCGCGGCGGGGGCCGCACTCTTGGACCCGAGTGGTCAACTACAAGCCGGTTCACTGATTGCACCGTCTGAAGGTGATGCGGGAACTGGGATGGTTGCTACCAATGCCGTGCGGAAGCGGACTGGTAACATTTCTGCCGGGACCTCAGCCTTTTCAATGGTGGTCTTGGACCAGAAGCTCAACAAGGTGCACCGCGACATTGATATGGTCACGACTCCTGATGGTGCGCCGGTTGCGATGGTGCACACCAATAACTGTTCATCAGACATTAATGCCTGGGCGAGTGTATTTAACCAGTTTGCAAAGGTCCTGGGGGTTAATCTGTCACCAAACCAATTGTATGAAAAACTGTTTGATGTTTCCCTGCGTGGGGACCAGGACGCTGGAGGCCTAGTTAACTTCAGTTACCTTTCTGGTGAAAACATTACGAAGGTTCAAGATGGACGGCCGATGATGGTTCGCAAGCCGGATAGTCACTTTACCCTGGCCAACATTTTCAAGGTTCAACTCTACTCCGCCTTTGCACCACTAAAGATTGGGATGGACATCCTCTTGCGTGAAGAGCACATCCGGACGGACGTTTTGATCGCCCAGGGGGGCTTATTTAAGACGCCAGTGGTCGCCCAACAAGTCCTGGCGGATGCTTTAAACACCCCAATTACTTTGATGAGTAATGCCGGTGAAGGGGGGCCATGGGGGATGGCCGTCTTGGCACTGTATGCGAGTGACACCAAGGGGAAGAGCCTCGCGGACTACCTCGATAGCGAAGTCTTTGTGGATGCCGAAAGTTCAACCCTGTTCCCTGAATCGGAAAGCGTCCAGGGCTACGAAAAGTTTATTGATAACTATAAGGAAGCACTGCCTGCCGAAATCGAAGCCGGCAAGGACATGAAGTTAAATTAAGGAGACGATCGAATGTTAGAGAAGTTAAAGCAAGAAGTATACGAAGCCAACATGAAGCTGCCAAAACTCGGCCTGGTAACCTTCACTTGGGGAAACGTTTCCGGAATTGACCGGGAAAAGGGCCTGTTTGTCATTAAGCCATCGGGGGTACCTTATGAAGACTTAAAGCCCGAAGACATGGTAGTGGTAAACCTGAAGGGGGAAGTCGTTGAAGGGGACTTAAACCCATCCAGTGATACGCCAACCCACACCTACCTGTACAACCACTTCCCAAAGATCGGTGGGGTTGTGCACACCCACTCCCCATGGGCAGTCTCCTTTGCTGCCGCCCACATGGACGTACCGGCAATGAACACCACCCACGCCGATACCTTCTACACCGACGTACCCGCTGCGGATGCACTGACGAAGGAAGAAATTGAAGAAGACTACGAGGGCAACACCGGTAAGGTCATTGTCCGGAGCTTTAAGGAACGGGGACTGGACTATGAAGCAACACCAGCGGCCCTGGTAATGCAACACGGTCCATTTACGTGGGGACCAACACCTGATAAGGCGGTTTACAATGCCAAAGTCTTGGAAGTTGTTGCTGAAGAAGATTACCACACTCTTCAATTGACCCGGGCTGACAACCACTTACCACAATACCTGTTGGATAAGCACTACTACCGTAAGCACGGTAAGAACGCTTACTACGGCCAAAATAACGCCCACAGCAAGGACCACGCCAAGCGCGAAAATTAAGATCGCGACTGAAAAAAGAGCGATGTGATAACGAATGGCTTTGACCGGCGTTATCCACCGCTCTTTTTCGTTAGGAGATAATTATGGCAACCAAGTACGAAACAGTAAAAGAAAAGATCCGTGGGGTGATCAGCTCTGGCCAGTACCAACCCGGTGACCAGTTGCCAACGGAATCCGCGTTAATGGCCAAGTATGGTGTTAGCCGCTACACCATCCGCCGGGCGATGGGTGAATTGGAAAATGAACACTACATTTACCGGATCCAGGGTGGGGGCATGTTTGTCGAGGACTGGCGGGCCAACCACCAGCAGCCGGCCAACCAAAAGGTCATTGGGGTGGTGACCACCCACTTAGCCGATTATATTTTCCCGAGTATTATTAGCGGGATTGACCGGGCCCTTGCCAGCCAGGGGTATTCAATCCTGCTGGGGAATACCCATAACGACCATGAACAAGAGCGGGTAAGCCTCCAGCGAATGCTTGACAGTAACGTGGATGGGCTTATTTTGGAGCCGACGCGTAGTGCCCGTCCCAACCCGAATACGGACTTATATGACCAGATTGAGGCTTCCCACGTTCCGGCGATGTTCATCAATGCCCATTATGACCGCTCCCAGCTCCCTTATATTGATATTGCAGACCGGGAAACTGAACATGAACTGGTTAGTCGCTTGTTTGAGCGGGGGCACCAGCGGATTTTAGGGGTCTTTAAAATCGATGACCTTCAAGGAGTGAACCGCCTCCAGGGGTACATGGATGCCTATATGGAACACCCTGAGCTGACCCTCTTGAGTGATGTCATCATGTACCAGTCAACTGACGATATTGCCCATATCTTTGCTAAGATTGCCCGTCACCTCCAGGCCACCGACCGGCCCACCGCAATTGCTTGTTACAATGACCAGTTGGCGATCCAGGTAATGGACGTGGTCCGGTCACTCGGGATGAAGATTCCCACGGACATTAGCATTGTGGGCTTTGATGACTATCTGCTCAGTGCCTATGTCTTGCCCGGCTTGACCACGGCGGTCCACCCGAAGAACCGGATGGGGATGGACGCCGGTAACATGATTTTGAAGCAGATTAAGGGGGAGAAGGTGGCCCCAATTATCTACCATCCGAAGATTATTGAGCGTGACTCTGTGAAGACAATCGCAAAGTAAGCGTATGTCCGGATGAATTTCAGCGTGCACACTAGGATGCTGCCTAAAGTGGCGGTGACTAGTGTGCATTTTATTTTAAATTGTTCATTTATTACTGGTGGCTAAACGTTGACCTAACGGAATTTATTTGATAAATCATTAATCTATACGGAAAAAAGTTTAAAATAATGTAACCGTTTTATTGATTTATTCGGACAAATATTCTATACTTACATTGTAAGCGCTTGAAGGAAAAGCTTTTAAGTGATTATCACATGTGGTTTCTAGATTTTGAGGTTGTTATTTGTTGATAAAGTATAGGAGTGAACAAAATTGAAGAAAGTTTCAAATGGATTTATCTATACTTTTGGTGCCTTAGGTGGTTTACTATTCGGTTACGATATTGCTTCCGTTTCTGGGGCTATTCTATTTATCCAAAAGCAATTAAGTCTGAACTCGTGGGAACAAGGGATGGTTGTTTCCTCAGTATTGATCGGTGCGATTATCGGTGCCCTCGGTACTAGTAAGTTTCTTGATAAGTATGGTCGTCGTAAGCTCTTAATTTGGGCCGCAATTATCTTTACAATCGGTGCCCTTGGTTCTGGATTTGCTCCAGAATACTGGACCCTGCTGGTAACGCGGGTGATCCTTGGTATCGGTGTTGGTATTACTTCCGCATTGATTCCTGCTTACCTGCACGAATTAGCACCAAAACGGATGCACGGTGCGGTTGCTACCATGTTCCAGTTGATGGTTATGATCGGTATCCTGTTAGCTTACATCTTAAATTACACCTTCCAAAGTATGTACACTGGTTGGCGTTGGATGCTGGGATTTGCTGCTTTACCTGCTATTATTCTTTTCATTGGTGCGCTCTTCCTCCCAGAAAGTCCACGTTTCTTAGTTAAGATCGGTAAGCTTGACCAAGCCCGGGCCGTTTTGATGAACACCAACAAGGGTGATGAAAAGGCCGTTACGACTGCCCTTGATGAAATTCAAGTTTCTGCTAACCAAAAGCAGGGTGGTTGGAGTGAATTGTTTGGTGCTGACGTTCGTCCAGCATTAGTTACTGGTTTAGGTGCCGCAGTTTTCCAACAAGTTATTGGTTCAAACTCAGTTATCTTCTATGCACCAACTATCTTTACTAAGGTTGGTTGGGGTGTTGCCGCCGCTCTGTTGGCCCACATTGGTATCGGGATCGTTAACGTTATCGTTACGGTTGTTGCCATGCTGTTAATGGACCACGTTGACCGGAAGAAGATGCTGACGGTTGGTGCCGCCGGCATGGGCTTGTCGCTATTCGTCATGGCCGCTATCTTGAAGATGGACAGTGGTTCCCAAGCCGCTGCTTACGTTAGTGCGATTGCTTTGACCGTTTACATTGCCTTCTACGCATGTACTTGGGCTCCGATTACCTGGGTCTACATTGGTGAAGTCTTCCCACTTAACATTCGTGGTTTAGGTACTTCACTTTGTTCCGCAACGAACTGGCTAGCTGATATGGTAGTTTCCTTGACGTTCCCATCAATGCTGGCTGCGTTTGATATTGCTAATACCTTTATTATCTACGGTGTTATCTGTGTCATCTGTATCATCTTTACTAACAAGTTCTTCCTTGAAACTCGTGGGAAGTCACTTGAAGAGATCGAAGCTACAATGCGTAAGATGACCGCTGCTAATCCGATGAACTAAAGTTTAACCTTCGTAGTGCGCTTAACAAAATCCACAAATTTCCCAGTCGTTGGACAATAAATGCCCGGTGACTGGGAGTTTTTGTTGGGCACGAAGTTCCATGATTGGTTAATAATAGCGTATAATAGGACTATTAATTGCCAAGAATGGAGTAGGTACGAGTGAAGTACATGTTTTTAATTAATCCACTTGCGGGGAGCGGAAAGGGACGACAGGTCTGGCGGCAGCTAGCCTTACTACTGGACGAACAGCGGGTCGACTACGAAAAAGTGACCAGCACTCGCCTTGGGCACCCCCGCCAACTTGCCCGCCAGGTTGCCCAAACCCGTCCCGACATCAATTGCCTGGTTGTGGTCGGTGGTGATGGGACCCTCCATGAAGCGATTGCGGGGTTATTGAGCAATCGGCGTACCTCCACCCTCCCGGTTGCCTATGTACCGGCGGGGACGGGAAATGACTTCGCCCGGGGCTATGGTATTTCTACCCGACCGCGTCAGGCATTGCGGCAAATTTTAGAAAATAACTGCCGCCACGTAATTAAAGTAGGCCGCTTTTACGATCACGCAAGTCAAAAGCAGGGGATCTTTCTTAATAACCTCGGGATCGGCTTTGATGCAGCGATCGTTCACGCGACGAACCATTCGCGGGCTAAGGACTTTTTAAACCACCACCACCTGGGTACCTTTTCCTACATTGTCAAGGCGGTTCGGGTTCTCTTTACCCAACCGATTTTTCGGGTCCAAGTAAACGTGGCCGGGTCAGGGGAGCAGGTCTTTGACCGGGCCTTCTTATTAATTGCTAGCAACCACCACTTTATTGGTGGTGGGATCCGGGTTGCGCCGGACCAACGGGTTGATCAGCAGCAACTTGAGCTAGTTGTCTTGGCGAAGGCTGGCCGGTTAAGTATTATACGGTCAATCATTCTTTTTGCTTGCGGGCGCCTTCCCGGGTCCCGGCACACCCAAGTCTTTCGGGGGACCAAGCTTCGTTACCACTTGAGCCCGGCCCAGTACGGACAGGTTGATGGTGAGGAGCTTGGTCGGCACGCCTTCGAATTGGATTTGTCATGCACTTCTTACCCCGTCTGGCAGCAGCCACGTTAGCGCCCTAGTATGTATTATCCTACCGGTTAGGTGGGATTTTTAATTCCTCTAATAATTCATGCGATTATTTTTGAAATACGTATTGATTTATCCGTATGAATTATATATAATGACAATGTAAGCGATTTAGTGATGGTCCTAATTGGGATCGTTACGAGTTCATTTAAGGAAAAGGGGATCTAATCATTATGTTAAAAACACCTGATTATGAATTTTGGTTCGCAGTTGGTAGCCAACCACTATACGGTCCAGAAGCACTAGAACAAGTTGAAAAGGACGCTCGTAAGTTGGTTGATGGCTTAAATGCTAGTGGCAAGCTTCCGTACAAGGTTGTCTTCAAGCTGGTTGCTACGACTGCTGACAGTATTACAAAGTTCATGAAGGAAGTTAACTACAACGATAACGTTGCTGGGGTAATCACTTGGATGCACACCTTCTCACCAGCTAAGAACTGGATCCGTGGTACCAAGTTACTGCAAAAGCCACTGCTCCACTTGGCTACTCAGATGCTGGACCACATTCCATTTGACACCATTGACTTTGACTACATGAACCTGAACCAAAGTGCCCACGGTGATCGTGAATACGACTACATCAACGCACGGATGGGTGTTCCAGACAAGATTGTTTATGGCTGGTGGAATGATCCCGAAGTTCAAGAAGAAATTGCCGACTGGGAAAAGGTCGCCGTTGGTTACAACGAAAGCTTCCACATTAAGATTGCCCGCTTTGGTGACACCATGCGTGACGTGGCCGTTACTGAAGGTGACAAGGTTGCTGCCCAAATCAAGCTTGGTTGGACGGTTGATTACTGGCCAGTACCAGAATTGGTTGCCGCTGTTAACGCCGTTAGTGAAGACGACATTGACAAGGAATACAAACGGCTGGAAGAAAACTATGACATGGTTGAAGGTGACAACGACCATGATAAGTATGTTCACTCCGTTCGTTATCAACTACGTGAATACCTTGGTATCAAGCGCTTCCTTGATGAAAAGGGTTATGACGCATTCACCACTAACTTCCAAGACCTGGAAGGCTTAGAGCAATTGCCTGGCCTAGCAGTTCAATTACTGATGATTGATGGCTACGGCTTCGGTGCTGAAGGTGACTTTAAGTCAGCTGGTTTGTCACGCCTGCTGAAGATTATTGCTGAAAACAAGCAAACGGCCTTCATGGAAGACTACACGCTCGACCTGCGGAAGGGTCACCAAGCCATTATGGGGTCCCACATGTTGGAAGTTGACCCAACCCTTGCTTCTGACAAGCCACGGGTTGAAGTTCACCCATTGGACATTGGTGACAAGGCCGATCCAGCACGGCTGGTATTTACTGGTTCTGAAGGTGAAGGAATTGACATTACCCTGTCTTACTTCGATGACGGTTACAAGTTCATTGCTTATGATGTTGACTGTGCTAAGCCGGAAAAGGAAATGCCAAACCTGCCAGTCGCCAAGCAGATGTGGACACCAAAGTGCGGCCTGAAGAAGGGTGCCACTGAATGGATGCGTAATGGTGGTGGTCACCACACCGTTCTTTCAATGAACCTGACGATGGACCAAATGGAAACGTTGGCTAAGTTATTCGGTATCGAATTAGTTGATATCAAGTAAGCTGTGCCACGTTCACCCCTTATAAATAAGAATGGTCAGCCATGATTGGCTGGCCATTTTTGCTTGGAACCGCTTGCAAATTTGTCCGGATAATTGTAAAATGCTATTAATAAATATTATTGGAGGTAAGTGCAGTGAAATTTCATAAGTTAAAACCAGTTAAGACCGACCGTCTTCAGGAGGGGGTAGTTTACTACCGTCGCTGGACGAAGTTTGAGAAGGTCTTCTCAGTGGTTGGTGTCCTCCTGTTGTTTACGGGGATTGGGATTGTTTCTGACGTAATTTTGCTGGCAATGTACCTCTACTGCATGGATAAGGTGGATGTTTCACCGGTGGGTGAGCCTGGTAAGCGGTTATTGATTAAAAAACATGAATGGGACCACTACCGTCACGTCCACGGAATTGACTACTGGCACCAACACCAGCCCGGCCGGGTCAAGGCGATGGTCATGCACCAATAAGATTAAAATAAAATGTGGGGTCCAAGTATTTAGGTTAGCCGAATACTTGGACCCGTTGTTTTCAGGAGGAATTATGGCAAGCGAAAAGGAAAAGATGTTAAATGGCGAAGTCTTTTGGGTCGCGGACCCAGAATTGGTCGCTGAACGAGGACGGGCCCGCCAACTAGTGGCCGCTTTTAACCAGCTTGGCGAAGACCACCCGGACGAGGGGATGGCAGTAATAAAAAAGCTCTTTGGCCACGTTGGCAATGGCGGTGAGGTCCACCCCCAGTTTCGTTGTGACTACGGATATAATATTTACGTTGGTGATGACTTCTTTGCCAACTACGATTGCGTGATGCTCGACGTGAGTCCGATTCGGATTGGCGACCACTGTTTACTAGGCCCCCACGTCCAGTTTTACACTGTTAACCACCCATTAGACCCGAAGAAGCGGCGCAATGGTGCTTATGGGCAGGGCTTTGGTATCACCCTCGGTAATGACGTCTGGGTTGGCGGGGGCAGCATTATCTGCCCCGGGGTCACCCTCGGTAACAACGTGGTGGTAGGCGCCGGCAGCGTGGTAACGAAGTCCTTTGGGGATAATGTTATCATCACCGGTAACCCTGCCCGGGTGATCAAGGCGAATCCGTACCGGGAATAGGGATGCAGTGTCTTAGCTACAATAATAATGGCCTTTAATGATCGGCGAATTGGTTCGATCATTGAAGGCCATCTATTGTTTAATAGTTATTAGTTAAGTGGACTTACCACTTCTTATTGTACTCGTAAACTAGGGCTGGTTCCTTCCCAGTCCGGTGAAAGTTATTCAATTGGTTGATCTGGTCCATTTCCTGGTCGCTTAGCTGGAAGTCATAGATCGCCATGTTCTGCTTGATCCGGGCTTCGTGAACTGACTTGGGGATGAAGGCAACGCTGCTTTGTAGGTGCCAGCGGAGCACCACCTGGGCGGCCGATTTGTGGTGGTGGTCACCAATTGCCTTTAGTGTGGGATTATCCAAGATGGTTCCCCGCCCCAGAGGACTCCAAGCCTGGGTGATGATATGGTGGTCCTGGTCAAACTTGACTAGGGGGGCCTGGTTAAGGCGGGGGTGGCGTTCAACCTGGTTAACCACTGGCATCTCAGCCGCCTGAGTTGCTAGGTACTGAAGGTGGATCACCTGGAAGTTGCTAACCCCGATCGACTTGGTAAGCCCCTGTTTCTTCAGTTCTTCGAGGGCCGCCCAGCTGTCAAAGAAGGCCCGCTCAATTGGCCAGTGGATCATCAAAAGGTTGACGTAGTCCAGCTGCAGCTTGTGGAGGGAGTACTTAACGGCTGTAATTGTACGCTGGTACCCCTGGTTTTCTTCGGCCACCTTGGTGGTTACAAAGAGTTTTTCACGGGGAACGTGGAGGTCAGTAAGGGCCTGACCAACCTCGGCCTCGTTTTTGTATAGTTGGGCAGTGTCAAAAAGGCGGTAGCCAGCTTGGTAGGCGCTAGCGACGGCACTTGAAATGATACTTTGCCCGGTCACCTTGTACAAGCCGAAACCTTCTTGGGGCATCTGCTGACCATCAGCCAGGGTCAATAAATTAGTTTGCGTATTCATTATTTTTCCTCCTTAAGTGCCTGAGCCGAGGTTCCCTTAATGATGGGGACCGGGTAGGTAATCGATTTAACTTGTTCGCCATTAATCATTTTTAACATCATTCGACCGGCATCCTCGCCGAGCTGGCGCTTCGGGTGGTTAGCGGTGGTCAATGTTGGGGTAAGCGTTTGAGCGAGGTCATAGTTGTCAAAACCGACCACCGAGACCTCGCCTGGTACGCTGATTCCCTGGTGTTGGAGGTGCCCGATGATTGTTGTTGCCAGGTGGTCATTGTAGCAGGCAATGGCGGTGGGTTGGTCAGCTAAGTTCATGATGCGGTCGACCCGTTTTAAGATCGCACTGACCTGGTCGGATGATTGGTACATGATTAATTCGCTGTCGGTGATGGGGACGCCGGCTTCTTGGTATGCTCGAATCATCCCCTGTTCCCGGTTGGCGCCCTGCCGGTCATCGATCTGAAAGATTCCTAAGATTCTACGGTGCCCGAGCTGGAAGAGGTAGTTGATGAGTTCTCGTTCCGCTGCCTCATCTTGGGTTAGCAGGCAGGGAAAGTTCATCTGGGGATAACTAGCGTGAAAGAGGATGGTCGGGATATGGTATTCCTTGATCTGCTGGTAGAGGTCTAGGTTAGGGTTAGGGAGGGCACTTTGGGTTGGTTCAATGATTAGCCCAGCGATCTTAAGGTCTAGCATGTTAAGTAAGGACTTGCGTTCCCGATCATGGTTGTTAAGGGTGTTACCGACGATTAGCGAATAGCCCTTTTCCGAGAGGACGCTGTCAATTCCCGAGATAATCGGTGGAAAAATGTAGTCCGCCATGTGGGTGCTGATGACACCGACTAATTTATTAGCGTCATCGGCTGACCAATGGCGCTGCCAGTCTTGGACGAACATCCCACCCCCCTGGACCCGGTAGATGTAGTGCTCGTTTTCCAGTTCGCCGACTGCCCGGCGGATGGTGTAGCGCGAAACGTTAAATCGTGCCATTAATTGGCTTTCTGTCGGTAATTTTTCGTTGATTTGATACTTGCCACTGATGATTTCTTGGCGTAGTGTCTGCTTAACAAGTTCGTACTTAACTTCCATTGCATGACCTTCTTTCTCTTGTGTAAATAAAAATGCTTCATAAATGGGTGACACCGCTTTATGAAGCATTTTTGTTTAAGCTATTTTGCGATTAACGTTTATCCCGTTTCTTAGGGTTGGCAATTGGCTTGTTATTGAGATCCGTCCGGACAACCAAGACATCGCAAATGGCGGTCCGGGTAACGTATTCCGTGACGGAACCGATTAAGATCCGTTCGACGGCATTGAGACCGGTGGCACCGATCATGATGAGGTCGGCCCCCATTTCCTTTGGAACATCGCGGGCAATAATAGTCTTTGGTGCACCATATTCGATTGAGTAACTCACGTTCTTTACGCCCTGGTCCTTGGCGTAATCGATGTATTGGTCTAGCGTCTTCTTAGCGGTATCAGTAACCTGCTCTACCATTGAGGTATCAAAACTAGAAATGTTTTGAAAGGCCCGGGTATCAACGACGTGCAGTAACCGTAGCTCCGCATCTTCACCGTTACGCTTGGCAACCGCAACGGCCTTCTTGAAGGCTAACTCAGCTTCTGCGGACCCATCAACGGGTACCAGGATGTGTTTGTATGTTTGTGCCATAATAGTGCCTCCTTAAGCTTATTTACCACTATTATACACTTTTCGACAAGTCCTGGTAAAGAATCTAGTGATACTTTGCACGAAATTCACTGGTGATCGAAAAGGCCATCTGGGTCTCCAAAAGACAACCCACGACCACCATGATAACGATAAACGCAATATTGTTTAACCAGGCGGCCACGATGGTGATCAGGCCAATTGCGGTCATAATCACCCCCCAAACCTTTAATTGGGTTGCAATGAACTTGCTGGTAGTGGGGTCAAAAATCATGAAGGGCTTGTGGAGGTGGGTAAGAAAGAAAGTCCCTTCAAACAGGGCAATGAGCCCAAAGAGGGTGACGAAAATTGATAAGAGCATTTTATTAAGTTCCTTTGTTTGATTTTGACAAAGAAAAGAGGTTGGGAGGAAACTGGGTTTCCTCCCAACCTCTTAACTATGTACGAAAACTCCGTCGGTGCCGTTAATTATCATTCAGTGTTGACCTGTATGTTAAACAGGTGGGACACGGTTGCCCGATCGCCAACTACCAAGTGAAAAGGCATGTTGTAAAAAAGGGCATGACACTAGTCCCAAAGTAAAAAGACTGTAAGGCAAACCTGCGTTTAGACAACGCGTACACCACAGAATTTTCATTTTTATCTTAGCATTAATTAGTCAAATAGGCAATTATTTCGTTGGGTGGTGGTGGCCATTTAACACCTGCCGCTGGGCTAAGCGGAGCTGCCAATATTGCTTGCCAAGGGCCGCCTCAAAACGCCCATTTTGTTTCGGCTCGTAATATTGGGCACCCTTCAGTCGGTCAGGCAGGTATTGCTGGGCTACCCAGTCCTGGGGGTAGTCATGAGGAAACTGGTAGTCAACGCCGTGGCCCAGTTTCTTAGCTCCCTGGTAGTGGGCATCTTTAAGGTAGTCGGGGATGGCGCCAACACCGCCTTGCTTAACCTGGTCTAATGCCTTGTCGATGGCCAGGATGCCCGAGTTGGACTTAGGAGAAAGGCACAGCTCAATCACCACGTCGGCTAGGGGGATCCGGGCTTCCGGTAGGCCCACCTGCTGGGCTGCCTGAACGGCTGTGACGGCCCGCTGGACTGCCGGCATGTTGGCCAATCCAATGTCTTCATACGCAATTACCATCAGCCGCCGGGCAATAGAAGTCAGGTCACCGGCCGTAATTAAGCGGGCCAGGTAGTGGAGGGCGGCATCGACGTCCGACCCCCGAATTGACTTTTGTAAGGCGGAAACAACGTCGTAATGGGCGTCACCGTCCTTGTCAGCACTGAGGGCCCTTTTTTGGATGCTTTCTTCGATTACCGGTAACGTCAGGTGAATTTTACCATCGGGACCGGGATCGGTGGACTTGGCAGCCAACTCAAGACCGTTCAGGGCACTCCGCAGGTCCCCATTGGTTGCTCGGGCGAGCTGGTCTTCAGCATTGGCTTCCAAGACGAGGGGCATTTTTCCCAGTCCCCGTTGTCGGTCGGTCATTGCCCGGGCCAAGGCAACCTTAATTTCGTTAATGCTCAGGGGGTGGACCGGAAAGATTTGGGTTCGGCTCCGGATTGCGGGGTTGATACTGATATACGGATTTTCGGTTGTTGCACCAATCAAAATGATCCGGCCGCTCTCTAGGTGGGGCAATAAAAAGTCCTGCTTAGCCTTATCTAGTCGGTGGATTTCATCAAGTAATAAGATGACGGTGCCACTCATTTTGGCTTCTTCGGCAACGATCTGCAGGTCCTTCTTACTGTCGGTGGCGGCATTAAGCTTACGGAAGGCGTACTTAGTCGATCCAGCAATCGCACTAGCGATACTGGTCTTTCCAGTTCCCGGTGGCCCGTATAGGATCATTGATGACAGCATCCGGGCTTTCACCATCCGTGAGATGATCTTGCCTGGACCCACCAGGTGCTGTTGACCCACGATTTCATCAAGGTTACGGGGCCGCATTCGATAAGCGAGTGGTTCCATTTAGCGTCCCTCCCGGTGAAAGAGGCGGTGGAAAAAGCCACCCTTGGTTGGGGTCTGGCGCTGGGTGGTGGCAGTTGCTGAACCGGCACCGAATTGCGGGTAACGCTTCTTGACGTCGACCGGTGACTGGTAAACGGCGGACTTGCTGGCGACCACTACCGCGAGGGCCTGGGGATCAGTTTTAAACTCGGGGTCAGTTTTCATTGTAAACGCGGCGCCGGCCCGTGTTGCCGCTTTAACGTAGGGGTGGACTTCGGCGTGGGGGAGGTTACCGTTGATAAAGACCAGGGTACCGACCCCCTTAGCTAACTCCGCGGTAACCGCCGCTGCCCAGTCCTGCTCTTGAAGCTCGGCAACGCTGATGGTTAGGCACACCCGTTCACGAAAGGTACCCAAGTACTTACGCTGTTCGTCAGGCTTTATTTTCGGTGTTCCATAGACGGCACTATCGATTCGTTGTTCAACTGCTGACTTCTTTTCTTCTGCCACAGATATTTCCTCCTTGTTATAAAATTCATGATTTCATTGTACCATTATAGAAAAACAGATAAACTAAGGAGCTCAACCAACGATGAAGATAATTATTGCACCCGCCCGGACGATGGCCGTAGATACCGACTCTTTTCCTTACCAGGACCTTCCCCACTTCTTGCCCCAGGCCCAAGAAATTTTGACCTGGATGCGAGGATTAAGCTATGACCAATTACACCGGTTGTGGTGGAATTGCAGCCAACGTTTAGCGGATAAGAACTACCGTTGGCTGCAGGAAATGGTGCTTACTCAGAACTTGACGCCAGCCATCATTGCCTTTACCGGCCTCCAATACCAGCACATGGCACCTGATGTTTTTACCGACGCGGGACTAGCCTATATCCAGAACCACCTGCGGATCCTCTCGGGATTCTATGGCCTTTTGCGTCCGTTTGACGGAATTGTCCCTTACCGACTGGGGATGGGGGACCGGGCAACCGTTGCTGGCACCACCTCGTTATATGAATTTTGGGGTACACGGCTGGCGGATGAGCTATACCGTGAAGATAATCTCGTCTTAGATCTAGCGTCGGTGGAATACGAACGAGCTATTTTGCCGTATTTATCTGGTGAGCGCCGCCTCGTTAAGTGCGTGTTTGGTCGAGTTAAGGATGGCAAGGTTAAACAGCAGGCGACCCAAGCTAAGATGGCCCGGGGGAGTATGGTACGTTACCTCGCGGAAAATCAGATCCAAGACCTTGCCGGGGTCAAAAGGTTTACGGTTGGGGGCTACCATTTTTGCCCGGCACTGTCACGGGCAGACTGCCTCACCTTTACCTTATAAGCAGTGGGCAAGCCAAACTGTTTTTGACCAATTAGTGGCTTGAAAACGGATAAAAGATCATAAAATGTCTGAAAAAAGTGTGATTTAAAGTGCAAAGTAGACTATGATAGAGGTGAAAGCGGTTGATTATTTGAATAAGGAGGAATCAGTATGGCAATTACAATTGCAGCACTAAAGGAAGCCGCAGATGAGCACCGGGTTTCACTGGTGCCAAGTGTTGTTAAGCGGCTCGTCAAGCAGGGCTGTCAGGTCCTGGTTGAAAAGGACGCCGGTGCAGCGGCCAATTTTGCTGACCAGCAGTATGTAGATGCTGGTGCAAAGGTGGTTGATCGTCAACAGGCCATTGACCAGGCCAACCTGGTGACGGTTGTTAACCGGCCGGATGATGAAACGGTGGCCAAGTTAAAGTCAGGGCAAGCGCTACTCGGTTTACTTTCCCTGTCGGTTGATCATGATGTGGCCAAACAGCTAGCAAACCGGCAAGTTACGACTTTGTCATTTGAACTGCTGCCACGGACGGTTTCCCGGGCCCAGAGCATGGATGCTTTGAGTTCGCAGTCATCGGTCGCGGGCTATAAGGCGGCGCTAGTGGCAGCCGACCACTTTATGCGTTACTTCCCAATGATGATTACGGCGGCCGGAACTGCTAAGCCAGCGAAGGTGCTGGTCTTAGGAACCGGGGTTGCCGGCCTGCAGGCGATTGGGACCGCCAAGCGTTTGGGGGCAATTGTCTCCGGATACGATGTGCGTCCTGCTTCACGGGGCGAAGTTGAGTCCCTAGGTGCGAAATTCTTAACGAGCTCAGTTTCGGCGGCTGGTAAGGGCGGTTACGCCCGTCAGCTGACCAAGGAAGAGCAGCAAAAGCAACAAGACGAACTAGCCGGTTTCATCGCCGACAGTGATATTGTGATCACGACGGCCCGGGTTCCCGGGAAGAAGCCGCCAATGCTGGTTACCGAAAAATCAGTTCAAGCAGCTAAGCCGGGATCAATCTTTATCGATATTGCAGCTAGTGAACTGGGTGGTAACGTTACCGGCTCAAAGCCCGGTGCCGTTGTTGAGACGGATAACGGGGCCGAGATTGTTGGTGCTGATAACCTACCGAGTGAATTGGCAACCAGTGCCTCAGAAATGTACTCGAAGAACGTTCAAGCGGTTATTAAAGCACTGCTGGATAAGGAAGGTAACATCGCAATTGATACTAATGACGATGTAATGTCTGAGTTGGTAGCTACTTACCAGGGCCAGGTAATTTCGGGACGTTTGCGGGCACAAATGGGATTACCTGAAATCAAGAAGGCTGCTGAAGCCGAAAAGGCCGATGCAAGTAGTCAAAAACAAGCAGCAACTAAGTAGAGAGGGGAGAATAATATGAGTCAGCAATTATATTCTAATTTAGCAATCTTTGTCTTAAGTCTCCTCGTTGGGTTTGAAGTTATGAGTAAAATCCCGGCAACCCTGCAGACGCCGATGATGTCCGGTGCCAATGCGATCCACGGGGTTGTTGTCGTCGGGGCCTTTGTCGTCGCCGCGGAAGCAAATAGCTGGGGCTTTTATATCCTGGCCTTCCTGTGTGCCTTCTTTGCGGCCGTCAACGTGGCTGGTGGTTACACCGTAACTGATCGGATGTTGGGGATGTTCGACCGTCCACGGGGTGGTCAAGCACCCGCAAAGAGCCAGTCTAAGGATGGGGGTGACCAGTAATGAGTGCACTGCAAACTTTTTCAGCATTAATTTATCTGATTTCAGCGATTTGCTACGTAATTGGTGTTCACCTGATGCGGTCACCAAAGACGGCCCGCAAAGGGAACGGCCTCTCCTGTGTCGGGATGGCACTCGCGGTAATTATGATTATTATTACCATCATTGCCGATGGTAAGATTAGCGTGGCCGGTTGGGTCGCTTTAGTAGCTGGCCTGGCAATCGGTATCCTTTACGGGGTCATCAAGGCCCGGAAGGTTAAGATGACCGATGTTCCACAACTGGTTTCGCTCTTTAACGCCGTTGGTGGTGGTGCCGCGGCAACGATTGGTGTCTTTGACTACCTGCAAGTAGCCAGCGGAACCCGTCTCCAGTTGATCTTGTCGATTCCAGTAGTTTTGGACGTCATCATCGGGGGGACAACCTTCTCGGGTTCACTAATTGCGACTGGGAAGTTAGCTGGGCATGTTTCTGGTAAGCCGATTACGTTCCCAGGTAGTCGGATCTGCAACGGCCTGTCGATCATCGCAATGATCGCGGGGGCCGTATGGATGATTGGTTATGCGCAGAGTTACTGGGCATTGATCTTGGAGCTACCCGCCGCCCTAATCTTTGGCCTGCTGATGACGTTGCCAATTGGTGGTGCCGACATGCCGGTGGTAGTTTCACTACTGAACGCCTTTACCGGGTTAGCCGTTGCCTTTGCCGGATTTGTCATTGATAACCAGGTCTTGATTATCGCCGGTGCCCTGGTTGGTGCCGCAGGGACGATTCTGACCTTGCAAATGGCTGAAGCGATGAACCGATCCGTTGCTAATATTCTTGCCGGTGGCTTTGGCGGCGGTGACAACGACGCCGGGACTGCGGACGACGTTCCAGTTAACGTTAAGGAAACCTCAGCGGATGATGTTGGTCTTCAGTTGGCCTATGCCCACAACGTAATGATTGTTCCGGGCTATGGTCTAGCTGCCGCCCAGGCCCAGCATGAAGTTGCTGAACTGGCTAAATTATTAACTGACCATGGGATTAATGTTAACTATGCCATCCACCCGGTTGCGGGACGGATGCCTGGCCATATGAATGTCTTGCTAGCCGATGTTAACGTTCCGTACGAGGAAATGAAGCAGATGGATGAAGCCAACTCAATGTTTGAAAACACTGATGTTTCACTCGTAATTGGTGCCAACGATGTTACCAACCCAATGGCACGGAAGTCTGGCAACGCCATTTCAGGGATGCCGATTCTGGACGTTGATAAGTCCAAGTCGGTGGTAATCATCAAGCGGTCAATGCACCCTGGGTATGCCGGAATCGCTAACCCACTATTTAGTGCCGATCAGACCCGGATGTTCTTCTCCGATGCTAAGAAGGGATTGAAAGACATTATCGCGGCTACTAAGCAGTATTTGGATGAATAAGTGAATTTAAAGCGAAAAAACGCCCCGCAGGATTCGGCTGATTTGCCGTGTGCTGTGGGGTGTTTTGCTGTCTGCTTAACAAAAAAGGTCCGCATTCAGCGGACCTTTTTTGTTAAGTAAGCAGTTAAGTTTACTTGTTGTAGAATTCAACGATGAGGGCTTCGTCGATATCAGCATCCATGTCTTCACGAGCAGGGATCCGGTTCAACTTACCTTCCAACTTGTCAGCATCGAAGTCCACGTATGAAGGACGTGAAACAACGGCATCGACAGCGTTCTTGATGATGTCCAGGTTCTTGGACTTTTCACGAACGGCAATAACTTGGTTAACATCGACTTCGTATGAAGGAATGTCAACGCGCTTGCCATCAACGGTGATGTGACCGTGGTTAACCAGTTGACGAGCTTGACGACGGGTAGTAGCCAAACCTAAGCGGTAAACCATGTTATCAAGACGGCGTTCCAGCAATGCCATGAAGTTAGCACCGTGGGTACCTTCCTTGATCTTACCGGCACGAACGAAGAGGTTAGCGAATTGACGTTCAGTCATACCGTACATGAAACGCAGCTTTTGCTTTTCACGAAGTTGCGTACCATATTCAGACAGCTTACCATGACGGTCACGACCGTGATCACCAGGAGCGTATGGACGACGAGCTAATTCCTTACCAGTACCTGAAAGTGAAACGCCAAGGCGACGTGAAACACGCCAACTTGGACCAGTATAACGAGACATAAATGAATTCCTCCAATGTATTTTCTTGGAGTAAAATAATCCGATTGTGAGCTTGACATTCGTGCAGGCTGATCTGAATTTTTCACCCTTGCAGCTGGGTTACTAAAAACACCTTGCGGCACCAGTCTGTTGACGAGCTTGCCCCTCACTGCTGCATTATTTTACACAAAGATTATCTTAACATGCCCATAACAAGTTAGTCAATGCTCTTCATGACAATTCGGGCAACTTCTTCCAAAGTAGCGACCAGCTGGCGGTCAAAACGGTCCTTGATGGGAGCGTCAAGGTCAAAGACACCGTATAAATCACCATTTTTTCTGACCAGGGGAATCACGAGTTCCGATTGGGCCGCTGCGTCACAGGATATGTAGCCAGGGAAACTAGTGACATCAGCGACCACCTGGGTCTGCCGTGTTTGAGCTGCGGTACCACAGACCCCGTGACCGTTTTGGATGTGCATGCAAGCTACTTTACCTTGGAAAGGTCCCAGGGTGAGCTGCTCTTGTGCCTGATCAGATAAGTAGAAACCGACCCAGTTGACCTGGTCAACGGTTTGGTTAACCAGAGCACTGGTGTTGGCAAGGTTAGCGATGGGATCTGGTTCATTGGTGAGTAGCGCGGCCAGTTGTTTAATCATTAATTGGTAATTTGCCATTATTTGGCCTCCTTGATAATAAGCCCCGGCAAGTGCGGGTGACTATGGTATAATTTTATCTAGAAGCTTATGACCGTTGATAGTGTCTTGTCAATCGGTTGAATATTTAGGTGGGGTAATTAATGTTTCAGATTTTAATTGCAATTTTAATCATTGTTCTAGTTCTCTTGTGTGTGATTGTATGGTTCCAACACCGGTCGATTAGAAAAATTAACGAGCTGAAGTCCGTCAGCGAACAACTGGCGAAGCGAAAGATTAGTGATCAGTTAACAGCGGCGGGGAAGATGCGGTTGGTCGGTGACGCTAAAGACCAGTTAGCAGACCTTAAGAAGAAATATGAGGCGCAGTTGGCCCCCGCAATAAAGAAGCTTCCGGCGCGGGGGGACGAATTGCTGGCAATGGTTAAGACTAGCCAGTTGTTAACAATCAATTCCGCAATCAGTGACTACCGGACTCAGATTGGTAAGGCCAGTGAGCAAGCTGACCGGTTACAAAAGTCCCTTCAGTCACTCCAACAACAAGAGCAAAAACACCATCAAGCGATTGACCAAATTAAGCAGCAGTACCGGCACTTCCACACCGAATTAAATGACAAGGAATTTGAATTTGGTGGGGCGGCAAAGGGGTTGAAGCAACGGTTGGCGTCCTTAGAGCAACAATTCGCTAAGTTTGCCGACCTGACTGCTAAGGGGGACCTCGAAGCTGCTCAGGAAATCCTAACCGAATTGCAGGATGAAAATGACCGCTTTGCCACCCTTTTAAAGAAGGTTCCGAAACTATATAAACCACTGGCAACTGAATTTCCAGACCAGTTGACGGAGTTGCGTCATGGTTACCAGATCCTGACTGAACAGCACTACCGCTTTACCGAGCCCGACCTCGATAAGAAGATTGACCGGCTTCAGGCCAAGTTGACGGCAACGCTTAAACAGTTTGATGACCTCCAGGTAGACGTGGTTGTCCAGGCCAATAAGGACTTGTCGACGGAAATTGATAACCTGTATGATGTGATGCAAAAGGAAATTGACGCAAAGCATGAGGCCCAGCACCTGCTTAAGGTAATGGCCAAGTTTATCCCCCATGCTCAGCGGCAAAATACCGAATTGACGGCGGAATTGAAACGACTAAACCTGAGTTACACTTTTAATAACAACGAAATTGAGGCCGCCCGCCGGCTCGGTGAGCAAATTAAGTCGATTGATAAGGACTACCGGCACGACACCCAAACGGTGGCTGACCAGACGGCTATTTATAGTCAGATCGTCAGCACCGAGAAGGATAACCAAAAGGAACTAACCACAATTGAAGAAAAGCAGGCCAAGATTAATGACGAAGTTGCCAAGTTGCAAACCGACGAGCAGCGGGCCCGCAAGATGCTACAGAAGTATTCCGTTGACCTGCGGACCATTAAGCGGCAGGTAGAGCAACTGAACCTCCCCGGCGTTGACCAGGATTATGTTGACTACTTCATGGGCGTTAGCGCAGAAGTAAAGAAGCTCAGTGCGGAACTACACGAGTACAAGATCAATATGGATGATGTTACCAAGCAGCTAATAATGGTGGAGTCCGACATCGAAACCTTACAGGGTAAGACCAATGACCTTCGTGATAGTGCTGAGCTAACGGAACGCTTACTCCAATATGCAAACCGCTTTTCTGATAATGAGAAAGTGGCACAAGCGGCGACCAAGTCCCGGCAGCTATTTGCCCAGTACCAGTATGCCAAGAGTTTAGAACAGATTGGGACGGCGCTTGAAGAAGCCGAGCCTGGCTCTTTTAAGCGCATTGAGGACAGCTATTACAACGAATAACATTAGTTAATCTTAGACGCGTCAAGATAATTTTTTTTGTCTTGACGCGATCTTTGTTATAATATGAAGTTGCTTTAAGAAAGTGTCGAACTACTGCCGACCGGCAAACAGCCGGTTGATGACCGTCAGATAAAATTGTCGGAGGAACGAAAAATGATCTATTTTGATAATAGTGCGACGACCCAAATTTCGCCGGAAGTCCTTGCTACGTATGACACGGTCAGCAAGAAGATCTGGGGGAACCCCAGCAGCCTACATAACTTTGGTGAAGAGGCCTGGAACCTGCTTGAACAAGCCCGTCAACAGATTGCCAATTTGATGGGGGTGAAGCCGAGTGAAATCATCTTTACCAGTGGTGGCTCGGAAGGTGATAATTGGGTGATTAAGGGCACCGCGTTAGCTAAGCGGCGTTTTGGCAAACACATTATTACGACGTCCGTAGAGCACGCCGCCGTACGAAATGCGATGGCCCAGTTAGAAGAACTGGGCTTTACGGTCACCTACTTACCCGTTGACCAGGAAGGCCGGATTGACCCCGCCGATGTCCAAGCCGCATTACGGCCGGATACCATCTTGGTGTCGATCATGGCCGTTAATAACGAAATTGGGACGGTCCAACCGATTAAGGCGGTCGGTGAGATTCTCAAGGACTACCCGAATGTCCACTACATGGTTGATGCCGTCCAGGCGATTGGCAAGGGGCTTGATGACCAGGTCTTCAGTGACCGGGTTGACTTTGCCACCTTTTCTGGACATAAGTTCCACGCCCCCCGGGGAACCGGTTTTGTTTACGTGAAGAGTGGGCGGAAGCTGGCCCCCCTGATCGCAGGTGGTGGTCAGGAACGAACACTGCGGAGCGGTACCGAAAATACCCCTGGTGATGTGGCAATGGCCCGGGCAATCCGGCTAGTCAAGGAACACGAAGATCAGACCGTTGCTCGTGAACAGGTAATCAAGGAACGGATTTATGACCACCTACAACAGTTCGACCACGTTAAGCTCTTTTCTGGTCGCCAGGATGGGTTTGCCCCCCACATTCTCTGCTTTGCCATTGTTGGCGTACGGGGTGAAACCATCGTGCACGCCTTTGAAGAGCGGGGAATCTACATTTCCACGACCAGTGCCTGCTCTTCGAAAAAACACGCGGAAGCAGGAACGCTTGCCGCAATGAAGGTGCCAGAAAATGAAGCCACTAGTGCCGTGCGGATTAGCCTGGGCGACCAAAATACGCTTGTAGATGCTGACCAGTTTAACGCGGTTTTTGACGAACTCTACGCGGACTTTAAGAAGATTATTGACTAAAAAGGAGGAGCAAACTTGCAATACACTGAAATTATGGTGCGTTACGGGGAGCTGTCGACTAAGGGGCATAACAAGAAGTCCTTTATTGACCGCCTTGGTGACAACGTTCGCCACGCCCTTCACCAGTTCGATCAGGTGAAGGTCCATGCACAACAAGACCGACTCCACGTCGAGTTGAACGGGGCCAATTACGATGACGTGATGGCCCGCCTCAAGGATGTCTTTGGGATTCAAAATTTCTCGCCATCAATCAAAGTTGAAAAAGACTTTGCCGCGGTTGCTAAGGCGGCTGAAGAAATGGTCGCTGAACAGGTCAATCACCCGGTGACGTTTAAAATTGAGACCAAGCGGGCGGACCACAAGTTCCCAATCGATACCTTTGAAATGAACGACCGGTTGGGTGGGGACCTCTTAGCCAAGTTCCCTGATAAGTTAACGGTTGATGTCCACCACCCTGATTTAACCATCCGGGTTGAGGTTCGCTTAAACGGGATTTACCTCTCCAGTGAGACCATCAAGGGTGCCGGTGGCTTACCAGTAGGCACGGCCGGTAAAGGAATGATGATGCTTTCCGGAGGAATTGACTCACCAGTTGCTGCCTACCTGGGAATGAAGCGGGGCGTTTCGATGGAAATGGTTCACTTCTTTAGTCCGCCGTACACGAGCCCCCAGGCCTTAGCCAAGGCAAAGCAGTTGACGGAAAAGCTGGCCAAGTACTGCGGGAGTATTAAGTTTATCCAGGTACCATTCACCGAAATCCAAGAAACGGTTAAGGAAAAGGTGCCGGAAGGCTATTTGATGACCATCCAACGGCGGATGATGCTACGCTTGGCGACGGCCTTGATGGAAAAACGGCATGGCCTAGCCATCTTCAATGGCGAATCGCTTGGCCAAGTGGCTTCGCAAACGATGGAGAGTATGCTGGCGATCGAAGACGTCACTAACTACCCGGTTTTACGGCCGGTCCTTTCCTACGATAAAACGGAAATCATCAAGATTGCTGAAGACATTGATACCTATGACCTGTCGATCTTGCCGTATGAGGATTGTTGTACTGTCTTTACACCGCCATCGCCGAAGACTAAGCCGAGCGTTAAGAAGGCCCGCCTGTACGAAAAGCACCTCGACATTGGCGGGCTGATTCAACGGTCCTTAGACGGGGTTAAGGTTACTAATATTCACCCCGGGGAAGACTTCTTGAACCAAAATGAGGACGTCTTTGCCGAATTATTGTAAAATCCGTGCTTGACGTTGCGGTGTTAATTAGCTATGATACAAGCATAATAAGCAATGACCGAAATAGTAGTGGACTAGTTGGTGCTCAGGGAGGGCTGGTAAGTGAGAAGGCCTGGCCGCTAGTCGATGAATGTAGCTCGGGAGCTGACCGGCTGAACTAGTAGTAGGCAGGTCCGGTTCATTACCGTTACCAATGGATGAGTGGGGGAGTCACTTTAATGGCGCCCCAATTTAGGTGGTAACGCGAGCAAGTCGTCCTATCAGTGATGGTAGGGCGATTTTTTTATTCGTCATGCTTACGAATCAAGGATAAACTAAGAAAAATGAAAGGAGCGATTATACGATGGCAGCAAATGACATGTCAACTAAGTATGATCCAACAGCAGTTGAAGCTGGTCGCTACCAATGGTGGATTGACCAGGGACTCTTCAAACCGAGTGGTGACAAGAAGGCCCACCCGTACTCAATCGTGATTCCACCGCCGAACGTTACCGGTAAACTTCACCTCGGCCACGCCTGGGATACCACCCTCCAAGACATCATCATCCGGCAAAAGCGGATGCAGGGTTACGATGTTTTATGGATTCCAGGGATGGACCATGCTGGAATTGCCACCCAGGCTAAGGTGGAAGCCCGCCTGCGCAAGCAAGGAATTTCCCGTTACGACCTTGGCCGGGAGAAGTTCGTTCAACAGGTTTGGGATTGGAAGGACGAGTACGCGGACATCATCCACAAGCAGTGGGCTAAGATGGGGATTTCCGTCGACTATGACCGGGAGCGGTTTACCCTTGATGATGGGTTGAACAAGGCTGTTCGGAAGGTCTTCGTGGAGCTTTACAAGAAGGGCTTAATCTACCGGGGAACCTACATTATTAACTGGGACCCGCAAGCACGGACTGCCCTGTCAGACATCGAAGTGGTTCACAAGGACGACAAGGGGGCCTTTTACCACGTTAAGTACCCATTCACGGATGGTACGACCTTCCATGGTAAGGACTACATTGAAATTGCCACGACCCGTCCAGAAACAATGTTTGGGGATGAAGCGGTAGCAGTTAACCCTGATGATGAGCGTTACAAGGAGTTAGTTGGTAAGAAGGTCAAGGTGCCACTGGTTGACCGGGAAATTGAAATCATTGCCGATAGTTACGTTACTCCCGACTTCGGGACGGGGATGGTAAAGATCACGCCGGCCCATGACCCGAACGACTTTAAGGTTGGTAAGCGTCATAACCTACCAGAATTAAACACGATGAATGAAGATGCCTCCATGAACGAAAATGCCGGTAAGTACGAAGGAATGGACCGGTTCGATGCACGGAAGGCCATTGTCAAAGACCTTGAGGACCAGGGTTACATGTTAAAAGTGGTCCCAATTGTCCACTCCGTTGGTCACTCTGAACGGACCGGGGTACAAGTGGAAGCCCGCCTGTCCACCCAGTGGTTTGTTAAGATGAAGCCACTGGCTGAGATGGCATTAAAGAACCAGCAGACCGCTGACCGGGTTAACTTTGTGCCGGAACGGTTTGAACATACCTTTACCCAGTGGATGGAAAATATCCATGACTGGGTTATTTCCCGGCAACTATGGTGGGGACACCGGATCCCGGCCTGGTACAACAAGCAGACGGGTGAAGTTTACGTTGGTATGGAAGCACCAAAGGACGCTGAAAATTGGGAACAAGACAGTGATGTCCTTGATACCTGGTTCTCCAGTGCCCTCTGGCCGTTCTCTACGATGGGCTGGCCAGATACTGATTCTGCCGACTTCAAGCGGTACTTCCCAACCAATACCCTGGTAACGGGTTATGATATTATCTTCTTCTGGGTTTCCCGGATGATCTTCCAATCCTTGGAATTTACCGGCAAGGCCCCATTTAGAAACGTCCTCCTCCACGGCTTGATCCGTGATGAACAGGGGCGGAAGATGAGTAAGTCGTTGGGGAACGGGATTGACCCAATGGACGTTATCAAGAAGTACGGGGTTGATGCCCTCCGCTGGTTCTTGATTACCGGGTCAACGCCGGGGCAAGATATCCGTTTTTCCTACACGAAGATGGATGCGGCTTGGAACTTCATTAATAAGATTTGGAACGCCAGCCGCTACGTTATCATGAACCTGGGTGACATGCCGGCACCGGTATTGCCAGACCAAGATAAGTGGGACCTTGCTGACCGTTGGATCTTGAGCCGGTTGAACGCGACGATCAAGCAAGTAACTGAAATGTCAGAGAAGTTTGAGTTTGGTGAAGTTGGCCGGGCCCTGTATAACTTCATTTGGAATGACTTCTGTGACTGGTATATCGAAATGACCAAGGAGAAGTTGAACAACGGTAGCGATGAGGAAAAGGCGAACACCAAGAATATCCTGGGCTACGTCCTTGACCAGACCCTGAAGCTCCTCCACCCGATCATGCCATTTGTGACCGAAAAGCTCTGGCAGTCAATGCCCCATGACGGTAAGTCGATCATGGTGGCTCAGTACCCAACAGTTAATGCCAAACTGGTAGATGATGACGCGACCGAACAGATGGATAGCCTGATCGAAATGATCAAGGCAGTCCGGAGCATCCGGAATGAAGCCAATGCCCCGATGTCTAAGCCGGTAGATATCCTTGTTAAGACCAAGGATGCGCACCTCGCGGACATGTTGTCGGCAAACAGGGACTACATTGACCGCTTCTGCCACCCCGCTGAATTACAGATTGGTGCAGAGGTCAAGGCCCCTCAGCTGGCCATGTCCAGTATCCTAGCCGGTGCTGAAGTCTTTATCCCGATGGCTGAACTGGTTGACCTGGATGAAGAGCGGGCGAAGATGGAAAAAGAAATTGCTAAGCTCCAAAAGGAAGTTGACCGGTCAAACAAGAAGCTGGGGAACCAGAAGTTTGTTGAAAACGCGCCGGAAAAGGTTGTGGCGGCTGAAAAGCAAAAGGCCGTAGAATGGCAAGAGAAGCTTGCGGCAGCCAAGGACCGGTTAGCCTCATTGCAAAATGCTTAATTACTTGTGTCATATTAAGTAAGAAAATGACCCGAAGCTGGGAGAAAGGCGCACTAAGGAGCTTTTCTTCCAGCTTCTCGTTTATCCACTAAACATTAGCTTGGGAGTGACAAGATGATTTCAACTTATGAAGAAGCACTCAACTTTATCCATGGCCGGCCACGGTTTAAAAAGCGACCAACCTTAGCGCGGATGCGTCGGCTGCTGGCCGAATTAGGAAATCCCCAGGAGGACCTTGCTTATATCCACGTGACGGGGACTAATGGTAAGGGGTCAACCGTGGCGATGATCCGGTCGATGCTATTAGCAAGTGGACTGGACGTTGGCAGTTTTACCTCGCCCTTCATTACCCGCTTTAACGAGCGAATCGAATATAATGGTCAGCAAATTAGCAATGCTGACCTGGTCCGGCTAACTGACCGGGTAGCCACCGTGGTGGACCGTCTGGACCAGGAATTACCGGAGGGAGGGCCGACCGAGTTTGAAATCGATACGGCCATTATGTTTTGTTACCTAGCGGAAAAGCAGCCCGACGTGGTCCTTCTAGAGGTGGGAATTGGCGGACGCTACGATTCTACCAACGTAATTGTCCCGGAAGTCAGCGTCATTACCACCGTTGGCTGGGACCATATGCAGTACCTGGGGAACACCCTCGCGGCTATTGCGGACCAAAAGGCGGGGATAATTAAAAGGGCCCGCCCGGTAGTAGTCGGCAACCTGCCTGCCAGTGCCCAACAGGTCGTTCGACAGGTGGCGGCAGACTTCCAGTCCCCATTATTTACGCTGGGTAAGGACTTTACTATCCGCCAAACAAGTAGTCACCAGTTTCAGGCAACGGTTGATTACCAGGGGCTGGGGCTGGCAAACTTGCGCTGTCAGCTGGGCCTCGGTGGCGATTACCAGGTCGAAAACGCCGCCGTTGCGTTGGCGGCGACCCAGTTGTTTCTAAGTCGGCGCCACCTCCCATTAGACCGGTCCGCACTCAGACGGGGATTGCACGAGACCCGGTGGCCGGGGCGGTTGGAGCTGGTAAATACGGAACCACTTGTCTTGTTAGATGGCGCCCATAACTTGCCGGGGATTCAGGCACTGGTGAAGACCATCCAAGACGACTTTGCTGACCGGGACGTCTACTTGCTAGTGGCGATTTTGGCTGATAAGCAGTATGAGCTGATGCTGGGTGAATTGGCAAGCCTGGGGAATGTTCACATCATGGTTACCCACTTTGCGGGGCCGGGGCCGCGGCGGCCGAGTGCTGACTTAACCGGGGTGGCAAAGGAAATTGCGAGTCGCTATCCCATCCAGGTGGCGGCGCAGTGGCAGCTCGGTTTTCAAGAACTTGCTGGGCAGTTGAGTAGTGATGACGTGATGATTGTCACCGGGTCATTATATTTTATTTCGGAAGTTCGCCAATTATTTAGTGCAAATTAGGATTAATGCCGTCTTTATTATGTAGTGCGATATAGATAGGAGAATAATTAAGATGGCAGAGCCAACAATTGAACAATATTTAGACTTATTGGTACGTAGTATTCCAGCGGCAACGATTGAACGTAACGAGGAACTGTTCCTAAAGTTTCTCGAGTGCTTCCCTAACCCCCTCAAGGTCAAGCAGATGAGTCGCGAGGAGCGAGAAGGGGTGGCTAGCTGGGGACCGGAGATGAAGCATTTTCTCGCCGGAATTGAGCTTGGCCAGCTGATTGCCAATAGTCATAGTGAGGTGTGCGGGCACGCATATTCTAGTGCCGCCTTAGGCAAGGTGATGATTGACCACTTCCGCCACGAAGAACAAGAATGTGTGGCGGTTGCCTATACCGATATCCATAACAATATAATTGACTACCAGGTCCTCTTCCGGGGTGGACAAAGCGAGTGCTTGCTGTATCCCGACCGAATTTTTGCAATTGCCCTTCGCCAGTCGGCCAGCGGGCTGGTGATGATCCATAACCATCCTTCGGGGAATGTCACCCCATCGACGGCCGACTTGAACTTCGTTAAGCGCCTAAACCAGGGAAGCCAGCTGCTAGGCCTTCAACTTTTGGATTTCTTAATTGTTGGTCAAGACCATTACTATAGTTGGCGTGAGGACCAGCAGGAGGACCGTCAAAAAGTAAAGAAATGATTAATTTGTGCCCGGGGGTTAGCCGCTTGACTGGTAATTAATGTATATTTAGGTTCGTATGTCGACCGTGGCTATGGTATAATATCCACGATATTGGATAAAATTAATTATTAGTTTTAAAACGAAGGGAAGAAGCAGATTGCTAGGAATCGGAACCAAAAATCTTGGAATCGATCTGGGGACCGCCAATACGATTGTCTACCTTGAAGGTAAGGGGATCGTCCTCCGTGAACCATCAGTGGTTGCTCGCAATGCGAAGTCAAACGAAGTGATTTCTGTAGGTAGCGACGCACGGGATATGATTGGGCGGACACCAGAGAGTATTGTTGCAATTCGACCAATGAAGGACGGGGTCATTGCAGACTATGACACCACCGTTGCAATGATGAAGTACTACATTAACAAGGCACTGGGTAATGGTAATGGCAAGCCGTACGTAATGGTTTGTGTACCAAGTGGCATTACTGAAGTTGAGAAGCGGGCCGTAATTGATGCGACCCGGGTAGCCGGTGCGCGGGATGCTTACGTGATTGAAGAACCATTTGCTGCCGCAATTGGTGCGGGACTCCCGGTAATGGACCCGACTGGTAGTATGGTGGTTGACATTGGTGGGGGAACCACTGATGTTGCCACGATTTCACTTGGCGGAATTGTTTCGAGCCGGTCAATTCGGATGGCTGGTGACAAGATGAACGACGCAATTGCCCAGTACGTTCGTCAGAACATGAACCTTTTGATCGGTGAACGGACGGCCGAAAAGTTGAAGTGGGACGTTGGTTCTGCTTCAGTTAAGGCGGCTGAAGAAATGGGGACGACCGATGTCCGGGGACGTGACTTGGTAACTGGTTTACCAAAGACGATGGAAGTCTCCGCTAAGGATGTTTCGACGGCCCTCCAAGACGTCGTTGAAAACATCATTGGTGCCATTAAGGGAACCCTGGAAGAGACGTCACCAGAAATCGCTGCGGACGTAATCGACCACGGGATCGTCTTAACTGGTGGTGGGGCCCTACTAAAGCACCTACCAGACGTGATTGCCGATGCGACAAAGGTACCAGTCTTTATTGCTAACGACCCACTGGATTGTGTGGCAATTGGGACGGGTGAGTCCTTGAAGAGCATTGACGTCATGAAGAAGTAACATTATAGAGGAAAGATTTAATTGGCTGCTGATGAGCAGCAGAAGATATATCATTAGATTTGGCTAGTGATAGGCGGGGCTGGTCGCAAAACGATATGTTTTGTCAAGCCCCCTTTTATTATCTTGCCCACAATGGAGGAATATTATGCACAAATTCTTTTCCAATCGCCGGTTGGTTATCATTGTGGTAATTCTGGTCGTTTGCTTTGGCCTGATGGCAGGGTCGGTAACAATGCGTAACCGGCGGAATACGCCACCGATTATCCAACAATTTGGTAATGATATTGTTGGGTTCGCGGACAGTGCGGTGGCCCTGCCGGTTAACTGGTTGCAAACTAGTTTTAGTTCGGTCAATGACCTACTTAATACTTATTCTGAGAACCGTGAACTAAAACAGCAAGTTACGGAATTGGCACAAACTAAGGTGCGGGATCAAACGCTTGCGCATGAAAACAAGCAATTAAAACAAGAGCTTAAGCTGGGTAAGTCGATGACCGACTTCGACACCATTTCAGCAGCGGTCTTGATGCGGACCCCGTCTTCTTGGCAACAGCAATTAGTCATTAATAAAGGACAGTCAAACGGCATTAAGAAAAACATGCCAGTAATGAGTGATGGCGGCTTGGTTGGCCGGGTGATCGAAGTTAACAAGACCAACAGTAAGGTGGAACTTTTGAGTGATACCAATGAAGCTTCCAGCCGGTTTGCCATTTCGATTGGTGGCAAGGGTGACCAGGTGGTCAACGGCATTATCACTGGGTATAACGCGAACCGAAATGAGCTCGTGATGGGCCAAGTTAGCTCTAAAGCGAAGATCAAAAAGGGTACCCGGGTAGTCACCAGCGGGATGGGGGGCGTAACCCCTAAGGGCCTCTATGTTGGTAAGGTTGCCCGCATTGGTAGGGACGACTATGGACTGGCCCAGAAGGTTTACATCACGCCCGCCACGAACTTTAATGACATTAACATTGTAACGGTGGCCAAGAGTATGGCACGGGAGTGATCAGCTTATGTATCGATTATCACGATTAAAGTATGTCTTTCCAATCGGCCTCTTTGTTAGCCTCTTTCTGGATGGCGCATTGAGCCATGTCTGGGCGCCACTGTTTTTCCACTTTCCCTATTCAATGGCAAGCGAACTGGTCCTCCTCTGGCTGGTCCTGTCCTATTTCTTTGAAAACGGGGTGGATATTCCACTGATCCCGTTTGCAATCGCCGCGGGAATTGTTGCCGACTTGTACTGCTCGGGAGTCTTGGGCCTGTACATGGTCCTTTACCCTTGTATCGTAGCCTTGACAAAGATTCTGGCACACTACTTTAGCGATAGCTTTCTGCCTGCCATCATGATTTTCTTCGTGGATATTGTGGTGTTTGCGACGGTCAATTACTTTGCCTACTATATGGTTGGGGTAACGAGTGTGGGCTTTGGGGACTTTATTATTTACTCTTTAGCCCCCACGCTACTCCTTAACGTGGTTTACTTCTTGGTATTCTACTGGCCGATCCAGGCACTGTACTCATGGGCGACGAGTGAAAAAACTGTTTAGTTATCCTTGACATTAAAAAATAATGAGTGTATTCTTATTTACAATCAATAAAGCGAATGACAATGAACAGACTAGTAAGGTGTTCTTAATAGCGAAGAGAGTCTCGGCTGGTGGGAAGGGACCTGTTAAAATACCTGAATCACATCTGTGAGTTGACCTTCTGAAACCGAGTAGGAGGGTCCGGGGCCGCCCGTTACAGCACGGAGTTTATTTATGAACTCGCCAAGGTCAGTTTCTGTGAGGAGCTGACGAGATGAGGTGGAACCGCGGAAACGCCCTCGTAGCCAGCATGGCTCGGGGCGTTTTTTGTTTCCAAGGGTGGGCATAATGAACTTACCGAGGCGGTAGTTGTGAAACTATCGCAAACAGGGGTGGTACCACGATTGATTCGTCCTCTAGAACTAATGATAGTTCTAGGGGATTTTTTTGTTCATACCGTTCGTCGAGTGAAGAGAAGGAGGAGACTTACATGTCTGTGCAATATATTTCATCAATTTTACCTTCATTATTCCAAGGGGCCGCGTTGACCCTACAAATCTTCTTCTGGACGTTAATCGGTTCCTTACCACTAGGAATCCTGGTTAGTCTGGGACTGATTTCCAAGATTCGCCCGCTTAAGTGGGTTTTAGAGATCTATGTTTGGTTAATGCGGGGAACGCCGTTGCTATTGCAATTAATCTTTGTATTCTATGGTTTACCAATCATTGGGATTGTCTTCCAGCGTTATGATGCTGCGTTGGTGGCCTTTATCTTAAACTACGCGGCCTACTTTGCCGAAATTTTCCGCGGTGGGTTTCAAGCAATTGATGAAGGGCAGTTTGAAGCGGCCCGGGTGCTACGCTTGAGCTATTGGCAGACCTTACGTAAGATCGTGATCCCCCAAGTGGTCAAGATCGTGATTCCATCAATTGGTAACGAAGTGATTAACCTGGTGAAGGACTCATCATTGGTATACGTAATTGGCCTGGGCGACCTACTACGGGCTGGTAACGTGGCCACTGCACGGGACGTAACGCTAGTACCGTTACTACTGGTGGGCTTGATTTACCTTATCCTTGTCGGAATCTGCACACTGATCCTGCGCAAGGTTGAACAACGGTACGCATACTTTAAGTAGGAGGGATAACAATGTTAGAAGTTAAAAACTTAACGAAGAGCTTTGGTAGCCGGGTAATCCTGGACAACGTTAACTTAACGGTAAAAGATGGTGAGATTTTAAGCATTGTTGGTCCTTCGGGGGCCGGGAAAACGACCCTCCTCCGTTGCATTACCGGTCTGGAAAAAGCCGACAGCGGCCAATTCTTGATCGACGGTCAGCCCTTTGACCCCCAAGGGACCGAGGAGTCTGACCGGGTTATCGGGGTTGTCTTCCAAGATTACAACTTGTTTCCCAACCTATCGGTGATGGAAAATATTACCCTCGCACCGGTTATGGTGTTGAAAAAAGCCAAGCTGGTGGCCGAAAAGGAGGCCAAGAAGCTGCTTGACGAATTAGGGCTGGATGATAAGGGTACCCTGTACCCATACCAGTTATCTGGTGGGCAAAAGCAGCGGGTTGCAATTGCCCGGGCACTGGCGATGAAACCTAAGATTCTTTGCTACGATGAACCAACTTCAGCGCTTGACCCAGCAATGCGGCAGGAAGTGGCGCGGATTATCTTGAACCTCAAAAAGGACGGGATGACCCAGCTGGTTGTTACCCACGATATTAACTTTGCAAATGAAATCGCTGATGACATTCTCAAGGTTAAGGCGCTTGACAAGGCGTTTAAGCAGGTCGCCGACCTTGATGAGCAGACAAATGACTAGGACCAAAAGAGAGGAAGAAGCATATGAAAAAGGTTAAGACAATCTGGCTATTGATGCTTCTCGTCGTACCAATGTTTTTACTGGGCGGCTGTGAAAGTGTGACTACCCGGGCCAATACCCAGGATACCTGGTCAAGAATTGAGCGGCGAAAGAAAGTCATTATCGGTTTAGACGACAGCTTCGTTCCGATGGGCTTTCGGCAAAAGAATGGTAAATTAGTGGGATATGACGTGGACCTTGCCAAGGCCGTCTTTAAGCAGTATGGCATTAAGGCGGACTTTCAAACAATTGACTGGTCAATGAAGGAAACGGAACTAAAAAACGGGACGATTGACCTGTTATGGAACGGGTATTCAATGAACCCCGCCCGGCAGAAGAAGGTGGCGTTTAGCCGTCCCTATTTAAAAAACCAGCAAGTACTGGTAACCAAACGTAGCAGCCACATTGATAACCTAAGTGGGATGGCTGGCAAGACGCTTGGGGTACAAAACGGGTCGACTGGTCAGTCAGTTTTGGATGCCCGACCGAAGCTGCTCAAGGACAAGTTGAAGAATAAGTCCGCTGTTTTATATGACACCTTCCCGGATGCGTTTATTGACTTAAATGCCAACCGGATCCAGGGGATTTTAATGGACCAGGTTTACGCCGACTACTACGTTAACCACCAGAAAAATAAGGGTGATTACCGGGTATACAGCACTAAGGAATTACCGGCAGAATACTTTGGTGTTGGGATGCGTAAGGGAGACAAGACCTTGCGTAAGAAGATTAACCAGGGTCTTGGTCACCTACAAAAGGATGGCGAACTGCAGCGACTTAATGAGAAGTGGTTTGGTAGCCACAGTAATTTCTTAGGTCCGGACCGCCAGTAGTGGTACTAAGAAGCGGAGCATATGAGGCCAGCAATGACCGAAGTGCTCCTTTTTGATTTCGTAAGTCGTTTGAAATCGTTGATTATTTAACGTATCATTATTCAGTATGCAATAGCGCAAAAAAGGAAGTATGGTATTTATGCATTATCGTTTGGCTGACGGAGTCAATCTCGAGGTCATTTCAAGTAGTAAGTTTAAACTGAATCAGATCCTGATTAATTTCGCAACACCGCAAACGGTTAGCAATGCCACGTCCCGGCACCTCCTGGCTAACCTGCTCGAAACCAGCACCAACAAGTATCCGACCCAGACGGCGTTAGCGACGCAACTAGCCAAACAGTATGGCACCGACATTAGTGTGGGGGTTAGTCGTCTTGGCCAGCTCCACTGCGTCCGCCTGAAGGCCAGCTTTGTTAACGACCAGCTAGCACAGACCGATCTCTTTAACCAGGCGGTCACAATGATTAAAGAAGTCCTTTTTAACCCGCTAGCAACGGCTGGTCAGTTTGATGGCCCGACCTTTGACCGCCAGGCGACGAACTTAAAGGCAACGATTAAGGGCTACTATGATGATAAGCAATTCTGGGCGGCCCGGCGGTTGCTCGACTTGTACTACCAAGATGGTGCGGTGATGCAAGTGCCAAGTTTTGGTCGGGCCCAAGAAGTTGACCAGCTGACGCCGGCGAGTGTCTACCAGGCCTACCAGGACATGCTGAGTAATGACCGGGTGGACATCCTCTTTCTCGGTGATACCGCTGAACAGGTGGTAAAAGATGCCTTTACCAGCCTACCGTTTACCGGACGGACAAGGACCTCCTTGCCAATAATGTATCAGCAGGCCGGATACCGGCAGGTTCAACGGCAGGTTGACTACCGGCCAGTTAGTCAGGCCAAGTTAAACGTTGCTTACCAGTTGCCTACCTGCCAGGACAAGCAACAGTATTACACTAGCCTGGTCTTTAATGACCTGTTCGGTGGAAGCCCGTATTCCAAACTCTATTTAAATATTCGGGAGAAGGCCAGCCTCGCTTACTATGCGTCAAGCCGGTTGTTACCCTTTAATGGTTTATTAACGATCCAAGCTGGGGTTAACTCAGTGACTGCCCACCGGGTTGAGAAAATGATTGGTGAACAACTGGTTGCTATTCAGCAGGGCCAATTTACTGACGACCAGTTAACCGAGGTCAAGCGGGGATTAATTAACCAGTACCGGTCCGGAAACGATTTGGCTGGCAGCATTTTAGGCCGGCGGTTAACCAACCGCTTACTGAACTTTCCCGACCATGACGGGGCTGAATTAATCGCAGCAGTAACCAAGGACCAAGTGGTTCAGGTTGCTAAGACGTTGACAAAGCAAGCAGTATACTTATTGAGTGGTGAAATTTAACATAAATGAATAAACAGTTTTATCAAGAATTTAACCGGTTGGTTTACCGGGAAACGTTGGCAAATGGCCTGCAGGTCCAACTCCTGCCAATGGCGGGCTTTAATAAAACCTACGCCATCATGACCACCAATTTTGGCTCCATTGATAACCACTTCATCCCTTACCAGGCGACTGAGCCAGTCCAAGTTCCGGATGGGGTTGCCCACTTTCTTGAACACAAGTTATTTGAGAAAGAGGACCATGATGCCTTTGACCTCTTTGGTAAGTTGGGGGCAGATTCCAACGCTTTTACCAGCTTTACCCAAACCAGCTACCTCTTTTCGACTACTAGTCGGTTAAAGGAGAACCTGGCAATCCTCCTCGACTTTGTCCAAGACCCATATTTCACGATCCAAACGGTCCAAAAAGAGCAGGGGATCATTGGTCAAGAAATTCAAATGTACGATGATGATCCGAACTGGCGCCTGTATCTAGGGATGCTGGGTAACCTCTACCCCCATGATCCGATGCACATTGATATTGCGGGGACGGTTGACTCCATCAGCCAAATCACTCCAGCAATACTAATGACTTGTTACCAGACCTTCTACCAGCCAAGTAATATGAGTCTGTTGGTAGCGGGGAACCTAGAACCGGCAGCTGTAATGGAATGGGTTAAGGAAAACCAAGCTCAAAAGCAGTTTGCCGCGCAAGTGCCTCCCCGGCGCCTGTTTGAACTGCATGACCCCAGCGGCCAGGATGTGATTCCGTTCCGGTCATTAACAATGAACGTCAGCCGGCCTAAAATCATGGTGGGCTTGCGGGGAATTAAGCAATTTCCTGTCGGACGGGACCGGTTGCGCTATAAACTCGCCATTGACCTACTTTTGGACATGTTATTTGATGATACGTCGGACAACTACCTACGTCTGTACGATCAGGGGGTAATTGATGACTCGTTTGGCTATAACCTTGACATGGCCCGGTCCTTTTACTTTGCCTACTTTAGTACCAATACGGACCAGTTGGAACGTTTTGCTGATGAAGTGATGGCAATCCTCGAAAATGCTGACCAGGAACTGGACCGTGCCGCCGACCGCTTTAACGGGATTAAACGGGCGGAGCTGGGCCGCTTGATTGGTCTGCTAGATTCGCCAGAGGCACTTGGTAACCGCTATGGTGGGGACCTCTTTGACCACGCTAATTTAATGGATGAAATTAAGACGTTGCAGGCGATTGAGCTTACGGACCTGCATAGCGCCGCCCATGATTTCATCAATCCTCAGGGGATGTCGGTGTACCAGATCGTCCCGCACCACCAGTAACTATAACTTTTCTTAACTTTTACAACTGGAGCGGCATGATATAATGTCCAAGGAGAACAATACTGAAAATAAATGGAGATAAGATAATGAGTGAAAACGACAGCGAACAACAAATTGAAATTGGTAAAAAGCTGCAGAAGGCTCGTCAAGCAAAGGGCTACACTTTAGACGACCTGCAGCAGATTACCAAGATCCAAAAACGATACTTGATTGCCATTGAAGATGAGAAGTTTGATGAGTTGCCAGGTGACTTTTATGTGCGGGCCTTCATTAAACAGTATGCTGATACCGTCGGATTAGATGGTAAGGAACTCTTACGGGAATATGATGATGACCTTCCCGAAGCAAAGACGGCTGAGTATTCTGAACACATTTCACAGGCGGTCGAAACCCGGGCTAGCCAACGCAAGACCGTTAGTAACAGCGTTAGCAAGGCCCGCCAGTACTTGCCAACCATTATTATTGCCTGCGTAATTGTGGTTGTCTTGGCAGCTATTTGGATTACAGCCATTGCCCGGAGTCATCGGGGCTCTTCAACCCGGATTGATAACAGTTCCGTTTCCGTTTCCGGCGAAAGTAAGAAGAAGGAGTCTTCCTCAGTGGCTAAGAAGCCAGCTAAAAAGACTCAGGCCACGGCACTTAAGCTTAAGGAAGCTAGTCGAACGACCACGGGTGTTGTTTACAGCACTGATAAGCTGAAGAAGGACACCAAGCTTGATATTCAAACTAGTGCCAGCTCAGTAGTTCGTGTTCAGGCAAATAACAACACCGTCCTAAGCCGGAACATGGTTGCTAACGGTCGGGCCAGTGCCAACCTGGATAAGGATACAACAACACTGGTAATTACCGTCACTAACCCGGCTGCGACGAAGATCAAGATTGGTGGGAAGACCGTTAACTTCACTAACAATGGTAAGAGTAACAATACCCGGACCATTACTATTAACTTTGGTCGGCAAACTGCCAGTTCTTCCAGCAGTAGTAGTTCTGTGACCCAACAGCGGACGACTACTAATACGACCACCAATAACCGCTCAACGGTTACTAACAACACGACGGGGACATCAAACGCTACTACCACCCGTCAACCGGCTACAACAACGACCCAAGGGACCACTACTACCCAGGGGAACGGCAATTCAGCCGGCGCGGCGGCGACAACGACCGGTGGCACTCGTTAATATTTGGAGGAATTAAAAGTGAATTTACCTAATAAGCTAACAGTTGTTCGTTTGATTATTATTCCCTTCTTTCTCTTGTTAATGGTCTTACCGTTATCATGGGGAAGCGTCGCCTTTTGGGGAGTGACGATTCCGGTGGCCCAACTAATCGCGGCAATCCTCTTTATTGCGGCGACCATCACCGATAACCTTGACGGGCGAATTGCCCGTAAGGATCACTTGGTCACCAACTTTGGGAAGTTCACCGACCCATTGGCGGACAAGTTGCTGGTAATGACGGCCTTTATTGTTTTAACCGGTAGCCAAGTAGTACCGGCGTGGGTTACGGCCATCATCATCTGGCGGGAACTTTCCGTCACCGGGTTGCGTCTACTCTTGGTTGAACAAGATGGGGTGGTACTGGCGGCTAAAATGCCGGGGAAGATTAAGACCACGACTCAATTTATCGCGATCATTTTCTTGTTATTAAACAACGTTATCTTTGCCATTTGGAATATTCCATTTGGACAAATCATGTTGTACATTTGCCTGTTCTTTACGATTTACTCTGGGGTGGATTACTTCATCCAAGGCCGGGGTGTCTTTTCGGATGGGTTTAAATAATAAGCAGTTTAGGACTGCATAAAAGGGCTTCTAGTACCTGGTGATTCCAGGAACTAGGCGCCTTTTATACTTTGGCTGGTTGGTGGTGCGATTTTCGTGCAGGCGGCTGGCCGTTACGTATTTAATGTTGAGGGGGGTAAAAAATGGATGCGGAAATCATTTCGGTGGGGACCGAGTTGGCACTTGGTCAGGTAACCAATACCAACGCCCCGCTGTTGGCACAGCAGTTAGCGACGTTGGACATTACGGCGTCTTACCAGGTGACGGTGCTCGATGATGGCCGGCAAATTGAGGCAGCAGTTGAGACTGCCTGGCACCGGGCGGACCTGATCTTTGTGTGTGGTGGATTAGGGCCGACGACGGATGATGTGACCCTTAAGAGTACTGCCCGGGCGCTGCAGACGACTCTAGCGACTGACCAAGCGCACTGGGCGTGGATTCAGCAGACGTTTAGACAGCGACAGATTGACCTGCTGGCGGAAAACATCCAGCAGGCCTGTTACTTGACTGGCGGTCAACCGTTAGCTAACCCGGTGGGCTTGGCCTTGGGGAGTTGGTATGATCATGGTGGAAAAGTGGTGGTGGTGTTGCCAGGGCCCCCCGCAGAGTTCAAGACAATGCTGATGCGAAGTGTGTTACCACGACTAGTGGCCAAGTATGGCCAGGGGCGACAGATCACCAGTCGAACGCTAAACTTCTTGGGACGTCCCGAGTCACAGTTGATGGATGAGATTGAGGCGGCGACGAAGCAGTTTACCAACGTGACGGTAACTTCGTACGTTCAGCCGAGCCAAATTCAGGTCCGCATTAACGTTTATGACCTCTCAAAAGCAATGGCCAAGCAATTACTAGATGCGGTAACGGCCGCAATTTTGACGGTGGAGCGACCATTTTACTTTGGAACCGGTGACCAATGTACTTTAGCGCAGGTGGTTGTTGACCAGCTGAAAAGACGGCAGCAGACGATTACCGGTGCCGAAAGTTTAACTGGTGGTTTGTTTCAAAGTACCATCTGTTCAATTCCCGGGGCCTCAAACGTTTTTGCCGGTGGTTTTGTCACCTATGCGGCATGGGCCAAGGAGAAACTCATTGGGGTTGATAAGCAGGTGGTTGACCAGTATGGCGTTGTCAGTTCACCAACGGCGGCCCAGATGGCCGAAAAGAGCCGGCAGCAGTTGAACGCTGACTTTGGGCTGGCCTTTACGGGCGTGGCTGGACCGGAGGCCTTGGAAGGCCAGCCGGCGGGAACGGTTTGGCTGGGGTTAGCACAAAAGGGACAACCGGTTCAAACCAAGGAGCTCCACTTGGCACCCTATATTGGCCGGCAGGCAATCCGTAATTTAAGTGTGCAATACGGGTTACAGATGGTTTACCAGGCGTTAGGTTAGTAATCGAACCGTTGTTCGCATTTTTCTTGTTTTTTTGCTTGAAAACTGGTATCGTTAATTGACGGATATGAATCCTAATAAAGGAGGAATTTAATTTGGCAGACCAGCGTAAAGCGGCACTTGATGTTGCGTTAAAAAAGATTGAAAAGAACTTTGGGAAGGGTTCGATCATGCGCATGGGCGATGCTGCTGACATGAAAATTGCCACGGTTTCGAGTGGCTCGTTAGCAATTGATAAGGCACTTGGTGTCGGCGGCTACCCGCGGGGCCGGATCGTTGAAATCTATGGTCCCGAAAGTTCTGGTAAGACGACGGTAGCCCTCCATGCGGTTGCAGAAGTTCAGCGACAGGGTGGTACCGCTGCCTACATTGATGCGGAAAATGCCCTTGACCCACAGTATGCGGAGGCGTTAGGGGTTGATGTCGACAATTTGCTCCTTTCACAACCGGATACCGGTGAAGAGGGATTAGCCATTGCAGACGCCTTGATTGCTAGTGGGGCGGTTGACCTGGTAGTAATTGACTCCGTAGCGGCCTTAGTTCCGCAAGCAGAAATTGATGGTGATATGGGGGACGCCCACGTGGGGCTCCAAGCTCGGTTAATGTCTCAAGCATTGCGGAAGCTTTCTGGTGAGATCAATAAGACCAAGACGATCGCCATCTTTATCAACCAGATTCGTGAAAAGGTAGGGGTTATGTTTGGAAATCCTGAAACCACGACTGGTGGTCGAGCCCTGAAGTTCTACTCAACGATCCGGATGGAAATCCGCCGGGCAGAGCAGATTAAGGATGGAACCGATGTGATTGGTAACAAGGCCCGGGTAAAGATTGTTAAGAACAAGGTTGCCCCACCGTTTAAGCGCTGTGAAGTGGATATCATGTATGGCGAAGGAATTTCTAAGACCGGTGAACTGCTGGATATGGCGGTTGACAAGGACCTGGTAAACAAGAGTGGTGCTTGGTATTCATATGGTAACGAACGGATTGGCCAGGGACGTGAGAATGCTAAGAAGTGGCTGGCTGAACACCCCGACAGCATGAGCGAACTCATGAACAAGGTCCGGGTGGCCTACGGGATGAAGCCATTAGATGGTGGTGACGATCAAGCGGCCGCTGATAGTCAGCAGGAGACAATTGAAGAAGCTAGCAAAAATTAGCTAGTGGCTACTACCTGGCGTAGCAACGCTGAGTAGGACCTAACTTTTAAAACTAAGGGGAGGCTGGGAAAAAACTCTCAGTCCAAAATGAAAGCCGGACGATGAATCAAATCTTGGTTCATCGTCCGGCTTCTTATGTACACAGGAAATCGTTCCTGATATGATGTAATTACCCCTAAAAATAAACA
>DXAF01000068.1 GCA_019117185.1 Candidatus Limosilactobacillus intestinipullorum | reverse complement strand
TGGCCTCGTAATGGTAGTCATTTTGGTCAACTAGGGTAATTTCAACCTGCCCCTTCAACTTCTTTTGCAATTCAACAACGGTCTTCAAGCCGGCATAACCGGCGCCTAATACAACGATTTTCTTCATTTTTTCTTCCTCCAATTATTTTCTTAGATTAGCATGCCAAGCCAGTACGTAACCATCTGGGCAAGTGAACCAACCAGGAGAATCTTAACACCACAGATAAAGGTTTCTTTTTTTACCTGCTTTTGGATCAGTAACTTGTTCTGGCGATAAGTAAACGGTAAAATAGTCAGTGATAGCCAAACTGTCCAGGGGGCAATCCGCAGTAGCGGTGAAATAATAATCATCACGAAGGCCAGGACGTTTTTCACGGAAAATGCCACCAGGGCGTTTTTCTTTCCAATAAAGTGAACAATCGTCTTGCGGTGGTTATTCTCATCTTCTTGTGCATCACAAATGTTATTTGCTAGCATCAGATTGGAAATCCAGAGTTCATCTGGCAAGGCAATAATAAAGATCCGCCATAAGTTAGCCCAAGTCCACGTAAAGCTTTGATACGAGTTCAAATAAACACTTAGCAAGACAATCATGAACCCCATCGTAAAGCCCGAAGCCAGTTCACCAAATGGCAGGCTCGAAATTGGGTGAGGTCCCGAGGAATAGAGGATCCCAATTGCAAAGCAAAAGGCCCCCATCCATAATACGGGCCAACCAGCACGGTACACAAGCCACAAGCCCAGCAAAGCCGCTACCGCTGAAAAAGTAACCAGTAAAGTCAAAACTAACCGGGGTGATAGATTTTCCCGCCCGATAATGTTAGTTTTCTGCTTATAGTTTTGTTTATCAACTGCATGGTTATAGTCGTTATAGTTATCAAGCATATCAACGGCCATATTAAATAGTAGCATCGCCACAAAGAAGATAATTGCTAATGACCAGTTAATTGAATGAAAGTAAAAGAGACTAAACCCCATCCCCAAGAGGAAGGGGACCACGCTGGCCGTTTTGGCTTTAATTTCGACCAACTCTAAAAACACATTTAATGGCACCAAACCACATCCTTTCGGTATAATTATAACTAAGATCACCAAGATAAGGAAACTAATCAACATGAACAATAAATGGCAAACCTATCCACTTATCGGCACACAACTAAATAAGGTTAATCAATGTATCCAGGAGCGGATTACCTGCAGTAACCGGGACCTTGAAACGGCTCTCCACACCATGGCTAATAACGGCGGCAAGTACCTTCGCCCGGCGATCCTATTAACCATGGGTCAGATCTGCGGCCAGAAAACGGCTAGTGACCAGCTAATCAAGCTGGCCGCCTCAATTGAGATTCTCCATATGGCCACTCTCATCCATGACGATATCATCGATGATTCACCACAGCGCCGGGGGGCCGTCAGCATTCAAGCTCGTTTTGGAAAAGATACCGCGGTTTACGCCGGTGATTTACTCTTTACCGTCTTCTTTAACCTACTGCTAGAGGCGGTTCCTGGTTCGAAATACCTGACCATCAACGCTCACGCCATGCGGCAAATCCTGAACGGCGAATTAGGCCAAATGAACCAACGTTTTAACACCCGTCAACACCTCAAGGACTACCTCCGCGACGTTAATGGTAAGACGGCGGCCCTCTTTCGTCTGGCGGCCCGGGAGGGTGCTTACTTTGCCGGGGCCCCCGCCTCCCAAGTCGCCAATGCAGCTAAGTTTGGCCAAAACGTGGGGATTGCCTTTCAAATGCTGGATGACATCCTCGACTATACTGGCGGGTCACAATTAAACAAGCCCGTCATGGAGGACCTGGCAACCGGGGTTTACTCACTTCCCCTCTTGCTCGCCCTCCAAATGGCAAAACCAGCGGCCCAATTGCAGCCCTTGCTGGCTAAGCGGTACCAGCTTACCACCGCGGACATGTCCCGCGTCCAACAGATTGTCGTTGAGGCTGGGGCCGTCAACCAGAGTCGGCAACTAGCCGGTCAATTCACACAAAAGGCGCTAGACTGTCTGGTTAGACTACCAAATAACAAGTCACGGCGCTTTCTCGAAAAGATGACTAAACAATTACTCAAACGAACAATGTAAGTCGACCATGGTTAAAGTCCCTGGTCGGCTTTTTTCAATTCTTGGTAGCGGGCGTTCGTGGCCCACAATGCAGCAGGAGTACCATGCATCGCCAGTTGCCCCTCTTCAATAAAGACGACCTGGTCGACTTCATCAATTCCTTGCAGGTGGTGGGTAATCCATATTAGGGTCTTATCCGCCAGCTGCTTCAAGATGGTGTTAATAACCGCCTGTTCCGTAATCGGGTCCAGCCCCACCGTCGGCTCATCGAGCAGGACAATTGGCGTATTCTTTAGCAGGATCCGGGCCAGCGCCAACCGGTGCCGCTCGCCACCAGAAAACCGTAATCCGGCTTCATCAACCTTTGCTTCCAGACCATTTGGCAAGGCGTGTACCATCTGATCGAGCCCCACCCGGCGTAAAACATCCCAGACCTGATCATCACTGGCGTTTCCGTTACCGAGTCGGATATTATTAGCAATGGTGGTGTTAAAGAGGTAGGGCTGTTGGTTAATGACGCTAATGTAGTCGGCAACCCGGTCACCAAGGCGGTCAGTAGCCACCCCATTGAGTTTGACTGCCCCCTTTGTCGGCACCCGGTCACCACGAAGCAGCGCCGCTAAGGTACTTTTCCCGGCACCACTCCTGCCGAGGATCGCTAACTTCTCACCCGGCTTGATTGTTAAGTTAATCCCCCGAAGGACCTCACGGCTTGTTTCGGGGTAGGTATAGTGGAGGTCCGTCACCGTTAATTCATAGGGAGCCGTTAACTGAGGAACCTTTTTACCTACCGGAGCCGGCTGGTCAAGGTTATTTAGGCGGACGAGTGAGTTGGTATAAACATTGGTTTCTTGGGCTGCAGCGGGTAGCGGAGCAATCGCGTCAATTAACGGGAAGACGGCCAAGACAAAGGCCGCAATCCAGTTAGCGGTACCACCCGGTTGACCGCCAAACCGGCCGGTACCCCAGACCACCAAGCTTACAACCACCAAGAGAACCAGCATTTGAACCAAAAAGTCACGCAGTCGTTCAAACTTGTGCATTGCCTGCTCGGTAGCCAGGTATTGTCGCTCGTTTTGATCATGGAGCCGTAGGTAACTGGCACTCCGCCCTGCTAACACCCAATCAGCAACCCCTAAAACGTTATCGGTCAGGTTAACGTAGAGTTGGTCTTTGGCCTTTTTTTCGTATTCCTGCCGGGCACCGTTAATTAGGACCGACCAAAGTGGGATGGCAATAATCATCAGGCCAAAAATAACCAGCATCCACAGGCCCATTAGTGGCGAAAGAAAGCCCAGAGCAACCACGATAATCGCGTACAGCCCCCAGGAAACCATCATCGGAAAAATCGTCCGGAGGTAGAGGTTTTGAATATGGTGGATATCATCAGACAACAGGCCCAGAATATCCCCCAACTGGTACTTACTGTTAAACGACGTCGCATCATGTTCCAACGTATCATACAGCTTTTGCCGTAACCGCGACGTCATCTTGAGCACCCAATTATGGCTAACGATTCGTTCCAAGTAGCGGAAGGCCGGCCGGGCAATTCCAAAAGCCCGGGTCAATACAATTGGCACGTAGACCAGGAGGATGTTCTCCGGCCGGGTCGCGGACTTACTGATTAAATAGCCGGCACTAAACATCAGACCGGCACCACAAACGAAGGTCACGACCCCGAGCGTAATTGCTAGGGCTAACGTCTTCCGATAATGGTGTAGGTAAGGTCGTACCCATTGGTCATGCTTAAGTGCTCTTAATAATGGTACTTTATTAAACATTTACTTTTCACCCCGCATTTCCTTCATCAAACGCATGAAGTAGCCGTTTTTACTCGTTAATTCATCGTAGGTCCCCTGCTCGACCAACGCACCGTGGTCCATCACCAAAATGTAATCCATCTGTTTCATCCAGTGAAGACGGTGGGTGGCAAAGAAGACCAGCCGGTTCGCCATTAACGGCAGCATTCGGGCCTTAAGGTCCATCTCGGTTTCAATGTCAAGGTGGGCAGTCGGTTCATCAAAAATCATTACCCGGCGGTCCTGGTCGAGAAATGCCCGGGCCAGCGCAATCCGTTGTGCCTGACCACCAGACAAAACCCGCCGGCCGCTACCAATCACGGTATCTAACCCCGCAGGCAGGTCAGCCAGTAAGTCATCGAGGCCAACGACGTGGATGGCCTTTAGCACTTGGTCATCACTAACGTGGGGGGTATAAAAGGCGATATTTTCCCGCAAACTGGCCGTAAAGACGTACGGGTTCTGCGGAATATAGAGCAGTTGCCGCCGCCAACTCGGGATATCGAGAGTATCCGTCGTTTGTCCTTGAATCATAATTTTACCGCCAGTCGGGGTCAAAAAACCGCTTAAGAGGTTAATTAAGGTTGTCTTACCAGCCCCACTCATACCAATGATCCCCACCTTTTGGGTCCCCCAAACGGTTAGTGAGAAAGGCTTGATCGCCACCCCATTCGGGTATTGAAACTGCAGGTGGTTTAACGCAAGCTGGTCACTTTGCACCCACTCGTGAAGCGAGCGGTCAGCGACTGGGGCCGCCGGCTGGTTAATCAGTTGGTGGATTTTCTTAAAGGCGTTCTTACCGTTTAAGGTTGCGTGAAAGTCACTAGCAAAGTTTCTGATCGGCAAAAAATACTCCGGTGCCAAAATTAACACGGCAAGGGCGGGAAAAAGGCCAATTTTCCCGTTGATCAAGCCAAAGCCTAGGTAAACGGCGATTACGGCAATCGAAAGGGTTGTAAAAAAGTCCAAGGCAAAGGTTGAGAGCATCGCAATCTTTAACACCCGCATCGTCCGCGAACGAAAGGTTTCACTAGAGCGAAAGATACTCTTCGAATAACGTTTACTCAAACCAAGGTACTTTAGGGTATCAATCCCCCGTAAGGAATCGATAAAATTATTTGATAGTTTTTGAAAGTTACCAAACTGCTTGGCTGCCTTTGCCTGGGCCGCCCGCCCAAGAATAATCATAAACATCACGATTAACGGGTACATGACAAGCAGGATTAGCGCTGAACGAAGGTCCAAAAAGCAGGTGGCAACCAGGACCAGCACCGGGACAATCATCATCGTCATCACCTTAGAAAAGGTTAATTTGACGTATTCACGGACCTCACCAATCCCATCAAGAACCATGGTGATCATGCTCCCCGTCCCCTGCTTTTGCACGAGGGCAGGCCCTAGTTCAAACAGTTTTTGTAGGAGTGCCCGTCGTAAGTGCTGGGCGGTCTTACCAGCATAGTTATCCAGCCAGTAATTGCTGAGCCAGGTCAGCAGTTGACGCCCGGTAAAACAAGCCGCAAAGGCTAATAATAGCCACCAGTTCAGCCGGTGGCCCTGCCATAGCCTAGTGATTACCGCACTTAACGCCAACGCTTGGCCAACAATCAAAAAGGCTTGCAGAACATCAAGTCCCGCAAGCCTTTTGCTGATTGATTTAGCTCCCGCGAGTTGAAATAGCTCTCGATCAATCATTAATTAGCCTCCCCAATCCTAGGCATTTCGATCCGTTTCCGGAAAATCCAGTATGCCCAAATGGTGTAAGCAAGTACACATGGTACCAGGATCACAGTAGCAATCGTCATCACAATTAATGTGTAGTGTGATGAAGACGCGCTTTGAATTAATAAGTCATACTTGGCACTGATTGAAGAAATCATTACCCGTGGGAAAAGGCCACAGAAGATTAGCGTAACCAGTGAAATTAAGGTTAAACCACTTGCCGTAAATGCATACCCCTGCTTGTTCTTAAAGGTTGCAACGTGGGCCCAGACTGAAAAGCCAACGATCAGTACCAGGCAAACCAGCGTGGCAATTGGGTGTACCGCGATAAAGTCGGTTTGGAACAAGAGCAGTAAAGCAAAGATAACTTCACCCACATAAAGGACCCAGTAAAAGGCCTGGGCATAGTTTTGTGCCCGCTGTGAAACTGGCCCCGTTGTCTTGAGGGTAATGTAGTTCAGCCCATGCAGGTAGGTCAACAGTGCTAGGGCAATTCCGCCGACAATTGAGAACCAGTTGAAGTAGTCAAGGAAGTGGGCATGCATGTTGCCCGCAGCGTCAATTGGCATCCCCTTGATCATGGAGATAAACATTGCCCCAAAGAGGAAGGGTACCACAAAGCTGCAGATTGCCATTATCTTATCCCATACGGGCTTCTTTTTCGCTGGGCTCTTTGCCCGAAATTCAAATGATACCCCCCGGAGGATTAAACCGACCAGGATAAATAGGAGAATCAGGTAGTAACCAGAGAATAGCGTGGCGTACCAGTACGGGAAGGAGGCAAACATTGCCCCACCGGCGGTAATCAGCCATACTTCATTGCCATCCCAAACCGGGCCAATTGTCCGGATAATCTGGGACCGTTCACCCTCATTGTGGGCTAGCGTACCAACGGCCATTCCGACCCCGTAGTCGAACCCATCCAGGAAGAAGAAGCCGGAAAACAGCACGCCAAGTAACAAGAACCATAATACTTGTAGAAATGACATTTAGAAGGCCCCCTTTGCGAATGGATCCGTTGCCTTCTTATCAGCCTGGGCAGCTTCTAATTCAGCTGGATCGTTGCGTAGGTAGCGCACAATCAGTGAAATCAAGATAATTGCTAAGCTAGTAAAGAGGACAAAGTAAATAATATTAGACGTTAACAATGACCCGACTGAAACATCTGGGGAAACACTTTGCTGGATCGTAAACAGTCCGTAAACCGTCCACGGGGCCCGACCAAATTCGGTGATGAACCAACCAGCCGTGTTTGCCAAGAATGGTGAAAAGGTCAGGATCGCTAGTACCCATAGGCACCAGCGGTGATTGTACAGGGTCTCCTTCCCCTTTCTGGTCATTATCAAGCCGACCAACGATACCAAGAAGAGTAAGGCCCCAAAGCCACACATTACCCGGAAGCTCCAGAAAAGCGTGTTAACGGGAACGTAATAGCTCATCTTGTGACCATCAATGTGCGTACCATACTTCTTTTCAAGCTGGGCATTGATTTCTTCCATCCCAGTAACCGCGCCAGAAGTCTTGTGATAAGAAAGTACACTCAACATGACTGGAATTTCGACCTTCCCGTTAACCTGGTGGGTCTTCGGGTTAGCAATCCCGACAACGGTCCACGGCGCCGGGCTCTTAGTCGTCTTGTAAACCGCTTCAGTGGCGGCAAACTTCATTGGTTGTTCCTTAATCAGGTATTGCATCTGCATGTCCCCAACGGCAATTGCGCCAAGTGAGAAGGTCAGCATTAACCAGAGGCTCAACCGCATCGTCTTGTGGTAGATCGTCTTGTTTTCTGCTGATAACTCCCGCTTCTTCAACAGTTGAAAAGCGGTTAGGCCGGCAATAATCGTGGCCCCGGTTAAGAAGGCAATCATTAAAACGTGACCGAGTTCAAAGATAACCTGGGGATTGGAAAGTAACGCCCCAAAGTTAGCCATTTCGGCCCGACCGTTACGGATGGTAAAGCCGACCGGGTGCTGCATGAAGGCATTCGCCGTCAAAATCCATAGGGCAGAGGTAACCGTCCCAAAGACGATCATCCAAATAAAGAATAAGTGCAAGCCCTTCTTTACCCGGTCCCAGGTAAATACCCACAGGCCGATAAAGGTCGATTCAATAAAGAACGATAAAAGTGCTTCGAAAGCCAGTGGGGCACCAAAAATGTCACCCATGAACCGGGAGTAATCTGACCAGTTCATCCCAAACTGGAATTCCTGAATCAGCCCGGTTACCACCCCAACTGCGAAACTTAACATAAAAATGTTGCCCCAAAACTTCGTCATTTTCTTATATGACTTGTTGTTGGTGCGAACATACATGGTTTCCATGATTGCAACAGCGAACCCCGTCCCAATGGTAAACGGAACGAAGAAGAAGTGAAAGACCGTCGTCATTGCAAACTGGAAGCGCGCCAAACTAACAATATCCATTGTTAATCTCCTCCAGTCAATAAGTAACTTATCAAGTGTTCAACAATGATTGCATTTCACACTTTTAGTGTACAACTCATAGCGCTTTCTTTCAAGAAAGATTAAATTTTTCATACCAATTGATTAATGTCATTTGCAAAGGGAAAATGGTTTTGCTGGACGGCAACCTGGTCGGGCCTCCATTGAACTCCCGACATAGTAACAGTCGTTATTACAGCGCCATCATGTTTACTTAACGACCTATAAGCAATTTAGCGGTTGACAATTCTATTTTCCCTGGCATTGTTGACCAGCAATTAACCCGCGCCCGCCTTAACGAGTCCCCAAAATTGCGACTAATCCTCCCCTGTCAGACTTAAGTTTCATTAAGCCCGCGCTTAATCAGCAAACCTGGTTCAAACGTCAATTAGTCAAAATTTAAAATAAAAAAGCCGCCCGCGGGCAGCTTTTGGTTAATTTGGTAAAGACTACTTAAGGGTAACAGTAGCACCAGCAGCTTCAAGCTTTTCCTTGATGTCGTTAGCTTCGTCTTCCTTAACGTCTTCCTTGATAGCTGAAGGAGCACCGTCAACCAGGTCCTTAGCATCCTTCAGACCGACACCAGTGATGTCCTTAACTGCCTTGATAACCTTAACCTTAGCAGTACCTGGTTCAGTCAATTCAACAGTGAAGCTATCCTTAGTAGCAGCGTCACCACCGGCAGCACCGGCAGCAGCAACTGGAGCAGCAGCAGAAACGTCGAATTCGTCTTCGATTGCCTTAACAAGATCGTTAAGGTCAGAAATTGATGCTTCCTTTAATGAAGCAATGATAGCATCCTTATCAAAAGCCATGTTTATTTCCTCCAATATTTAGGTAATTGATTTTAATTTGGTATTGAACCGATATACGGCAATTATGCGGCTTCGTCTTCCTTGTCGGCAACGGCCTTGACTGCACGGGCAATCTTGCGCATTGGGTCTTGCAATGCAGATGCCAGCATTGACAGCAGGTCTTCGCGACTTGGCATTGAAGCGTATTCGTTGATTTCATCGAGAGTCTTAACACTCTTTTCGATGAAGCCACCCTTAATTTCAAGAGCGTCGTGGTCGTCAGCGAAGTTCTTCAGGATCTTAGCTGGGGCAATTGGGTCTTCGTTTGAGAAGGCAACAGCAGTTGGGCCCACAAAGGTATCCCGCAGGTCTTCGTAGTCAGTCCCTTCAACGGCACGGTCAAGAATCTTGTTCTTGATAACTGACATCTTAACGCCGGCATCACGGAGTTGCTTACGCAAGTCAGTAACTTCGGCAACCGTCAAACCACGGTAATCAACAACGATTGCTGATTCAGCATTGTTAATCAAATCAGCAGTTTGCTTAACAATTTCAGCCTTCTTTGCAATAGCTGCTTCACTCATGAATTTCACCTCCTACGATGTATTTTGATCGGATTTATAAAAAAATCCCTATGACCGCAGACATAGAGAAGGAATTTTACATTTCTTCCTCGGCAGGTACAAATTAAGGCAAATGCCACCTGAGTCTTAGGCAGAGTCATATTTAATCAACTTTGATAGTATAGCATACCACGCTAGTTTTTGTAAAGGAGTTTTTGTTGTTTACCTTCCATGCTGATCGTGAACGGTGAAGAAAGTAAAAGCACGAAGAGGCCTTTAACGCTCGGATTTTCCGAACGCTAAAGGCCCTATGTCGTAGCATTTGCCACTTTGTAGGGGAGTTATGCCTCACTCCCCCACCGCTACTGATTTTATTTATTAACGGCTTCTTGAAGTGCTTCACCTAATTGCTTCATCCCAACCTTGATTTGATCCTCTTGCGCATTCGAGTAGTTTAAGCGGAACGCGCCTGGTTGTGGTTGGCCCGCAAAGAATGGATCACCAGGCACAAAGGCCACGTTATGGTTAAGACATTTCTTGAAGAGCTCAACGGTGTCATCCACCCCGGGCACTTCCACCCACAGGAACATCCCACCTTCGGGATCCGTGTACTTGACGCCCGCTGGGAAATACTGCTTGATCCCATCGGCCATCAATTGTTTACGTTTACCATATAGCGCACTGATTTCTTTTACGTGCGCATCAAGGTCGTTGTGCTTTAAGAACTCGACTACCGCATACTGGGCTAAGTTATCAGTATGCAAGTCAGCCGATTGCTTTAAGACGGTTAACTTGTTGACCACGTCCTGGTCAGCAACCACCCAGCCTAACCGGAAACCAGGGGCCAGGGTCTTAGAAAAGGTACTCATGTAAAAGACGTGACCAGACTTATCAAAGGACTTTACCGCCGGAACGTGGTGGCCCGCAAAGCGAATTTCACCATACGGGTTATCTTCTAAGACGTAGACATCATACTTTTCTGCCAACTCCGCCAGCTTTTGACGACGTTCAACGGCCATCGTTCGTCCGGTTGGGTTTTGGAAGTTAGGAACGGTATACACTAACTTAGTTTCCGGATGGGCCTGCAGGGCTTCCTCCAGAGAATCCATCTTCATTCCCTGCTCATCCATGTCAACGCCCACAAATTTGGCACCGTAGGACTTGAACACGTCCAGGGCACAAAGGTAAGTTGGCTGTTCTACCAAGATGGTGTCCCCAGGATCAACAAAGGCCTTCCCTACCAGGTCTAACACCTGCTCAGAACCAGTGGTTACCATCACGTTGTCTAATTGACCAGTAACCCCTTCCTTTTCCTTGACGTGCTCGAGGATTAACTCACGTAATGCAGTAACCCCCTTAGCAGCACCGTACTGCATGGCTTCTTGACCTTCCTTGGTAAAGACCTGGTCGACTGCTGCTTGCATTTCCTTAACCGGGAACAGTTCAGGAGCTGGTAATCCACCAGCAAAGGAAATAATTTTCGGATCCGCCGCTGCTTTGAGGATTGCGCCTACCGCATCCGTGCCATCTGCTGGAACTCGTTTAGAATAGTTAAACTTTGTCATTGTCGTCACTCCTTAAGAATTTTCTCCTAAACAATTCTAATTTTTCTCTAATTAAATTGTCATTGTGATGTAGTATACACTAGATCATCAAACTTGTTAAGGATTTAATTAAGTTCAACATTATTAACGCTAAGTTTCTTCATATAAGAGCAGGAGTTAAAAAAATTACTATTAACAATTATGCAAAAAAGTTGTTGACAGATTAAAAATTAATGAGTATAGTTTAGCTAAACTTAATTACAAACAAAAAAACAAAGCGCAGGAGTTCGTTACAGTGGACTGGCAGCAGAGATCTAACGGTTGGTGAAAGTTAGACGCGGTCCCCGTTCACGATATCACCTGTAAGTTGGCCACTGAAGATAGTAAGTCGGCCTGGCAGTCAACCATTACCCTGACCACAGATTAGATTAGTAGTCTGGCTAAGGTGGGTTTTCCCATGAAGAAAAGGTGGTACCGCGATCCGTTCGTCCTTTAAGCATTTAGGTAAGTGCTTAAGGGACTTTTTTGTTTGTTCTTAAAATAATTAATGTGAGGTGAGCATTATGAAAGATAGCGACATTAGTGACATTAGTAATATTTTGATTTTTCGCAAGTATCAATTAACAACCAGCCATGATGCTCATACGTGTGGGCACTAAATGATGATGAGCGTCATGGTCACTTACAGGAGGTAAATGATTATGACTAAGTTAAACCACAAGCAAGAAGAATTCGCTCAAGCACTTTACAAAGCATCCTTTACCGGCACCCCACTCAATGAGGCCGATTGGACCGGGGTGGTCACGGATGATGACACTGCCTACGCCGTCCAAGACCGGGTGACCGCATTGAAGAACGTCCCAGTGGGCGGCTACAAGGTTTCGCTGACCAGTAAGAAAACGCAAGATATGTTCGACGCCGACTCCCCACTCTATGGCCAACAGGTTGACCGTCACTTCCTTCCGGCACCGGCAACCGTTCGTTTAGCAGATCAAATGGAACCATTGGTTGAAGTTGAGCTGGCTTTCCGTGCCAAAGAAGACCTGTTAAGTTCAGATAGCTTGGCGGACCTCTTACGAAAGACAACCGTGGCAGGAGCACTAGAAGTACCCGATTCCCGCTTTAAGGACTGGTTCCCTAGTCTAGGCAAGTATAATGTAATGTCAGACTGTGCCGTAGGGGGCCTGGTGGTATATGGAGAAGAACAGCCTAGCAGTGCGGTCTTCAGCGATGTCGAAGAAGTTGCTAACGTTAGTGCAGAACTCTTCTATAATAATGACAAGTTAGATGCCGGTAAGTCCTCTGAGGTCCTAGGGAACCCGCTTAACTCCCTCCAGTGGTTAGTACAAAAGCTAGAAAGCCAGGGTAAGAAATTTAAGCAGGGCCAGTTAGTTTCTTCCGGGACCTTTATCCTTCCACCATCACTTAAGCAGGGCCAGTGGTTGGTCAAGTTTGACCACAACCTGGGTGACGTTGAATTAAACGTTCAATAGGTCGATTTAGCCATCCTCTCTCAATAAGGGCTCTGCCCCCTTATAACCTCAAACTAAATAGAACGTGCAGCGGGCTCTAGTGTTCGGAGAATTCGAACACTAAAGCCCGCTTTGTGTACGACGCTGGACTTTGTACTTTCGGTAGTTACGGTCTGCAGCAGGAAACGTGACCTGCTAATTTCAGTTTAAAAAAATAAAATCCCGCGACAAACCTTGTCACGGGATTTCTGACTCCATCTTATTCAAATGAAGTTAAATCAAGCGTTACGCTTGGGCCAAAAGTTGAGGCGATTGAAGCGTGCTTGATGTAAGTACCACGTACTGATGCTGGACGAGCCTTAACAACGATGTCTTCCAACGTCTTCAGGTTTTCAACCAACTTGTCAGTGTCAAATGATACCTTACCGAATGGAACGGCAACGTTACCATCACGGTCAGTCCGGTAGGTAACTTGACCAGCCTTGGCATCGGAAACAGCCTTAGCAACGTCCATCGTAACCGTACCAGTCTTTGGGTTTGGCATTAAGCCCTTAGGACCAAGGACCCGACCCAAACGACCAACCTTTGGCATCATGTTTGGCGTCGCAATTGCCACGTCAAAGTCGAGCCAGCCGTCTTGGATCTTTTCTACTAAGTCGTCGGAGCCAACAAAGTCAGCACCGGCATCTTCAGCGGCCTTAGCATTGTCACCTTCAGCAAATACGATTACGGTTTGGTCCTTACCAGTACCGTTTGGTAAAACAACGGCACCACGTAATTGTTGGTCGGCTTGCTTAGTGTCTACGTTTAAGTTAAATGCAACTTCAACAGTTGAGTCAAAGTTAGCAAAGTCAATGTCTTTTACTAATTGAACTGCGTCGTTAGCAGCGTATTCCTTCTTGCTGTCAACCTTTTTAAGCGCATCTTGGTACTTCTTACCACGATTCTTAGCCATCTTGTGTTTTTCCTCCTTGCAAATGTGGTCTAGCGGAGTTAATACCTCCCACGGAGACGCACTACTTTAATAGTGTGTCCGGACTGCTTAGCAACTAGTCTTCAACAGTGAAGCCCATGCTGCGTGCAGTACCTTCAATCATGCGCATAGCTGCTTCAACGTCAGCTGCGTTTAGATCTTGCATCTTAGTTTCGGCGATTTCCTTAACTTGATCCTTGGTTACAGAAGCAACCTTCTTCGTGTTAGGTTCACCGGAACCGTGTTCAACACCAGCGGCCTTCTTCAGTAAGACAGCAGCAGGTGGCGTCTTAGTAATGAAGTCAAATGAACGGTCTTCGTAAACAGTAATTACAACTGGGATCAGCATACCCTTTTGGTCTGCAGTCCGGGCGTTGAATTCCTTAGTGAAGCCCATGATGTTAATACCTGCTTGTCCAAGTGCAGGACCTACTGGTGGAGCTGGTGTTGCTGCACCGGCAGGAATTTGCAACTTGACAACGTTAGCTACTTTCTTTGCCACGAGACAAAACCTCCTTAGTCCGTGTTGTGGTCATGATGAGGCAGAAAATTTACCTCTCCCACAGTATGT
>DXAF01000007.1 GCA_019117185.1 Candidatus Limosilactobacillus intestinipullorum | reverse complement strand
AAATCAACACAAAAAGCATCACTTGATAGAGTATGCTAACGGTAAGTCACTTGAAGAAATTAACGGGACCGTCGAAGTTCCCCATGGTAAGGGATTTTGGCGGACTTTGTTTGCTTACTCGGGCCCTGGTGCATTAGTTGCCGTGGGTTACATGGATCCCGGTAACTGGTCAACCTCAATCACCGGTGGTCAAAGCTTCCAATACACCCTGATGACTACTATCTTGATTTCAAGTTTGATTGCGATGTTACTTCAATACATGGCGGCTAAACTCGGAATCGTGAGCCAAATGGACCTTGCCCAGGCAACACGGGCACGGACCGGTAAAGCGTTGGGGATTATTCTTTGGATTATGACTGAATTGGCCATCATGGCCACCGATATTGCGGAAGTTATTGGTGCGGCGATTGCCTTAAACTTGCTCTTCCATATTCCGTTGATTCCATCGGTATTCATTACCGTTCTTGATGTTTTGGTTCTGTTACTTTTGACTAAGATTGGTTTCCGGAAGATCGAAGCAATCGTTGCTTGTTTGATCTTGGTAATTCTCTTTGTCTTTGCTTACCAGGTTGCCCTATCACACCCTGACTGGGGTGGCGTATTCATGGGCTTGCTGCCATCTGCAAAGTCCATTGCCCAACACCCAGAAGTCGGGGGTATCACCCCGTTAACTGGGACCCTGGGGATTATCGGGGCTACCGTTATGCCGCACAACCTGTACCTGCACTCCGCAATTTCACAAACGCGGAAGATCGATCACAACGACTTGGCCAGCATCCGGCAAACGGTTCGCTTCACGACTTGGGACTCTAATATCCAGTTATCGCTGGCCTTTATCGTTAATTCCCTCCTACTGATCATGGGGGTTGCGGTATTCAAGACTGGTGCCGTTCAAGATAGTTCCTTCTTCGGTTTGTACGACGCCTTGAACAACACTTCGATGCTTTCCAACCCAGTTTTAATTACGGTTGCTAAGTCCGGGGTTCTTTCAACCCTGTTCGCCGTTGCCCTCCTGGCTTCTGGTCAAAACTCAACTATCACTGGTACTTTGACCGGTCAAGTTATTATGGAAGGATTCGTTCACATGAAGATGCCACTGTGGGCCCGGCGGCTGGTTACGCGGATTATTTCCGTTATCCCTGTTTTAGCCTGTGTTGCCATGACTTCTGGTGAAAACACCATCCAACAACACACGGCGCTGAACCTTTTGATGGAAAACTCACAGGTCTTCCTAGCCTTTGCCCTGCCATTCTCCATGTTACCATTATTAATGATGACCAACAGTGAAGTCGAAATGGGTGAATTTAAGAACCGGCTTTGGGTCAAGATTTGCGGTTGGATTTCCGTTATCGCATTGACCTTCTTAAACCTCTATAACCTGCCGGCAACTTACGAAGGCTTCGGCTTATGGTCAAAGGGACTGTCCGATGTGTTAGCTTACCTTACCATCGTTGTCATCCTAGTCCTGTTAGCCTGGACTTGTATTGAACTTTACCGGGGTGACAAGCGTTTTGCCGCCGAAGGTAAGGGCTTTGGTCAACGTGAAGCCCAATTAAAGGATTCAGATGAAGATTAAATTCTAAAACGCACCCTAATCTAACCTAACAACGTGGGAGTGAGACAGAACTAGCTTGCTAGTTCGTCTTTCGAAGCGAAGCAAGCCTGTAGGGAACCCCCGTCGACGCACAGCTAGCCTTTAGGAAGCACAAATAGGCCTCCAGTGCCCAGCAAAGCCGAACACTGGAGGCCATTTGTGTACTGCACTGTTCGTACTTTAGCTAGGCTGTAGAGATTATGTCACAACCCCTTTTTAATTCGCAAATATTACGTGAGAAAAAGCACGCTTTTAGTGTCTAATTACGGGCAATAGCTCAACATTAGCCATCCAGAACGTTTGGACACTTTTCCAGCTTCGTTCTTTATTCTTTTTATAACGGCGTTTCATATTTTCTTCAATTTTTCCGGGTATTATTTAGACAATCCCAAAAATAAGTATTCTCCCTAGATAGATAAGTAACTAAACGGCCACGTGCATGTCTGCACTGACCGTTTTAGTTTTGCCTCCTACCGGCATTGAACAATGTTATAATATAGACTTGAATGCTACTAAGCACAGATTCCTGTGTACCCAGATGAGGTGAACACATTGAACAATAATAACCAGGATCGGCCAAGCCGAGTTCAACTTTATGATTCTAAAAATAACAAACGTAGTTCCGTCTTCAAAAAGGGCAACCGGGGTGGTCACCACCCGAAGAAGCCTGGTAACCGGGGTAAGCGCACTTTCAAAATTCTTTTGGGGATTTTACTCGCAATCCTGTTAGTCTCAATCATTGTCTTTGTCGTTAAACAACAAGACCCGGTTAAGACTAATACTGACAACGACAGTACCAGCGTTTCTTCGAGCAGCTCAAAACGGTCGAGTAGTCACCACCGCCACCACTCGTCATCGACTATTGATGATGACGATGATGATAACGATACCGGGGCAACGACGTACTCATACACGCCGTCAACCGGTCATACCGGTGGTAGCCAACAGACAACCACCCGGGGCAACGGCCAGACGACCAGTGGTAATAGCACCAACAATAACTACACTGGGACGCAAAATGGCGAAACTTCGACTGGAAATAATGGCTCGTCAGCGGCAACCGGTACTGGTAATACAAACGCTCCAGCCACCTCTACTGGCGGTAATCAAAGTACTGGCGCCCACCAATAGGTGCTACTAAAATCAAATTTATTTGTCCAACCCCCTTGTCAAACTCTGGTAGGGTGTTATAATTCTAGTCAATCAGAGGATAAGCAAGTAACAAGTGCTTAACCAGGGAGATATGGCCTAGACTGGAAGTCGTATTTAGTCCACTGCTACTTGTACCACCTCACTGATGATTATTGGCCGAGATAAGGTCGATCGGGTCGTGTCCGTTAACACACCATTGAGAGAGTATCACCATACTCTAAACATGGGTGGAACCACGCTAACTATTGATAATTAACGTCCCTAGTATGTACCAAGTGTGCATACTAGGGACGTTTTTAATTTCTATAAAGGAGAGATTTAGTATGGCACAAGTCGCAGTTATGTCCGTTGACGGGTCAGTTAAGAAGATTGACCGGGATTCCAAAGAAGGTTTACAAGCACTTCGTAAACTTTCCGCCCTCTTATTAAAGGGTGCATTGCAACAAGAATTTAAGGGGATTCGTTTAGGTGAAGCCGTATTTGATGAAGATGGCTTCCATGTTGACTCTGACAAGGATGACCAACAAGTTTCCGCTGACGAATTACCAGCATTAGAGGATGCCCTTCGCGGCGCCGCTAAGGATGCCAAGGTTGAATTCGTCGAAGTTCCCGTTGACGATGCCTTAGCAGAAGTCAAGAATGACCCTTATTCCACTGAACTAATCAAGGAAGCAGCCAAGGATGGCAAGGTTGCCATGTACCAAGCTGGTAATATCAAGGTCTTAGCTGACAGTGACATTCTGGTTTACGGTGATGCAATTAAGCACTTGAAGCTCCTCTCCGTGGCTGGTGCCTACTGGAAAGGTATGTCATCAAACCCAATGCTGCAACGGATCTACGGCACGGTCTTCTACAACAAGGCGGGATTAGATGCTGACATGAAGCAACGTCAAGAAGCCCGTGAACACGACCACCGGGTAATCGGTAACCAACTCGACCTCTTCTTCGTTGATCCAAAGGTCGGTGCCGGCCTGCCATACTGGATGCCAAAGGGTGCTACTATTCGGCGGACGATTGAGCGTTACATCATTGACCGTGAAGTGGCCGATGGTTACGAGCACGTTTACACGCCAGTACTGATGAACCTGGACGCCTACAAGACTTCCGGTCACTGGGCACACTACCGTGATGACATGTTCCCACCAATGGACATGGGTGACGGTGAAATGCTGGAATTGCGGCCAATGAACTGCCCAAGCCACATTCAAATCTTTAAGCACCACATTCGTTCATACC
>DXAF01000067.1 GCA_019117185.1 Candidatus Limosilactobacillus intestinipullorum | reverse complement strand
TGGCCTCGTAATGGTAGTCATTTTGGTCAACTAGGGTAATTTCAACCTGCCCCTTCAACTTCTTTTGCAATTCAACAACGGTCTTCAAGCCGGCATAACCGGCGCCTAATACAACGATTTTCTTCATTTTTCTTCCTCCTAGATCAATAATAAGCGGTCGGAAACTTGCCTAGCTTCTTTATCACCTCTAAAGATCAAAGCGCTGCAGTACAGTGGCTAGTTGACTGGCCCCCGATGCAATGGCTAAGTAATTCAGTCATCCTAATGGCCACAGGGCTGTTTTTACCGGGCCCGTCATAACAAGCTTACTTTCAGTCACCATTGTATCGAAATTAACTAATATAGAAAATAAGGGAATCAACCAAATGAATAACCACTTACCACTAGCACGGGAAGTCTCCTTTTCTTAATGAACCGAGTTGCCACCTAACTGACTCCTTAAGTAGCCCCCGCCTTAAATAGGTGATTACCTAATTGCCTATTCTAAAAAGTCCATTATATTAGTTAATATGAGAGGAGTTATGCCATGAATAATACTAAGTCGTTTTCAAGAATGCAGCTGTGGGGGGTTGAGCTAAACCTCATTTCACTACTCTTCAGTAGCATTAGCCCGGTTCTAAATAAATTTTCCTTAACAAGTTTGAGTCCCGTGGTTGGTGGGATCTTCACGAGTGTTTTTGCGGCGTTCTTCGTCCTGGTCACTATTTTGATTACCCACCGTCGGATTAGCTGGCACTCGTTTGCTAACCCCTGGTTATGGTTACTAGGGGGGACGAATGCCGTGGGAATTATCCTCCAGTACGTTGCACTATCATTGCTTAGTCCGATTACCGTTACCTTAATCGCCCGGATGTACTTAGTGTACGTATTTTTACTATCGTACATCTTCTTGCGTGAAAAGATTGAGGGCATGGACTACCTAGCAATTGTTCTTTGCATCATCGGGTCGTTCCTGATCTCAGGTGGACGGTTGCAGTTAAGCGATAATGGCTGGGGACTACTCTGCGCATTCGTCTACCCCCTCATGTACGCGGCCAATAACATTACGGCCAAGCACTTGGTTACTGATGCGCACCCTAATAACGTGCTTTTTTATAACCATACTACGTCTGCAATCCTGTTATTGGTGTTTGCACTGGCGACCCGGACGTCGTTTAGCAATATTTCTGGGCAGGCAGTGGCATTTAACTTTGGTGGGGCCTTTTTCAACGGCTTTATCTCATTGTTACTGTTTTACACCAGTCTTAAGTTTATTTCGGCGGGTAAAGCTAACATTGTCCGGGCAATCGGACCGGTGATCGTTATTATTTACTCTGCCTTCTTCTTTCCAGTCCAGGTTACGCCGTCGTTAATTGCGGGAGCGGTACTTGTCTTAGCGGCAAGCGTCATTGTGACCTTCACCAAGACTATCCACCGTTAATGTCCAGAAAGCAACATAATTAGCTTGTTAATTCATTAGGAAGCACAAATAGGGGCTGTAACATAAGTCCCTTATCATAGTTGAAAATGCTGCAGCGCAGTACACGAAGGGCCTTTAGTGTTCGGAAAATCCGAACGCTAAAGGCCTCTTCACGCTCCCATTTGTGTACTGCGTTGTTCATATTCAACTAAGTTGTAGAGCTTATGTCACAGCCCATTTTTGGTATATTACACTGTTATATTTTACTGATGCCGGAGACCTCGTTACGATTTCCAGCGCAGTTACTTAGGTTGAGACTAGTAGGCACTAACCCGCCGCCGGTAGACGATGTAACGACGGAACATGTATTGCCATGGTAACGTTAATGCGTGAACCAGCCGCGTGTATGGGAAGTAGCCAAAGATCGCAAAACCACACAGGATATGGATCTTGTAGATCAACGGAACGGTCGCCATTAGCTGCCATTGTGGGTGGAGTGTGAAAAGGCTCCGTACCCATGGACTAATAGTTACCCGGTAGTCGAAGTCGATAAACGCACCGGAAATAGTGCATGACAGTCCCAAAGCAATGGTGATTAGGAGTGCCCAGTCGACGATAATATCACTGCGGCTACTTGTCCGAAAGACCCGGGCAACAGTCATCCGCCGGTAAGTTAGGATTGCAATCCCAATAAAGGCGAGCAAACCGGCTGGAATCCCCATCAAAAGTGAACCAAACAGGTGGTACATATGGTCCGTGATGCCAAAGAAAGCTGTCCAGCTCTTTGGAACCAACATCCCTAAACAGTGACCAAAAAAGGCCAGGATAATACCAACGTGGAAGGTAATACTCCCAATGATTAACTTCTTTTTTTCAAAAATTTCACTTGATTTTGCGGTAATGCTAGAGTGAAAGTACTTGAACCGGATAAAGGTACCGATAAAAAAGGATGCTAGCATTACATATGGGTATACGATCCAGAGAAAGATTGACCAATTATTGTGCATCTGATTTCACCTCTGTTTCAACACACAAGCCGACAACTGTTCGTATCAATTTAACCAGCTTAATATATGGCTTTTCACTGTCGGCTACAGCATTCTGTAGCAAATTATACGTGCCATCTTCAATCACCCCTAGCGCCAACTGGAGGTCCTTACGTCGGAGGTCATCAAGGTAGTCACCAATGGCCAAAAACTCCAGCATCAAGGGAAGATAGTCAGAGAGCTCGCTTGTTGACTCGGCGATTCCAAACATTTCATAGAGCATTTTGAGCTTCGCTAGTACCGTCCCCCGTTCTCGTGAATCGGTCATTTTATAATACGACATATAGAGCGTATAGCGCCGGTTCATTTCAAACAAGCCGGTATAGTCGGTCTGTTGCTCTAACAAACTCGGCTGGGCAAGCTGATCAAATAGCTTTAGCAGTTGTTGCCGATTGTCCTTCGATAATTCCTGGTCATGGCTGATAATTTGCCGGTGAGCGCTGTTAAAAGTGTCGGCGGTTGGGTAGTCAATTAACACCGACAGTACGTGAAAGGTTTGTCGGTGAGCAGCTAACTTTTGATAATTAATCACGCCAGATTCCTCCGTAGAAGCTTTCTGCATAAATTTCATTCGTCGACTTCCCAGCTTCGGCCTTCTTGAAGATGCTAGTGTGTTGCGGGGCTAATACGCACCCATCACACTCATCATAGCCCAGGCCACCCTGTTCGCTTTGGGCATCCTCTAGTTCAGCTTTCCGACTCCGTGGGATTACAAAGCGGTCCTCATACTTAGCGATTGCCAGCAAACGATACAGTGAGGTTGCACTGGCTTCAGTTAACCCCACCCGGGCTAACTTGCTGGTATCAAAGTCCTTACCACTGGTCTTAGCCCGCATGTAAAGGCGCATCATGGCAAGCTTGTAGAGAGCGCCCTTGACGGCAGGAACGTTACCACCGGTTAAAAGACTGGCCAGGTACTGGACCGGTACCCGCATCTGATCAATCCCCGGGAAGATCATCTCGGGGTCCTTGATTGAGTCACGGCCCTCAAAGTAAGACATCACTGGTGATAGCGGTGGAATGTACCAAACCATTGGCATTGTCCGGTATTCAGGGTGCAGTGGGAAGGCAATCTTTTCTTCGACTGCCATCTTATAGATCGGGGACTTTTGCGCTGCCGCAATCATTTCTTCTGAAATACCATCCTTCAAGGCCTGCTTAACGATTTGTGGATCATTCGGGTCTAAGAAGAGCCCAAGCTGTGCTTCGTAGAGCTTACTTTCATCAGGGGTTGAAGCGGCCTCTTCAACACGGTCCGCGTCGTATAGCATTGCCCCAATGTAACGAATCCGGCCCACACAGGTTTCGGCACAAACAGTTGGCTGGCCCTCTTCAATTCGTGGGTAGCAGAAGGTACACTTCTCGGCCTTATGTGTCCGCCAGTTGAAGTACACCTTTTTATACGGGCACCCCGTCATACAAAAACGCCAACCACGGCACCGATCTTGGTCAACGAGGACGATCCCGTCTTCATCCCGCTTATACATGGCACCGGATGGACACGAAGCCACACACGGCGCGTTCAAACAGTGCTCACAAAGCCGGGGCAGGTACATCATAAATGCTTGTTTGAAGTTATCCTTAATGTCGCTTTCGATCTTTTGCATATTGGGGTCCTGGTGAACGTATTCAGTCGAGCCAGCTAGGTCATCATCCCAGTTAGGGCCCGTCTTAAGTTCCATGTTTTCACCAGTAATCTGGGACTTTGGCCGGGCAACCGGTTGGTGTTTGCGTTCCGGGCCAAAAAGAGTCTTATAGTCATATGTCCATGGTTCGTAATAGTTATCCATCTCGGGCATATCATTGTTATAAAAGATCTTTCCAAGGGCAATCTTGTTAAGCTTGTTTCCCGCACGCAGTTGGAGCTTACCCTTGGCGTTTAACGTCCAACCACCATGGTATTGCTCCTCATCTTCCCATCGTTTGGGATAACCAACCCCTGGTTTGGTTTCGACGTTGTTAAACCACATATATTCGGCACCTGGACGGTTAGTCCAGGTATTTTTACAAGTGACTGAACAGGTGTGACAACCGATACACTTGTCGAGGTTTAACACCATCCCAATTTGTGCTTTAATCTTCACTCCAGTTCACCTTCTTTAACTTTCGAACATTAACGTAGAGGTCACGTTGGTTACCAGTTGGACCGTAATAATTCCAAGCGTAACTTAACTGACCGTAACCACCAACCATATGCGTGGGCTTAACGTGAATTTGGGTTGGCGCGTTATGCGACCCACCGCGGTTTCCCGTAATGGTTGATAATGGTTCGTAAATCTCATTGTCTTGAGCGTGATACATGTACATGGAGCCGTTTGGCATTCGGACGGAAACCACCGCCCGGGCCGTTACGACCCCGTTACGGTTGTAGGCCTCAACCCAGTCATTATCCTTGACACCGATTTTAGCCGCATCTTCTGGACTAATCCAAACAGTCGGCCCACCCCGGAAGAGGGTTAGCATCTCAAGGTTATCGTAGTACATCGTGTGAATGTTCCACTTACCGTGAGGGGTCATGTACTTAAGCGTAATCTCATCTTTAGCGGGCTGGACATCCGTGTCACGTGGCGCCATGACAATTGGTGGTAGCGATGGCTTGTAAGTTGCCAGGCCCTCACCGAATTCACGGAAGACCTCGTGGTCCACGTAGAATTGCTCACGACCGGTCAGCGTCCGGTTCGGAATTTTACGTTCAGTCATCAAGGAGAATGGTGTGTAACGGTCCCCACCATGCTTAGCAGAAGTTCCAATTGGTGTTGGGTACGCTTCTTGCGGCTGGGCCGTAATCTTCTTAAATGACATGATATCGTCGGCGTGGCCACGGCCGATATCAACTAGGTGCTCGCCAGTTTGCTGTTCCTTCTTGCGCCAAGCACGGTCAGCGAGTCGGCCGTTAGATGCCGTTGACATCCGCAAGATCGCATCACAGACCTTCTCGTCTTCATCCAGTAGTGGGCAACCAGCACCCACCCCGCGATCAGCAACACCGTTTAAGTCCTTGAGGTAGTCATATTGGTCCTGGACGTCGTAAGGGTAATTATTAACAACGTTTGGCCCTAGAGTAATGTACTTCTCGTAAACTTGACTGTAATCACGTGGGATCAGCTTTAGTGACGGCATCGTCTTTCCTGGAATAGGCGCGGTTTCGCCCTTCTTCCAGTCCTTGACTTCACCATATGGTTGGGCAATTTCACCCGGCGTATCATGACCCAGTGGGGCACTCTTTAGATCGTAGTGGGTGCCGGGGAAGTACTTTGCGGCCATCTGGGAGAACGTCTTGGCGAGCAGTTTAAACTGTTGCCAGTCGGACTTGGACTCCCACATTGGACTGATGGCGTCGTTGAACGGGTGGATAAACGGGTGCATGTCGGTTGATGAAAGGTCCTTCTTTTCGTACCAGGTTGCCGCCGGTAATACCACATCTGAGTACATCGGGGTCGAGACCATCCGGAAGTCCATATCAACAACCAAGTCGAGCTTACCAACCGCTGCTTGATCATGCCAAACCATCTCGGTAGGCTTGCGCCGGTCATTAGGTTTGGCTAACAGGCCGTTTTCTGCGCCCAGCAGGTGCTTCATAAAGTATTCCGCACCCTTACCTGAAGAAGCAAACAGGTTTGAACGCCAGAGGAAGAACGCCTTAGGCTGGTTTTCATTTGCGTCAGGATCTTCGGCGGCAAAGTGCAGGCTCCCTTTCTTTAACTCGTCAACAACCTGTTGGGAAATCTTAGCAAGGTCTGTTGTTTGATAATCCTTAGCAAATGATAACGGGTTACGGTTGAACTGTGGATATGACGGTAACCAGCCCAGCCGGATAGCTAATTGATTGTAGTCGGCATTGTGGAGGTAAGTATGCTTACTCTTCCATACCGGTGACTTTTGAGCCTGGTTATCAATCTCTTCATACCGCCATTGGTCAGTTGCAAAGTAATACCACGTTGTCCCCTGCATCTGGCGGGCGCCACCCTTTTCCCAGTCGTTAGCAAAGGTAATGTTGGCCCAGCCCTCTTGGGGACGTAGCTTTTCTTGTCCAACGTAGTGGGCCCAGCCACCACCGGTCTTACCAATACACCCACAGAGCATCAGCATGTTGATAATGGTCCGGTAATTCATATCCGCGTTGAACCAGTGGTTAACCCCACCACCCATGATGACCATGCCGGCACCATCATTTTCGGCGGCGTTTTGGGCAAATTCACGGGCAATCTGGATAACCTGGTCGGCCTTGACACCAGAACGGCTCTCTTGCCATGCTGGCGTAAAGAAACTGTTGGCGTCATGAGCGTCCTTAGCAGCTAATTCATCATGGCCGGTCCGGTTAATTCCCATTTGTGCCATCATGAGGTCATAGACGTTAGTAACGTAGTGATCCTGCCCATCAGTGAAGCGAACCTTTTTGACCGGGATGTGACGAACGACCACGTCATTGCCCTGATTACTAAATGCCGGGAAATCGATGGTTCCCTGGACCGTTGCACTCCCCTGTTCTTCAATCGAAAGGGCCGGGTCAATGGCATGACCATCAGCATCACTTAGCTCAAGGTTCCACTTTGCTTTCGGGTCGTACTTTTGCCCCATCGTTCCGTTAGGCACAACGAACCGTTGGCTGTTTTTATCGTAGACGACCGTCTTCCAGGCGGGGTTAACGATCGAATCGTCATCCCTTAGGTCACTGATCCGGACAAAACGCCCAGCAGTCCAGTGGCCCTGGTTGGCCGCACTTGGTTCCAATTCCACGATAAATGGTAGGTCGGTGTATTGCTTGGAATATTTAATAAAGCGGTCCACGGGGTGCTTGTGGTAAAATTCATCGAGAATTACGTAAGTCATCGCCTGGGCAACCGCTGAGTCACTACCAGGGTGTGGTGCAAGCCAGTCATCAGCAAACTTAACGTTTTCAGCGTAGTCAGGGCTAACCGCAACCACCTTGGCTCCCTTGTAGCGGGCTTCGGTCATGAAGTGGGCGTCGGGCGTCCGCGTTAACGGCACGTTGGAACCCCACATAATAATGTAGGAACTGTTGTACCATTCAGCTGATTCAGGTACATCAGTCTGTTCACCCCAAACTTGTGGTGAAGCCGGCGGCAAGTCAGCGTACCAGTCGTAAAAGCTCATTTGTTCCCCACCGAGGAGGGCAATAAACCGTGCGCCCGCGCTAAAACTCATCATTGACATTGCCGGGATCGGTGTGAAGCCACCAATCCGGTCTGGACCATATTTCTTGATCGTGTATAAGCAGGCTGCGGAGATTAACTCTAATGCCTCGTTACGGTGAACACGAACTAAGCCTCCGTGCCCCCGGACGCTCTTATATTCCTTCGCCTTTTTGGGATCTTCGACAATGCTTGCCCAGGCAGCTAGCGGATTATCGTGCTCCTGCTTAGCCGCAGTCCACATCTTCCATAGCCGACCACGAATGTATGGATACTTAATCCGGACTGGACTATATTCGTACCACGAGAAACTAGCGCCCCGCGGACATCCCCGGGGCTCATATCCTGGAATGTTGGCACCACATGATGGGTAGTCAGTTGCCTGGTGTTCCCACGTAATTATTCCCTGCTTAACGTAGACGTTCCATGAGCACGAACCCGTACAGTTAACCCCATGGGTTGTCCGCACGACCCTATCATGTGCCCAGCGTCGACGATAAAGCTTTTCCCAACGACGATTATTTTCTTCTAGTTGTGTAAAGGTTCCATTAAACTTTTCTACTTTGTTAAAGAACCGTGACTTCATCGTTGATATACCTCCCTTAATGGATTGGTTCAAGGTATAGTAAAATCTAAAGTAAGCCTTTTCCCTAATATAAAGATTATCATTAATCCTGTTATACTACGACTAGGGAAAAACCTATATTTTAGAATACTTGGAGTGTGAATTAGACATGGATCGCTACGATCGTCAAAAAAGGGTCCGCCAGATTGGTCCGGCGGGTCAGGCTAAGCTTCAGCAAGCAACGATCTTAATTGTGGGGGTTGGCGGCCTCGGCAGTTATGCGGCCGCTGCGTTGGCGCGTGCCGGGGTTAAACGGCTGATCCTCGTTGATCCCGACGTAGTCTCGTTGACTAATTTGCAACGGCAGGCCCTCTTTACCGAGGACGACTGTCTGCACCGGCGCTTTAAGGTAGCTGCTGCTAAAGATCACCTCCGTGAGATCAACAACACGGTTGAAGTCATGGCGATCCCCTCCCCGCTGACCACGGACATTATCGTCGACAACCAGTTTGATCTCTGCCTAGACTGCCTTGACAATTACGGTGCCCGCGACCTGCTTAACCAGCTCGCCATTAAGTACAATTTTGACTACCTATTTGCTAGTTGTGCCGGCAGTTACGGCAATGTTATGGCGGTCTCACCACGGGAGCATCCCTGCCTTAACTGTGTTTTCCCTAACCTTGACGACCTCAAGCAGGCAGACTGTGGCCTGATCGGCGTTAACACTGCCCTCTTGCCGCTTATTGCGGGGATGCAAGTCTCATTAGCCCTCCACTACCTGGTTGACCGGGCAACTATTGATTTTGACCACTTAATTACCTATGACAACTGGTCAATGGCCGCTAATAAGTTTAAAGTTAATAAGCGAACGGACTGCCCAAGCTGTCAAGAGGACCGTCCAACTGTCAGCCAGCAAGCCGATAGTCAACAATTACGGATGCTTTGTGGGGAAAATGCTTTTTACATTCGGTTATCATTACCAATCGAGTTAACGGCTTGGGTAGCCTACCTGAAGCACGCTGGCTTGCTAAAGGGAAGTAGTCCCCTCTTCGTCCATTTTAGTTGGCACCAGCGACCGGTTAGCCTTTTTAGAAATGGTAAGCTAATAATGTATGACCTACCTGATCGCAAAAATGCTGACCAACAATTGGCCAGTTTAACTAAACTGGCCCAGTCCTTAACGAAAGAGGGTAAATCATGATTAATGTTGCAATCTTAACTGTTAGCGACAGTCGGGTAATGAAAACTGACTCGTCTGGGGACTTAATTGCCCAGCTAGTGACTGAAGAGGGGTTACGGGTTAGTGACCGGGAAATCGTCAAGGATGATATTGTCGATATCCAGGCTGCCTACTTGCAAATGGAGCAGGCCGCGCCAGACATAATCATTACCACCGGCGGAACCGGGGTTGCCAAACGGGACGTGACGATTCAGGCCCTCACCCCCCTACTCCGTAAAACAATTCCGGGATTTGGTGAAATGTTTCGTCAGCTGTCCTTTGATGAAATCGGTACCCGGGCCCTCGCCTCACAAGCACTGGCCGGGTTTAACCAGCGCTGGCAGTTAACCTACTGTCTGCCTGGTTCACAAAATGCCTGTCAAACGGCCCTCCAGCGGTTAATTATTCCAGAATACCAACACTTACTTTTTGAGAGCAGTAATCAACGAAAGGATGACCATCATCATGCTCACTAGGAGAACACCAATTTCAGTTGCCGAGGCACAGGCGCGAATGCAAGCAGTGCCGCTGAAAACGGCTACCGAAGTGGTCCCAATTGAAGAAGCTAACCACCGGATTCTTGCGGCGGATGTGAAAGCCAGTTACGCATACCCCCACTTCCGGCGTGCCGGCATGGACGGTTATGCGATTCGGGCAGCCGATGATCACGACTTCCCCAAAGCTTTTAAAGTTCTGGGTGAGATTCAAGCCGGTGCAACCTGGGAGCAGCCATTAGCCAGTGGTGAAGCGGTTCGGATTATGACGGGGGCCTATGTTCCCGACGACGCTGCCAAGGTAATTCGGATTGAAAAGACGCGCGCGGTCGATGGTGATCCCCACCGCGTAAAGATTATCACGGGTGAAAGTAAAACTAACATCACCGAAACGGGTACCGACGTTAAGCAGGGGGAAACCATTCTGGCCCGCAACCAGGAGATCAACCCCGGGGGTCTGGCGGTCTTGCGGGCCTTTGGCATCAAGAAAGTGACGGTTTATCAGCAGCCCCGGATTGCAATCATTGCCACCGGGACTGAGCTCCTAAATTCGACTGACCCAATTGCGCCGGGTAAGATTTACAACAGTAACGGGATCATGTTAAAGAACCTGGTCGAGGAGACCGGCGGGGTAGTTGACTTCACAACCCAACTACCCGATGATGCAGCAACAATTGAGCGAGTTTTAAAACAGCAAATGGCCAACCATGAAATTGTCATTACCGATGGTGGTGTTTCAGTTGGTGACTTTGACTACATCGGTGATAGCGCTCGTCAGGCGGACCAATTACTTTTTAACAAGATTAAGCAGCGGCCTGGTAGTGTCACAACGGCCTTTGTCCAAGATAATACCCTGGTGATGGCCCTGTCTGGTAATCCAGGAGCGTGCTTTACCGGCTTCTACCTTTACATGGAGCCCCTGATCCGCCGTTATCAGCATCAAAAAACGCGCCTCCAGCATGTCCGGGCGATCCTGGCAGCACCATACAACAAGACCAACGGCTTTGACCGTTATCTTCGCTGCCGCTATGAAATTAAAGATGGGCACTACCTTGTTTATCCGAATGGGATTAACCGTTCTGGTTCACTAGCTAACCTGCAGACCACCACGTGCCTAGCGCTAATTCCGCATAGCACGACGCCCATGCAGGTAGGAACGGAGACCGACGCATGGCTGTTACCATTCAAATAATTGGGGCTAAGAATACCGGTAAGACACTTGTGGTGACTCGGCTAATCGACCGCCTTACTAAGGATGGCTACCGGGTCGCGGCAATCAAGCATGATGCCCATGCCAGTTCAATGGACGTGCCCGGAACGGATAGCTACCAGATGAGTGCGGCGGGGGCCCACCAGGTTATTTTAGAATCAAACAATCAATTTTTCTTTCACCAGCAAGGTTCCCGGCCAGCGTTAAGCAAGATGGTCGCGCGGCTGGCCCCTGACAACGACGTGATCATTATTGAAGGACATAAGGCGGCACCCTACCCTAAGGTCTGTTTGCTGGACGAAGAGCATCCAGGTATTCTAACGGCTACGCCAGCACTGATTAGAACTGGGCGGGTGGTTAAAAATGCCAGAGTTGATAAGTCAGCACTGTCCAACCTGGTGGCCGCAATCTACACCGACCTTAAGCACCAAATGGAGGATGGTGAGTAGACATTGATCGGAATTATCCTTGCTGGTGGCCAATCCAAGCGGTTCGGGACCGATAAGGCTACTTATCACTTACCGGGATACGACGCAAGTAATGTCCAACTAGCGGTGACTAAGTTGCTTCCCTACTGCAACCAGGTTGTCGTGAGCGCTAACGTGAAAAATCAGTCTGTGATCCGCCGGCAATTGCGGGACCATCCGGCAGTTAAGCTGGTCTGCGATGTTCCACCTTATGACCAGCACGGTCCCTTGAGTGGGCTCGTCGCGGTCACCAGTTGGCACCCCGAACCTACTGATTACCTGCTCTTGGCAGTTGACTACCCGGACCTTCAGACCAAAAGTATCGCCCAGCTGGCTGCCCACCCCGCCGCGTTTGTCGCTGATGACCAGCACCTGCACTTTACGCTTGCCCATTTCCGCACCGACCACCAGACCCTTTGTAACTGGTTAAGGAAGGGTGGCAATTGGCGCCTGGGTACATTTTTAATTAAGAAATGCTACTGTCAGCCACTCCACCTGGCCGCTCACCAGGAACTCTGTAACTTGAATTACCGAACGAGAAAGGACCAACAATGAAAACCAAAGCAATGATGTCAGATCCCGACTTTCAAAAGCTGCTCGCGCTCGTGTTAAATGACCTCGCGATCCGCCGGACAATGCTTGAAAACCGGGAGCAAGAGGTTAACCAACAACTTAGTTCGCTTGAACGTGATGCGGAGTTGGAACAGCTAGACGACCAAATTCAGCAGCTTCAACGTGACTATAACCACTACCGTGAGTTTTGTAATCCCAACTTTAACTTTGATAGCCAAAAGTACTACCAAGGACCGTCAATGGGATTACCTAAATTTCCATAGTAAAGAAGATGGTAATGATGGTTTTAGAACAAGCCAAAACAGATAAGGACTATTCAAAATTAGTTGCTCATATTTACCAAGCCAGTGACTTTGACTTTGTTGGCATTGCCCTCCAGCAGCCTTACTACCCGTTCCTAATCAAGTGGCGGTTTGCAGCCGGTAACCAGAGTGAGCGCTTTCGGCAAATTGTCCTCCGGCGGGGCTTTGGGATTGCTGGTCTGGTCTTTCGGACGGGAAAGCCTTTTTATAATAATGACCTTAGTGAATACAGTATTTCAAATAAGCTTTACACGCCGATTGCTAGTGTTGAGTCCTTGTGGGGTGCCGTGGCGGTACCAATCTCGACACAGTCCGGGGCCGTTAGTGCGGTCCTGCTAGCTGGTTACCGTCGTCAGCAAATCGTCAGTGCAGCAACGGTTAGCCGGTTAATCGGCTACCTTAATGACTAATTTAGGGGGAGGACTTAATTATTGACAGAAGCAAAATGGTTAAAAATGTACTTTAACCAGTCATCAGCAGCCATCATGATTTTTCAAGATGACCACCTGTTTAAAAGCAACGCGGCTGCGCAACAGCTAGTAAAAAAGTATCACCTGTCCCCGGGGTACCTACTCCAGATTGTTAAAAACCAGTGGCGGCAAGATGAAGCACAGCGGTTGACGGCGACGGCGGTGACCCTCCCAGTTGCGAAGGGGCACCTGCACCTGTCACTTTTTTACCGGGTCCTGGATCCCGACCAGGGTGTTTATGCTCTAACGGCGGAAAACCACCAACAGCAGCAACACCTGTCGTCGATTGAGCATCAACACCTGCTTAACCGTTACATCAACCGGGCCCATGAAAAGGAACGGCAACGAATTTCACAGGATTTACACGATAGCATTGCTCAGGGGGTCTATTCGGCAATTATGGGGGTGCGACGGATCGCCCAGGACCAGTTGAGTGCCCAGCAAGTTCAAACAACTAGTCAAACGATCGAGATACAGCTACAGCAAACACTAGCGGAAATTAAGGCCATGGCGTTGGACATTCGTCCCGCGGTTCTGGATAGTTTTGGCCTTGTTCCCGCAATCAAGGCGTTAGCCAAGCGGCTCCAAGCTAATTCAGGTGTCACCATTAACGTTTTGGCCACTGATAAGAGTGATATTCACCTCTCCCAAGATGGCCAAAATGTTTTGTACCGGGTCTGCCAGGAAGCAATTAATAACGCGCTCCGTCATGCTCAACCTTCGGAAATTAATGTGTTGGTTTCTAACCACCCCCACTTTGTTCAGATGCAGGTGTTGGATGACGGTAGCGGTTTTGACCTTTCCCAGTACGGAGGCTTTAACGGGCATTCCCTGGGATTGATGAATATGAAAGAACGGGTGACGGCACTAAATGGCTTCTTCAAGATTAGTTCACACCCTAATGAAGGAACAACGGTAACCGTCAAGTTCCCGTTTAACAAATAATAAGGAATTGGTGAGAAATAATGTACAAGGTTTTAGTGGCAGACGACCACGCCATCGTCCGGGCCGGAATATCATACCTGGTCAATCAGCAAGCGGGATTTGAGGTTGTCGATGAGACCGCAAGTGGGACCGATACTTATATGCGGATTGAACGTGGTGATATTGATATCGTGATCATGGACCTCAGTATGCCACCAGGTGAAAGTGGCTTGATTACGACGGAACGTATTCATGATAAGTTCCCAGACGTTAAAATTATCATCTTATCCATGCATGAGGACCAGGAATACATAAATAAGGCAATGCACAACGGCGCAATGTCTTATATTTGGTAGATTGTAAAATTTAAGTTGAACATTTTAGTGGACAGAAAAACCCATAAAGGTCTTTAATGGTGTCGCTAAACAAAATCCATGAAAGAAGGACCTTTATGGGCACCAATATTTTATCATTTGAAGAC
>DXAF01000066.1 GCA_019117185.1 Candidatus Limosilactobacillus intestinipullorum | reverse complement strand
TATGACTCTGCTGGTGTATACGTAAATGATCAAAATGGTCACGATTACCTGGTTAAGCGTCCCGGACGGATCAGCAACTTAGAAGCAGCTTTGACTGATGACGTTCATGGATGGGCGGGGATTGGCCACACCCGCTGGGCTACCCACGGGGAACCAAATGAGGCTAATGCGCACCCCCAGTATTCACAGGATGACCGTTTCTACCTGGTTCACAACGGGGTTATCGAAAACTACGCACAATTAAAGAAGGAATACCTGTCCGGTGTCCACTTTACGAGCCAGACGGATACGGAAGTCGTTGTTCAGTTGGTTGATAAGTTTGTCGTTGATGACCAGATGACGACGGAAGCCGCCCTGCTCAAGGTCCTGCGCCTAATCAGTGCTGACTCATCATATGCCTTTGTATTGATGGATCGGGAGCAACCAGACACCCTCTACGTTGCCAAGAACAAGAGTCCGCTTTTGGTTGGCTTGGCTGATGGCTACAACTTGGTTGGTTCTGATGCGATGTCGATGATTAAGCAGACGAATACGTTTATGGAAATCGAAGACCACGAATTGGTAATCGTTAAGCCTGACCACGTTACGATCAAGGACTTTGACGGTAACGAGAAGGAACGCCAATCCTTCACCGTTGATATGGATGAAAACGCTGCGGATAAGGGTGCGTACCCATACTACATGCTGAAGGAAATTGACGAGCAACCAGCCGTAATGCGGAAGCTGGTTCAGGAATACTTTGGTGATAGTGACCAACCAGAGATCGACGAGCAGTTATTAAAGGCCATGGCCGCTGCTGACCACCTCTACATTGTTGGTGCCGGTACTAGTTACCACGCTGGCCTGGTCGGTGCACGGATCTTTGAACGGCTGTGCGGCGTGCCAACCAGTGTTCACATCTCGTCAGAGTTTGCCTACGAACAACCATTACTGTCAAAGAAGCCATTCTTTATTTTCTTGAGTCAGAGTGGGGAAACGGCTGATAGTCGGCAGGTTCTGGTAAGTGTTAACAAGAATAACTGGCCGAGCCTGACGATCACGAACGTTGACAAGTCAACCCTTTCCCGTGAAGCAACCTTTACGGAATTGCTGTATGCCGGTCCTGAAATTGCCGTAGCCTCAACGAAAGCTTACACTGCTCAGATTGCCGTGGAAGCAATTTTGGCGAAGGCCCTTGGTGAATACCTCGGTCGGCCAGCCGCAAAGGAATTCGACGTTAAGCACCAGCTTGGCCTGGTTGCCAACGGGATGCAGGCAATTACGGACAGCAAGAAGACGTTGGAAGAAGTCGCGGCCCGGTACCTTTCCAAGCCCCGGAATGCCTTTTACATTGGGCGGGGAATCGACTGGACGGTTTCACTGGAAGCGGCACTGAAGCTGAAGGAAATTTCTTACGTTCAAGCTGAAGGATTTGCGTCCGGTGAACTGAAGCACGGTACAATTGCCCTGATCGAAAAACACACGCCGGTAATCGGGATTATTACCCAGGGCCGGACGGCTGGTTTGACCCGGAGCAACTTGGACGAAACCAAGGCCCGGGGGGCAAGTACGATTACGATTGTTTCCCGTCACCTGGCCCAAGAAGACGACACAATTGTCTTGCCAGACGTGGATGAGATGTTAAGCCCACTGCTGAGTGTGGTACCGGCACAACTGCTGGCCTACTACACGAGTTTGGGGAAGGGCTTAGACGTTGATAAGCCCCGGAACCTGGCCAAGTCGGTAACGGTTCAATAAACAATTGAGGCTAGTGGGAAAACTTTACTTTCTCGCCAGCCTCTTTCTTTTGGCTAGTGGAACTTGGTACCGCTTTTGTGGGTAAAAAAGACAGAAATAAATTGACATTTATTTTGAATTTGTATTGACTTTATCGGATGTAACCGGTATCATAATAGTTGCAAGGTATTAAGTATTTACCTTCTAATCAATTCTCTTTCTCTCTTATGCCAATCACCGTCCGCGTGGCGGTGATTTTTCGTTTAAAAATGGGTATAATATGGGAGCGAAGGGAGCGTTTGTTTTGGAAAAACAACACGAAGTACTAACCTTAATTGAGGAAATCACCCGTAATGATGGCAGTAAGTACTATGAGATTGGTAACATGGTCCATAATGGCCGGGCCGAACTAGCTGCTGAACGAGGATACATCAAGGAAGTCCGTATCCTACAGCTAAATATTCCCCATTCGAAAAATGTAATTAAGTATGAAGACTTCATTAATAGTCACTACCAGATGCAGGATGAGTCAATGGACCATTGGGAAGAATGGAAACGGACACCAGAAATGGATAAGGTCGTAACGGCAATTCTCAACGAAAACCACGTTGGTTAGGTAAAAACGATCGCTTAATGAATGAGGCTGGGAAGACAAGGATAGTTTCTTGGCCTCTTTTTTATTTGTGGCAGAAAACTCTATACAGTTGCGGTTTAAGCCAGTATAATTTTATGAGGAGTTATAGAAAGTGGAGGTTTTGAAGAGATGAGATCAGTTGGACGCAGGCAACGTCATTACGTTACGGGGATTGACGGTCTGCGTACATTAGCGGTACTAGGGGTAATTATCTATCACTTGTTACCAAACGTACTGCAGGGGGGCTACCTTGGAGTTCCTCTTTTTCTGTTAGTTTCTGGTTATTTTGTTACATATCAAATCACCAAACGGGTAGCAAGCGATGGGCACTTTGATGTTTGCCGGTTCTATAAGCGCCGGTTTAAGCGTCTTTATCCAGTGCTGATTACCATGTTAGTTTTAACCACGGCTTACATAACATTATTTGCCCACCCACTGCTTCACCATATCAAGGCCACGATAATTACTAACCTACTATGGGTTTATAATTGGTGGGAAGTAAAGAATGGGCAGTCATACTTTGACCAGTTTAGCGGTGCGTCGCCGTTTACCCACCTGTGGACACTCGGTGTCGAAGCACAATTTTATGTACTGTGGCCGTTGATTTTACTGGGCCTAATGCGGCTGTTTAACAAGAAGTGGGTTAAGCGGATTGTCTTACTGCTGGCCATTCTTTCGGCACTTGAAATGGCCCTGCTGTATGACCCGGCCAACATTAACCGGGTCTATTACGGGACCGATACCCGGGCATTTTCACTGCTACTTGGGGCCTGGTTGGGCCTCGTTTGGCCGGTGGACCGTCTACGTCGTAACTTAGTCCGGTCGGATGTGCGGATGCTCAACGGAATCGGGAGTGCCGCGATTATCATCACGGTATTTGGTTTTATAACACTTAATGGTCAAAACCCGGCGACTTATCGCGGGGGGATGTTTTTCTACAGCTTTGTGGGGATGGTCCTAATTGCGATGATCCTGCACCCTGGATCGACCATGAACCGGTGGATGACAAATGACTTCTTTTCCTGGGTTGGGAAACGGTCTTACGGGATTTACGTTTACCAGTACCCAGTGATGATTTTCTATGAGCGGTTAGTTCACATCGGGGTCCACCCAATCATTAACGCGATTATCGAGTTACTAATCATTGCACTGATTAGTGAACTTTCCTACCGGCTATTGGAGGCCCCACTGGCGCACTATGATTGGACGAACGTACGACAGGATATTCATGACCTACGTTACTTGTCATGGCAAGGAGGAATTAAGATGGCATTTGGAGTATTAGCATTGGGGATTGCACTGTTTGGCTTTGGTCAACCAGACCACCAGCCAGCTAAGACCACGGTCCAGGCGCGGATTGAACGTAACCACCAGGCGGCCGCAGAACACAATAAGCAACTGGCAGAGGGTAAGCAGACATCGACTGCCAAGCCAACTAAGCTGGAAAAGGAATATAACCTCACTAACCAGCAAATTAAGGAACTCAAACAGGTTAAGGTAACGGCCATTGGGGACTCGGTAATGGCCGACGCGGCTGATAGTATTCAAGAGCTAATGCCGCAAGCGTACGTTGACGCTAAGGTTGGTCGTCAAGGAAGCGAGGCCCCGGCGGTAATTGATCAGCTCAAGTCACAGGGACACCTGAATAAAAATGTGGTCCTAAACCTGGGAACGAATGGGTCCATGACGAAGGACACGATCAACCAAATTCTTTCGGGGATTGGGAGCGACCGGCAGGTGTACTGGTTAACGGCCCACGTCCCGACGAAGCCATGGCAGCAAACGGTTAATCGGCAGATCAAGGATGCGGCGAAGAACCATAAGAACGTCCACGTAATTGATTGGTACGCTGAGAGTAATAATCATGCGGACTGGTTTGCTGATGACAACGTTCACATGGATGAGCAGGGAAACGTTCACTACACCCGGATGATTGCCAAGGCAATCCTCAATCATCGATAGGAGCGCTATGATTGGCTGAAGATGATCGATTATTGGACCAGGCGATTGACGTCTATTTAAGCGGGTTGAAGGGGTTGGAAGCTTTTATTTCGGAACCCTCGGCCCGGTTTGCCTTATCGTTTGAACAGTACCTGATCTTACGAAGTATCACGAAGCAACCCGGTATTAAGCTAATGGACATTGCGGCCCAGCGGCAGGTGACGCGTAGTGCAGTCTCTCGGCAGATTAAGGTCCTTTTGAGTAATGGTTACGTTGTCCAAAAGCGTGACCCGGCTGACCGGCGTCGGCAGTCCCTGGTCGTCACGCCGCAGGGGACGACGGTGGAACGTCAGATCACGGCTCGTGTCCGGGAACGTTTTAAAAAGTGGGTTGCGGTATACGGCAGTGAGCGGGGGCAGATGTTGCTGGACCTATTGGCGGACTTTAACAAGCAAATCTTGCAGAGTGACCAGGATGTTAATAAGGAGCAAGGTAAAAATGATTAAGATGATTGCGTTAGACCTTGATAACACGCTCTTGAACAATAACAAGGAAATTTCACCACGGAATGAACGGGTGTTGCGAAAGTTGCACCAGCAGGGGATCCAAGTGGTCCTGTGCACGGGACGACCAATTAATGCCATTTGGCCATACATTGAGCAATTGGGTTTAACGACGCCCGATGACTACACGATTACGTTTAACGGTGGTTTGGTGATCAACAACCTGACTAAGGAGCACCTGTTTGAATTTGGGATGGGGAAGGAAGACCTTGCCCCCCTGTTAAAGTTTGTTCAGGATGAGAAGATCCCGTTAAACGTTTTGGACTTTGACCAGGTGTACGAGTTAAATGATTTCCCTGGTTCGATTTACCGGACGGTCCTCAAACACATTAACTTTAAGCCGATTGCCAGCAAGGACTTGCCAGATAAGACCTATAGTAAGGCCGTGATGGCGATTCCAGCAGAAAAGTTAACCCCAATTATTAAGGGGTTACCGGTGACGGTGACTAAGCATTACCACGCCGTTCAGTCCCAGCCGATGATTATGGAATTTTTACCGACCGGTGTTAATAAGGCGGTGGGGCTAAAGGTCCTCTTGAAGCACTTTGGTGAGGACTTTGGTAACCTGATGAGCTTTGGCGACGCTGATAATGATTTAGAAATGATTGAGGCAGCAGCTCAGGGGATCGTAATGGCAAACGGTTTGCCCCAGGTTAAGGCGGCTGCAACAGCGGTGACCGATTCCAATGAGGATGATGGTGTGGCAACTTATTGTGAACGATTTTTTGCAACAAAACTGTAATAAAAGTGAAGGCTAAACGCCCATAGTGGGTGGTTTTACCAAGAAATTAGGACTTTTTTGGGTAAAACTACCCACTTTTTCGTGTTAATAACGGAAACGATGAATAAAAATCTCACTGGATTACAATGCGATAAAAGCAGTAAAGTTCATATTAATTTAGTAATAACTGCCTGGTATATTACAATTGATTAACAATCAGTTGGCGAAATCGGAAAAAGCGAAAGGAATCTGTTACATGATGGTAAAGTTGGCCGTGTACCATAGAGGCTGTTGAACAAATTAAATAACTATATTAATAAAAGGATGGTTGTTTTATTTATGAATACTAAGAAAAACTTAGTTAAAGTCTTTACTACTCTTGGGGTGGCAGCCTTAAGCGTTTCAGCGACTGGACTAGTTGCCAACGCCGACATGGTTTACACCGTTCAAAGTGGTGATACCCTTTCGAGTATTTCTTACAAGTTCGCAAAGGATAACAGCTTAATCAATGAAATTGCTAAGGACAATAACCTAAGCGATATTAGCCAACTCCACGTTGGTCAAAAACTTTTAATTAAGGGCAATGGTGAAATTTCATCAATGGATGACCAGAAGACGTCATCAGATGAGAACAAGGATGCTAAGACCCCTGAGTTGAGCAGCAGTGAACAGGCTGCTAAGGAATGGATTGCCCAACATGAATCCGGTGGTAGCTACACGGCCCAAAATGGGGTCCATTATGGACGTTACCAACTTGACCTGGCCTACCTTGGTGGTGACTTGTCACCGGAACACCAAGAAGAAGTTGCCAAACAGTACATGCAGAATCGTTATGGCTCCTGGCAGGCTGCCCAAGCCCACTGGATAGCTAACGGTTGGTGGTAAAACAAGAAAAGCACCGGAGCGCTCTGGTACTTTTTTGTTTGGTCCACTTTGCTAGGCAATAGCGGGTAAGTATGGTATGATGAGTACTGTATTGGGGATGTTTTTTGGATTCGACAGGTATAGGTCGAGTTTCAACTGCGTTTCGAAGGTTGCGTCTTCGTAAAAACGCTCAGTTTTAAATTATAACTGCAAACAATAATTCAAACTCTTACGCAGTTGCTGC
>DXAF01000065.1 GCA_019117185.1 Candidatus Limosilactobacillus intestinipullorum | reverse complement strand
AACCGTTGCAGGTGCTGCCCCATCGCGACCGCTTCGGCAACCTGGTCACCGTGGGCCACCCCACCAGTCACGATAATCACTGCTTCTGGATTCGTCTTCCATAATTCAACAGCCCAGTCTAGGCGCGCCGCCAGCACCGGTGGAACCTTTCCCTTGTTTAGGGCCGCCCCTAAAACAATCAGGAAGTCAAAGCAACTGGGAACTGGGATTAACCGCATTATCCAGGTAACTAGGATGAAGATAATCAGTGCTCCGGTGGTCAGGATATCCGTAACCACCGCCAAAAGCCAGGCCTGCCGAACCAACCAGCTCAGCGACTGGTGGTTGAAGAAGGCTAACGTTGGCAAGCAGATAAGCAGGTTAGTCCCCATCAAGAAGGCGGTCCAGAAGTTATACTTTAGTATCGAACCGCGATTTTTAAAGCGACGGATAAGGATCAGGTCAATGGTGATGGCCCAGGTCAAAGCCGTCAAGACCGCCGTCAACAAAGCAGCAATATTAGCATTCACTATGACCATCCCCTACTTCTGCCGGTTTTGCCAGTGGCGGATCCGGTGGATGACCTCACTGATCACTAGGATGACGATTACCGCAATCGCAATCGCGTATCCGGTGACCCCTAACCGGTAAATATGCGGGTGTTCCGTGCTATTTTCCACCAGGAGGGACGAACCCATGATAACGGCGGCCAGGATAATTACCACCAAAAAGCGGTTGGTGATCCGTTCGACCTGCTTTAATAGCCGGTTTTGGTCTTCATAACGTAGTTTGACCTCAATATCACCATTATTAAAGGTTTCCAGTGCAGTAGCGACCCGTTCCGGAAGCTGACTAACGGATTCTAAGGTTGCCAAGCTCTTAAGAACCCCATCGTCAACCAGGTCCCGGGCCCGGAGCTTGCGCTTAAGGTAGGCAATGCCAAACGGCCGCGCTACCGCCATCATCGAGATATTCGGGTCCAACTTAGCCACGGTACTCTCCAGTGTCCCAAAGGCCTTCACTAGTAGGGTGACTTCCGGCTTAATTTGAAGGTGGTTATTCTGGCAGAGTTGGATAATCCGGTACAGCATGTTGGCAAAGTCAATCTGCCCAAGGCCTTCTGCCAGGTACGGTTGAAGGAAGGCCGCCAGCTGCTTAGTAAACCGGGTCTCATTTAGTTCCCCAGTTTGGTTGCAAATCCCCAAGATAGCATGAGCAATCCGGTGGTTGTTCTTACTGGTTAGCGCTAAAACCACTTCCGCGATCCCGTCAGCCATCACCGGAGTCAGCCGCCCCATCATACCAAAATCGAGGTAAATCAGCCGGTATGGCGGTAACTCTTCTTGCCGTTCTACCGTTAGTTCATGGGTACCCAGTTGCTTATCAAAGTGCTTGGTAGTTTGCCGCACGCCGGGTTGGCCCTGAGCAAACAAAATATTTCCGGGGTGGGGATCGGCGTGGAAGAAATGGTCGACAAAGACCTGCTTCATGAAGTTGCGCACCAGCGCCTGGGCAAGGTAGCGGTTGCGTTCGGTGGCTGCCGCATCCCCGGCAGTCTTAGCCTTAAAGAGACTCCGGATGCTTTCACCCGGCATCGCCTCGTTAACCAGCACTTGGGGTGCACAATCTGCTAGGTACACCTTGGGTACCTGGATAATGCCATCCCCATTGTTTAGGCGGTAAAATTCAACCCCGTTATGAGCCTCATTCAAGGTGTTAATTTCGCTTAACAAGGACTTACTCAGTTCGTCAAGGGTCTTGTCCAGGTCCACGACCATCTTACCGGTTGGCACATACTTCAACAGCTTAATCGCCTGACGCAGTAACGCCAGGTCGGTATTGACCAGCTGGGTCACTGCGGGGTGCTGGACCTTGACCACTACTGGTGTCCCATCAAGGCAGGTTGCGTGGTGCACCTGCCCAATTGAGGCCGAAGCAAATGGCTGGTGGTCAAAGCTGGCAAAGGACTGGTCAATCGTCTTCCCCGTCGCTGCTTCAAAGGTGGCAGCGACACTGGAAAAGGGATCGGCCTTAACCTGGTCCTGGAGCTTCCGTAAGGCCGTGATGTAGTCTGGTGAAACCAGGTCGGGCCGGGTCGATAGTATTTGACCAAGCTTGATAAAGGTTGGCCCGAGTTCCTGGAGGGCGGCACAGATTGCGGCCGGATCCTTTTGCCGGTGGAAGTTACTAATAAAATGGTACTTACGCATAACCGCCATAATTTCCCGCAACCGGGCACTCTTTTTCACTGCTTCATCTTGCTGCTTTGCCATCAATTTCACCCTCACTTACGTAATTAGGTTAATTTTACCGCACTTTTTTCATAAATAGTTGGTCAGGGAAAAAGTAAATTGATACAATAGACATGAAATTAACAAGGAAAGACTAGGTGAATTTGTAAAATATGGGTGCATTATGGTCATCATATTGGTTTAGACTTTTAATTATTGTTTTAATTCTGTTACTAGCGGCGCTGTTTACGCTGCTGGAATACTCGGTCGTTAAGGTTCGGCCCAGTGAGTTGCAAGAGTTGCGCCAGACGCGGAAGGTCAAGCGGGCCATCCACATGGTCAACAATTTAAATGAGTACCTCTCGACGGCCCAGGTTGGGGTCACGATGACGTCGCTGGTCTTAGGGTGGATTGGTGATGAATTCATTACCGACTTACTGTTGAAGATCCACTTGATTCCGGAAGATGTGTTAAGACCACTGGCGCCGGTTATTGGTGTCTTGATCTTCACCTTCTTCCACGCCGTCTTCACCGACTTGGTACCAAAGAACATGGCGATTGACCGGCCAGTACCGATCCTGTTGGCAATTGTCCACCCAATCCAATTCTTCCACACGATCTTCTACCCATTTGTTTGGTTGTTTGCCGTCGCTGCGGCTGGCATCACCAAGCTGCTGGGCTTCAACGTTCAACCGGAAGAAGACACGTACTCGCAAAATGAAATCATGACCCTTTCACAGCAGTCCGAAAAGGCTGGTGAGATGGATAAGGAAGACGTCCTCTTCATGCGGCGGGCCTTCGAGATGAACGACAAGGTGGCTGAAGATATCATGATTGACCGGACCCAGCTGGCGGTGATTGATATCCAGGCGTCAATCGAGGATGCTGCCAAACTCTACTTTGAAAAGAAGTTTACCCGGTTTCCCGTCGTAGCTAACAACGACAAGGACCACATTCTCGGTTACATCTTTGCCTACGACATTATGCGGCAAAATCAGATTAACCCTCAGCAGTCCATTCGAACGATCATGCGGCGGATCCCGATCGTTTACGAAAATGAACCGATCACTAACGTCCTTCAGACGATGGTTAAAAAGCAGGTCCCAATCGTGGTTGTCCAAGACGAGTACGGTGGTACCTCAGGGATTGTTACCGATAAGGATATTTACGAGGAACTCTTTGGTACCGTGGGCGAGGAAATTGATCACGCCACCTCTGACATGATCGAAAAAAAGGACCCCGACGCTAAGGGTAACCCGACCTATGAGGTTTCTGGTAAGATGCCGTTGGATGACTTTGAGCGGTACTTCCACACGAAGATTGACCAGTTTGAAAACTCCGAAGTCACAACCTTAACCGGGTTCTTCCTCGAACGGCAGTATGACTTAAAGGTCGGAACGCCGATTAGAGTCGACAACTTCTCCTTTACTCCTTTGGACTTACAAAACGTGTACGTTAACAAGTTCAAGGTAATCTACATCAAGCCGAAGAAGCCGGCAAAGGATGCGGGTGAACAGCAACAAGCTAAGGCTACTGACGATCAACATAACGAGAAATAATAAAACGAGGCTGGTGGGAAAATAGATTTTTCCCACCAGCCTCGTTTTATTTAATCAGTCTCTAAAATAATCTCCGTCATTACCAACTCACCGGTATGACTAACCGAGGCGTGGACCGTCCCGTTAAACGGTGACTTAGTTACCACCGGGGCGCCTAACTCATTGTCAAGGATCTCAATATCTTGAAACCCCACGGCCTTGCCAATTCCCGTCCCCCAAGCCTTAGCAAACGATTCCTTTAATGACCAGCGACCGGCCAAGTACTCGTTCGCCCGCTGGCCGCTAAACTGTTGGTACTGGGCCCGTTCTGCCGGAGTTAGTACCCGGGCAATGGTCTGCTGGTGACGGTGGGCCATGTGCGCAACCCGGGCAATCTCAGTAAGGTCAATGCCAAGTCCTTTAATCATGGTCAACACCTGAACAGTTCATCTGCCGGCCAGGAACACAGTTGCACTGGACCTGGTCCGGGGCATCGGGGGCTTTTTTAATCAAGATAGCCGTCAATTCCTTGATATCATTCTTGCTCAGCTCTGCATGCTCTACAACGTGGCAGAGGGTCTTGCCAACCCGCCGTTCACAGATATTATCAAACAAGCTGTCAGCAGCATTGGACATCGTTGCCTGCTCCGCAACCAGGGGCCGGTAGATAAATGCCCGCCCCTGCTTTTCGGTCGCTAGCGCCCCTTTAGCCACCAGGCGGTGCAGGAGGGTCTTAATCGTGGCCGCTTTCCAGTCTACCCGGCGCTGAAGAAGCTCCGTAATTTCCCGGCTGGTGGTTGAACCCAGTGACCATACAATTCGCATTACCCGCCACTCGGCCGGCGTAATTTGCTGGTCCTTTTCCATTTTCTCCCCGTCCTTTCGTTTACATATGTAAATATATTTTACCATCTTTTCACTACCTTGCAAGCAAATCACCGATTGACATTCGCGCTAGCCTTGGTAAACTAAGTTGTTAGTTTTTATAAGGGAGCGAAATTTTACATCTAATATGAAAGATCAACGAATCAGCCGGGCCCTCATTATCATGGTGTTCGGCACCTTCTTCGGCTTGCTGTGTTCAACCTTGATGAACATCGCCTTGCCGACCTTCATGGAGGCCTTTAAGATCTCCGCCGGCCGCGTTCAGTGGGTAATGAATGGTTACATGCTGGTTAACGCGTTAATGATCCCGGTTAGTTCTTACCTCATCAAGCGGTTTTCATTTCGCCGCCTATTTATCATCTTTGCCGGGGTCTTCCTCGTCGGGACCGTCTTTGGGGCCCTGGCCACCAACTTCAGTTTCCTGGTCTGCGCCCGGATGGTCCAAGCCATCGGGGCGGGGATGATGATGCCACTGGTTAACGTCCTCGCCATCCGGTATGCCGTTCCAGGAAAAAAGGGCCGCATCATGGGTGTGATCGGCTTAGCCTTTAACTGTGCACCGATCCTGGGCCCGGCGGTATCAGGGTTCTTACTTAACTACCTTTCTTGGCGGTACCTCTTTATCCTGATTATCCCCTTCGCCGTTTTAACGCTGGCCCTCTCCTTCTTTTTCTTGCCCTACATCCCACATAACGAATCACCACGCTTTAACGTTGTTGGGTTGATTTTGATTACGGTGGGACTGTGGTCGCTACTGATGGGGTTGTCCAACGTTTCTAACTACCAACTGGCTTCCTTTAACGTCGCTGGTTACGTCGCGATCGGCTTAGTCGCACTCGGGCTCTACGTTATCAACCAGCGCCACAGTGACCACCAACTGATCAACTTCCGGATCTTCCGCCATAAACAATTCGTGCTGGCAACCGTAATTAACATGCTGATCACGGCAACGATGTACGGGAACGCCATTCTGATCCCCCTGCTTGTTCAGATCGTCCTCGGCAAGGGAACGGTGACATCAGCGATTACCGTCCTGCCTGGAGCGATCTTAACAGGGCTGCTCTCAACCACTAGTGGGCGCTTTTACGATATTTACCCAATCAAGTGGCTGGTTGGTGCCGGCTTAGTGATCGATATCATCGGAACCACCTTCCAGGCAGTCATCGGTGCCGATAGCACGATCCTCATGATCACAATTTTCCAAACGGTCCGGCAGTTCGGTTTAGTAACCATGTTAATTCCACTGCAGACCCAGGCCTTATCGCTGCTCCCTAACGATATCGTGCCGGATGCGGTGGCCACTTTTAACACCCTCCGGCAAATTGCGGCCTCGTTTGGGACGGCCCTGATCGTCGCGGTGGTTGGGATCGTCAACAACCTTTTGCACTGCCAGTCCTCCCACCTTGGGATCCAAACCGGTTTTGCCTTTTGTCTCTTACTATTACTGGCCTCGTTAGTCCTTAGCCGCCAGTTATACCACAAGATTATCCACCAAAAATAGTAGTCAGACTAAAAGCGGCCATGCTGTCTAATTAATTGGCAATCTTCGCTTTTATAACGTTTTACTATTTCAATAGTATGGTATAATACCAACGGTTATTTTGATGGCCAACGCTAATCATCACTGACCGGGGTTTTAAAAGCAATCTCCCCATTTTGCCCCCAGCCAAACAAAACGTGCACAACTAACTGCATTAATATGCTTGTAGAAGGGATTGGAAAACTTAATATGAAGTACCGCTTACAAAGTATTGTTTTTGTATTGGTCGCTTTTTTGCTCGGTTGCAACGAATTTATGGTAGTGGGGGTGCTCTCCAACATCGCCAAGAGCTACCATGCCTCGCTATCGACCGTCGGCTTCTTAGTAACAATGTTTGCCCTCACCTACGCGATCTGTACGCCAGTGTTGACTACCCTTACCGGTAAATACGACCGGTTTAAAGTCTTGATGGTCCTGATGGTTATTTTCCTGTTAGGAAATACCCTCACGGCCTGTGCCCCGAGCCTCTTTTGGCTCTTCGTTTCCCGGATCATTACGGCCGCCGTCGCTGGTGCCATCATCTCCTTGATCCTGGTTTACGTTAGCATCATCGCCCCGATTGAGAAACGGTCGATGCTTGTGGCGGCTGTCTTTTCCGGCTTTAGTACCGCCACCATCATTGGGGTGCCAATCGGGACAACCATTAGCATGGCTTTTTCCTGGCACGCCAGTTTTGCCCTCATCAGCATCGTGACCCTGGTCGTTGGTGCGGCCCTCTTTGCGTTGGTTCCCCGGCACACGCCGCAAACCAAGGGGTCGATTACCCACCAGTTAAAGCTGCTCCGTGACCGGCGAATCCTGCTGGGGATCATCGTGATGGTTACCCTCATGGCCGCTGAATATACCTTTTATACCTACATCCGGCCGATCATTACTGACGTCCTCCACTTCTCCGCGATCCAGTTGAACTGGCTGCTGGGGGTAATTGGGGTGATGTTTATCATTGGTAATACCTGTGCGGGGATCATCTCGAGCCGCTACGGGGTCCGTAAGCTCTCCCTAATTAGCCTGGCCTGCCTAGTACTACTCCTGGTGATGGGGATTAGTTTCCACCTGTCCTGGACTGGGATTACCCTGCTCTGCGTGATCTGCCTGGTCCTGGGGATGCCGGGGTCAATCCTCCAAGTGATGTTTCTAAACGTAGCTGACCGTGATTACCCGGCTGCGATGAACCTAGCCTCCTCACTAAACCCGATTTGTACTAACGTCGGGGTGACGGTTGGGTCCTTTACCGCCTCGGTAGCCGTGAACTTTGTGGCCATTAGCCAAATTGGCTACATCGGCGCCATCTTTGCCGTCATTAGCACGGTCGGCGCCTTCTTACTGGTCCGCCAGCGCAACTAAACAATAGTCGTCCACTCGTGGGCGGCTTTTTTATTTAGGATACCTTTTCTCCGCGGCTCCACAAAATGCTATACTGAGATAATAAGAAGGTGTTTTAATTGGATGAAAGTAAAACAGTAACGCTCAATAATGGATTAACAATGCCCAAGGTCGGGCTCGGTGTTTGGAAGACAACACCAGCAGAAGCCAGTCAAATGGTTGCCACGGCAATTGCTAACGGTTACCGCTTAATTGACACCGCCAAGCAGTACGGTAACGAAGCCGGGGTTGGCGCGGGCCTGCAAAAGGGGCTGGCGGAAAATCACTTAAAACGACAAGACCTTTTTGTCACCACCAAGATCTTTAACGGGGACCAGGGAGATTATGATAAGGTGCGGTCAGCCTTCAATGACCAGCTGGAGCGCCTGCAAACGTACTACGTCGACTTGCTCCTCCTCCACTGGCCGGTCTTTAACCGCTATAACGAAAGTTGGCGGGCCCTGGAGGACATTTATAAGGACGGTCAAGCTAAGGCCATCGGTGTTTGCAACTTCAACGTGGCCCACCTAACGAACCTCTTGGACCACGCCGCCATCAAACCCCAAGTGAACCAAATTGAGTTTAACCCCCGTATCCACCAACCAGAAACCGTTGCCTTTTGTCAGGGTAACCATATCCAACTAGAAGCTTGGTCACCATTAGGCAATGGCCAGCTGCTCACTAACCCGGTTGTCAAACAAATTGCTGATAAGTACGGCAAGAGTTCCGCCCAGGTTGAATTGCGGTGGGAGCTCCAGCAAGGATTCGTGGTCATCCCCAAGTCCACCCACGCCAACCGGATGAAGGAAAATATGGCAGTCTTCGACTTTAAACTGGATGCTGATGAGATGGAAGCCATCGCCGAACTCGATGAGGAAAAGCACTCGATTTGGTATGACAAGTTTAAGTAGTCTGGTAACCCTGAAGGCGTTGAGGACTACATTGCCCGAAACGAAATTATCTAAAAACAACTAAGCGGTCGCCAGCGTTCGGAAAATCCGGATGCTGACGGCCGGCTTAATAAGTTATATAACTCCTCCGCTACGCTTAGAATAGCCGTACCAGTAGGTTAACCAGCACTGACCAAAAGATGGCAATTGCCATAACCATGCTAAATACCACGACTGCGGTCATTAACATTCGACCAACAAGTGCCGCTTTACCCAGCCAGACTAGTACTAGTAGCACTATCCCAATGATTAGATAAAGGACCAGGAAGGCCGGGAAAGCGTTCTTCAGGTCCGCGCTACTCAGGTCAAAGCCCCCAATCGTAATGTTGATTGACAACAATGCCCAGATGAGAATCCCCCACCAGTGGGGCGGTGACGTGCTAACCGGCCCATTCGTTAACGACCCCACCAGCAGGCCACACCTTTGCAGGCCCCAGTAATAAATATTAGGAACTAACCACCGGGTTAAAAGAATTAGGACTGCCGTACACCCGTAGACCGGCGCCGTCCCGATCAAAACGTTACCGATGAACTGGTAGTAGTTCCCCTTCTTCCAAGAGTGGCTGACGTAGCCGAGGGCCCCGCCGGAAGCGGGCCCGTCCGTAATTAACAGGCGAAAGTCGTCAATGTGATGACCAAAGACCAGGGCCATCAATAAATGGCTGAGCTCGTGGATAATGACGCCCAGACCCCCTAACCAAACGACCACCCGACTACCATGGCGGCTGGCCAGCCGGTCCTTAGAGTTGCGGTTGATCACGGTTAAGCCAAGGACGGTGACCACTGGTACTGCAAGGAGCAGCAGTAAATAAAGCGCCGTCGTGTTAAAATTCGTCCCGAAGTCCACAAAACGTCCTCCTGTTCAAACTACTTTTATCTCTTGAAAACCCACACGATCAGTCAATATTGTTAACTTTAATAAATTCTTGTAGCTTTGCTAAATCGGATTGGTTTAAAGAGGCTGGGAATTAACTATTATTTTCTAGCTTCTAACTAAGAAAATGCGAACTATGATTTTTGATTTAATCAAAAATTGTAGTTCGCATTTTTGGTTATTTACTAAAAAGGGTCTTAATTGGTTGAT
>DXAF01000064.1 GCA_019117185.1 Candidatus Limosilactobacillus intestinipullorum | reverse complement strand
TCTGAAGAAATAGGCTTAGCAATAAAAGGGTTAGTCAAAGAGCTTTGTTTTCCTTGGTCGTCAATAAAGAAATCGGCAACACCGACGTGTAGGATTTTGCAAAGCGTATCAACATTTCTTAGTGAAGGGTTTGAATATGGTTTGTTAACTATATGCGATATAGTGTTTCGACTAATCCCACTCTTTTCATGGACTTGTTGAATGGTTAAATTTCGTTCTGCCATCAGCACTTTTAAATTATTCTTTAGCATCTGCAACCCCCACAATCTTTTGTCTAGCAACGCTTTCTGAATTCATATCTAGTGCTTGATGGTGTGCTTCAGCTGTTACGTCAACGGCCTTCGCAATCATCTGACGGCAATCTTCTTCATTAGTTGCTCGACGAATTTGCTGGCCTAAATCTTGTAGAACCACACCGGCGTCTGCAATGTGATCAGCTAATCTTTTAATTTCAACATCATTCATAATCTTGTCTCCTTTGTGTTATACTTAAAAAGTAAATATCATTCATAATTCATTGATTAGTGTTAGTGCTGCCGGGCACTAGCGCTTTTCTTTTTATCGGGTTCATTCCAGAACCGCTTAGCAACGCTCATCGTTAAGATGACAGTTACCAGCACACTCATGCAAAAGATTGAAAAGCAGTCGTAAAACATGCTGACAGCCATCACTACACCGAGTGCGAAGAATCCAAAGTATTTCATGATCTCACCTCCCAGAAAAAATTTTGTAAAGTCCGAACACCGCCAGCAATATCGCTGGCAAACTAAATACAAAAGTGAACATCTACATATCCTCCATACGTGGGTCAATCTTCTTACGCTCTTCTTTTGCCTTGAGCTGACCCATGACCCACTTATCAAGCAGAACCGGGTTATGATAGATCTTGTTGCCCGTCTTGTGATAGATAGGATTGGTATCTCCATACTCATCAGCGATTAAGTCACGCCACTTGCACAAAGTCGTGTTACCAATCCCGTACTTCTTTCTCACATCCTTTGAGCTTAGATACTCAGGCTCAGGCTCGGCTATGGCCCCAAGCTCAGTAAGTTGCTGAATAATTTTCCTAGCTGTTTCTTCTGCAATGCTGCGGCCGTAGTCTTTTAGGTCTTGCTCTGTCATCACTATTCCTGACTGCATTCCATCACTTCCCTTCTGATATACTTGAATCATCTTCTTATAAAAAGAGGTGACTATTATGGTTCTTTGTTTCATAAACATAGACGGTAAAGAAGTCGACCACGCAAAACTAGCCAGCGTGCCAAGCCGTGGTGACATTATCATCACCAAATTGGACGATAAATATACCGTCGACAACGTTGTCTTCAAGGAAGACTCAGAAAATGTCACAGTTAACGCTCAAAGGCTTAACCGGTAATTCCCTAATTGACTTGTCGGGATTAGCAACTTTAATCCAGTAGCAATTAATAACGGAAGTCTTTTCAAAATACATTGCTTTTTCCAATAGCACGATTTCATCACCACTATCACGTGCTTGCCGAATTAGCAATGTTTTTTCTTTTTCCTCAACTACCATTCCGATGATTTTTCCGGCAATCTCAACTATTTTTCCTTCCAGTGTTGACCGTTTATCCATTGCATCAACTCCTAACCTTTTGTTTCAATTTTCTCAACATCAGACTTAAAAAAATCGTTAATTGGAATGTGCAGTTTCTTCGAAAGGATTGGCAACTCTACAGTTTTAAATCGTGTATCGCCATTTTCCCTTTTAAAATAGTCCGACCTTGTTTTTAACCCAAGGGTTTCAGCCATTTCCTGCAAAGTATATCCGTATTCTTCGCGTTTACTTTTAATCAATCGTAAGTTAACAGTGTAGCTCATTTCTTCGCCTCCTTGTTTCGATAATCTCAACTTACATGGTTCATTATAGTTTATATTTTAGAAACGTCAATAGTTTTTTGTATCTTTTTTAGAAACTTTTTGTATCTTTTTTAGAAACTAAACTATAATGAGGTTGTGATAAAAGAAACAATAGTTTGTGGGGTGACTTAAGTGGAACAAAGTAACCTAGCTGTAAGGATAGTTGACCTTCGTGAGAAGCAGGAAATGACCCAAACAGAGCTAGCTAAGAAGATGGGCCTTGATAAATCAAGCATGAGCAAAATTGAAAACGGAACTCGCAAGGTATCATCCGATGAGCTCCGTAAGCTTTCAGATATTTTTGACGTTTCTGCAGATTATCTTTTAGGAACAGTATCTAAGAAAAGTAATAATGACCTTTCATTAGATGAGGCTGTTGATTCGGTTATGTCATTTGATGGCCGTCCAGTCACAGACCACGATAGGCAGATGATGAAAAGCCTTTGGAAATCTTATCTGGAGAATAAGGATTAAGGTGGTCTTATGACTGGTGAAATCCAAGCCATTATCAAGCAACTTAAGGTAGCTGTTATCGTTGGCGAGTTCGACAATCCTGGCTATTACAATCCTGTGTGGAATGCTATTTTTATCAATCAAAATTTGAATGAGGTAGAGCACGAAGTGGTTCTGCTTCATGAGTTAGGCCATGCGGCAAAGCAACGTGATGAGATGGTACTCTACGATGCTACTATGTATATGAAGTCGAAAATGGAATATGGTGCCAATCGCTTCATGATTAAATACCTGTTTAAAAACTATGTAAACCTAACAGGTGACGAGCCTCGTTCTGTTAACTACATTGATTTTATGAGGCAAAACGATATCCCCTACCGGGACGAGAATATCGTTAAAGACATTATCGCTAACTATTAATCTACGTCCAAACGTGATTGACGTTAAAAGCTACTGGGAGGTTATATCATGGCGAAGAAAATTAAAGGAGAAGACGGCAAAATCTATAAGCGAATTCAGCCGGAAGATCCTAACAGAAAGCGTACTTTAGAAATTATTGTCGGAGTTATTGGATTAGTGCTTTCTCTTATGGATATTAGTCACGGAATGTTTGCTGCAAACTTTGCGGATACATTTGGCGGTGGCGGCGAATATACCACGCGAATTACTTTCGGCCTCATTTTTGTTATCGCAGCATTTGTTTTGCTCTTCTTTATCAAGAAAAACCGGAAGCTAATCGGCTGGCTGGTTTTAGCACTTGGATTTTTGTTTATGATTTTATGCGGTGATTATGGGCTTGTTGGTGGAATCATTTTTATGGTTGATGGAATTCTTATTTTAGTGAGGAAATGAAAATGGCTAAAAAGATTAAAGACGACGAAGGCAATGTATACGTTGAAAGTAAACCTTGGTACAAGAAGTGGTGGGTTTGGGTACTCGCCGTTATAGTTCTACTTTTTATTATTGGTTCTGTGGGTGGCAGTGGACACAAAGCCGGATCAGGATCCGCAGCACAGGTGCCCTCTAAAATCACTGTCGACTATAACGATTACGATGTTGACGATGCTAAAACCTACAAAGTTAATTATTCCAATACCGAGTGGCAGAGTGCAAACGTCAAGATTGATAAAATCACTGTCTACAAACTTTCAAAGCCTTATAAGTTTGACTCGGCTAATAACGGTAAGTTCAATATAAATGGGTTTATTAAGATCCACATGAAAATTAAGGCTAACTCTGACATCTCAATTTACCCCGAACAAGGAACGGCCAATTTTGGCAGTGAACAACAAGATTCAGCGGACGAGTCTTGGGACGGGGATTTAAATAAAGGCGCCACAAAATCCGGGAATGTCTATATTCCTGTAAAGGATCTTAAGAGCGTAACCAGCATTAAGAATTTGAGGTTCAAGTTTAGCGGGAACGGTCAAAACAATATGGACGACAATTACGACTACGACATTTCACTTAACTTAGAAAAATAGTTCAAAAAATAAAACCGGTCGATTTCGACCGGTTTAAAAACAGCCTTAAAAGAACATACATTCGATGAAAGGAGGAAAAAATATGTGGATCGAGAAAACTAAAGACGGCAAATACAAATTCCGTGAGCAGTATAAGAACCCTCTCACGGGCCGCTATAATAAAGTATCTCTCACAATGGATAAGAACACCAACACAACCCGTAGACGGGCTCAGATAAGACTAGAGAAGAAAATACAGGATAAACTGATGCATATCCAAGACGGCAAGATAAAAAAAGGCGTTACGCTTGGACAGGTTATCACTGAATGGGAGCCAGTTTACAAAAAGCAAGTGCTATCTGGTACCTATTACTCGTGGAAAACTTACAAAAAACAGATTCTATCCAGGATTGGTGCAGATACCCTTGTTAGCAAAATAACGCCTAAATATCTTATCAACATATATGAAGATATGCTGTATAAAGAAAAATATGATAAGAGCTTCGTGATTCAACTTAAAGCTAAAATGAATCACATTATGAAGTACGCTTACCAGCATGACTATATATCTTCCCTCCCGACGGCTAATCTTCAAATCAACTGGCCAAAAAATCGGCATGTTCCTACCACTGAAGAAAAGTTTCTTGAAGATGATGAACTAGAAGACGTGCTAAATTTCATAGAAACAAAAACTAACTCCCCGTATGCGCATACGTATAGGTCGATCTTTGAATGGCAATCGCTAACAGGAATGCGGGTTGGAGAGGCGGCTACCCTATACGTGCATAACATTCATAAAGAAGGCGAAGATTACTATGCAGATGTGCATGGAACCCTTGTATATCACGGTTTGAAACTATCAGAACAATACAAGAGCCCGATCACTAAAACAAGTACAAGCTACAGAACCGTCCTGCTGCCTGACCGAGCAGTAGAGATTTACAAAGAATTTTCCGCAGGTAAAAAGCCAAATGATGTCCTTTTTAATGTTAAAAATCACTTTGCATTGATTGATTCTCTTAATCAAGCACTTCGAATTTGTAAAAAAGATTTAGGAATTAAGAAGCCTCTTTCTACTCACATTTTTCGTCACACTCACGTTAGCAAATTAGCTGAAATGGGTGTACCCTTATATATAATCCAAAACCGTTTGGGACATAGTGACTCAGAGATTACCTCAAGGGTATATCTCCATGTAACGAAGAAAGCAAAAGAAAAATACGATGGAATCATTAAATCAATGTAGTTTTCCCCTTTTGTGCCCCTTTTAGCTAAATTAAAAGTTTGTGAAGCACTGACGTTGCTGGTATTAAGCCAATCGTCAGTGCTTCTTTCTGTTTCTTTCCGGAAAATGGAATGCCAGTGGGGGCTCACCCTGACCATATTCTGACAAGACTAACCCCTGCTTAGCAACGTCAGCCTGTAATTGGCGGTTTTCTGGTGGGTAACTACGGTTCAACCCACAGCCGACGATCCCAATTGTCGGTCCGCCACTGGCTAGGGCCAACCGGTGGCTCATCCCATCAATTCCCCGTGCGAGTCCACTAACCACCGCAATCTGGCGCTTACTAACCTGGGGTATTAGGCCGCGCAAAACCGTCTCCCCGTATGCCGACATGTCCCGCGCCCCGACTACAGCCAGCATTGGGCACCGTAACAAGTCAAGGTTACCGGTATAAAAAAGGACTAGTGGGGGACAAAAGGTCTCCCGCAACTGCGGTGGGTACTCATCGTCAACAACCGTCAAATAGGGAGATTCCTGGTTAACTTCAACGGCGGCCTGCAGCTGGTCACTGGCCCAGTTATTAAGCAAGGCCGCCTGGGAGCTAGGCCCCAGTTGGGCGGCTGTCGCCAGAGCTGGTAAATCATTAAAGTTGCGGTGGGCAACCGCCGCCCGCCATAACCGAACCTTGCTAACCCGACCGATTCCTCGGCACAGACTTAATCGCAATAAGAAATCTCTTACAGTTAACATAAAAACGCCTCCTACCTAATTATTAGATACGGGGCGTAGTTTAAATTGCATTACAGATATTGGGGAACGGGCTTAAAAGACCGGCGGTGGATCGGCGTAACACCATGCTGGGCCAAACCAGCGAGGTGCTCCTTCGTCCCGTAACCCATGTTCTCCGCAAAGCCATAGCCAGGATAAACCTGGTCATAGTCACGCATTAAGTGATCACGGTACTCCTTAGCCACGATACTGGCGGCTGCGACGCTAATGCTCTTTTGGTCACCCTTGATCAGGGTCGTCTGGGGAAAATCAAAGGGTAAGGGGACCGCATCGACAATCAGGTGGTCAGGCCGGTGGTAAAGACTATTGACCGCCCGCATCATCGCATCTTGGGTAGCAGCATAGATATTTAGCCGGTCAATCGTTGCGGGTTCATTAACAGCAATGCTAACTTCGACTGCTTCGTCAACGATCCGCAAGTAAAGCTGCTCACGCTCGTGGCGAGTGAGCTGCTTAGAGTCAGTAACCCCCACCAGGTCAAACTGATCATCAAGAATCACGGCGCAGGTAACCACTGGACCGGCTAATGGTCCCCGGCCAACCTCATCCATTCCAGCAACGTATTGACAGCCACTTTGCCATAAGGCACGTTCGTATTTAAACCGTTGGTTAAAAGCGGCCAATGCAGCTTGCCGCCGTTTAAACCAGCGCTGGTGTTGGGTCAGGGCCGCCTGCACACCCTTGCGTGGGTCAGCCGTCAGTTCAACCAGCCGCGGGTCGGTTAAATTATCAATCGTTTTTAGCAGGGCTTTGACCTGGCTTACCGTTAGCTTACTCATTGATGCCATCCTCATTTAAATCTGTCGGCACCTCCATCGTAATGGGCCCCAGTTTGCCCTTACGGAGATCGAAAATAAGCCGTTCACTCGCCCGGTCATAGTCATCACGAAAGCCCATCTTCTGGGTGATGGTCAACAACAAGTCGGGATTAGAAATCGCCGCGTCAAGGTCAGCCGTGGATAGGCGGTAGCGCTGTTGCAACTGCTGGGGCTGGTGCTGACGAAGGTAGTCGAGTGCAAACAATGCTACGTCGTCCTTCGGGTATAGGTTGTCTTTAATTGCCCCCGACAGTGCTAGCATTACCCCCTGCTTAGGGCTCGCAAACTTATGCCATAAGACGCCGGGCGTATCCAGCAGTTCTAAGTCGGCAGACGACCGGAGCCATTGCTGGCCGGTCGTCACTCCTGGTCGGTTCCCCGTCTGGGCAACGTTTTTCTTTACCAGGTGGTTTAACAGGGTTGACTTCCCGACGTTTGGTACCCCCACACACATTGCCCGGATCGGTCGCTTCTTAAGTCCCTTTGCGGCTTCTTCTGCCATCTTATCGTGCAAGATTTCCTTACTCTTAGCGGTAACCAATTTGGCAACGTTTTGCCGGCGGGAATCAAGTGCTAATACCGGTTGACCCTTTTGCCGAAAGTAAGCGAGCCACTCTTGCAAACGCGACTGGTCCGCCAGGTCGGTCTTGGTCATAATCAACAGGCGAGGTTTCTCGCCAGCAGCGAGGGCGACTTCCGGGTTTTGTGTTGAGTACGGGACCCGGGCATCAACTAATTCAAAGACAATGTCAACTAGGGGCATCTGTTCCCGAATCTGGCGAAGGGCCTTCGCCATGTGTCCCGGGAACCATTGGATTGTTGCCATTTTAATTCCTCCTTAATTCATTGCGGCCAAGTACTTTTGCCATGCGGTATCAAAAATGGTCATTGATGGTAAGTAATCAGCGTTTTCCTCTAAGTACTTTGAAACCTCATCAAAATCGGTTGACTGTTTTGGAAAGGTCGAGTCAAGAAAGGCATTATTAGCAAACTGCTCAATTTCATCAGCACTGTTGGGGTTACGCTGGGTCATCAGGTAACTGTAAAAACTATCATGGTTCATGTTAAATTCCTCCTTAATCATTTGTCGGAACGGTAATTAAAAACTTAAACCGGCCAGTTGCCATGTCAATTTCTTGGGCTGAATACTTAAGTGACCGCTTCTTGCTGTACTGGTTCAGGTCAAGCAAAACGGTCTTCTTCTTCGCGTTAATCTTAACCCAGTCCGGGATATTGTAATTTTTGGCGATATACCCCATCACAAACTTAATTGGAATGTTAAGCCGGCCAACTGATAACCCCTTTGCAGTCAGGAGCACATTTCCGTTGGCCAATCGCTTAGGGACAAAATTAATTGCAAAGCGAATCTTGGCACCTAAGAACTTAGTGTCCCCCGTGAGCGTGGCGTATCGCTTACCAACCAAGAAGTGGTACTTCACTTGTTGTCCCTTTAAAAATTTGTTCAAGTAGTTAGCTGATAAGGCATTGACCTGCTTACGGTTTAACTCAACCGTTACCGAGGCATCATCAGGGTTGACTTGTCGCGTCGCCGCCGGTAGTGGTGCCGGAGCGCTCGCATGGTGGATTACAGTGCCAAGGCCTACTGCCAACAACACAACTAGGACGATCAACGCCCACTTCCACCAATTAATTTGCTTATTCATACTTGCTTCCTCACTTACTAATTCTTAACGTATTCCCAACTATCATGGTCCTTCATCACTTTAAACAATTGGATTGCCATCCGTTCATACCCTTGGTGGTTAGGGTGAAAGTTGTCCTCAGTTGAGATGAACTTATTTAGGTTATGGTCCCTATTCTTCATAATATTAAGGATCCGGCTCTGGGTAACCTTCCCCTGGTTTACCTGCTCCTCTTTTTGGACCAATGCCTGCCGCTGGGCTGGTGTTTGATACTGCCCCCATGACATCAAGTGGTTAATATCGACAAAGTACATCCGCGGATAGCCCTTCATCACCTCCTGGGTCGTCGTGTTCCATTTCGTAATTGAATCATTGATGGTGCTGACGTCCGGGAAGTAGGTATAGACTGGGTTATAAATACTCATAATAAATACCGGTGCCTTGGGGTTCTGCTTTCGCACGGCAGTTAAGAGCTTATTCAACCGGGTGGCATATGTCTGCTGTGCCTTGGCAATATCCTGGTCAACCGTTTTGGGCGAATCCATGAGGTTCTTCTCAAGGTTTTGTAACAGGTCGTTCCCACCAACCGTCATCGTGATTACATCCGCCTTTCGGAGGTCGACACGCATTTGTTTTTGTGAATTTAAGCGTGCCAGGATTTGGTCAGACCGGTCCCCGCTGACCCCATAATTAGCCGTGGTCACTGTTGTCTTCCGGTAGCGGTGCTCGATCTTGTGCTTAACGATACTGACGTAACCGCCAGCCTTCTCCTCATCCCCTTGCCCGTAGGTTAACGAATCACCAACTGCCACTAAGCGCACGTTTTTCTTCTGGACATACTGCGGCTGAACGGTTCGGGGGTGAGCATAGTGGGGCTGGCGAGTAAAGTACCAACTGCCACCAGCGATCACCACTACTAATAAGACCAGTAGCCACCACCATTTCTTCTTCACTAATTGGATCCCCCTCTGCAAAATTGAAACAGAGGCTGGAGAAAAAACTTTCCCAGCCTCTTAGTTCTTATTCAGTATAATACAATAAACAGTTAGCACCCATCCCGGTATGGGTAGCAATGATTGGTACCGTCTCCCGGACAACGATGTGCGCGTCTGGGTACATTTCCTCAAGCTGCGCCTTAAGGCGGGCAACCTCCTTGTCCCCTTCAACGTGGGAAATACCAATCTTGACTGGCTTAGGACCGGCCTGCATCTCCTTTAAGATCCGATCCCATTCCTTATGAATAGCCTTAGTTCCCCGGCCCTTCATAATAATGTGAATTTGACCACCGGCCACTTGGAGCATCACCTTGATGTTTAACAGGTTAGATAAGGCGCCCGCAAACTTACTAATCCGACCACCAGCAACCAAGTTGTCGAGGTTATCGATCGCCAGGTACAGCTTTGACTTTGCGAGGACATCTTTCATCTTATCCACCGCATCCGCAACGCTGCCCCCATTTTCTAGGACCTTCGCGGCGGCGACGATCTGAAAGGCCATCCCTTGGTCAGTCGTCTGTGAATCATAGACCGTTACCTTTGTCTTGGTCATTGTGGCCGCTTGCTCTGCCGCGTGAACCGTTCCACTTATTGATTCCATCATGGTTACACAGAGGACTTCGCTGCCATCCGCACCAAGCTTGTCAAAGGCATCGACAAACTTGCCAATTGGTGGCTGGGAAGTCTTCGGTAGTGACTTGGCATTCTTCATCAGTTCGGGGAATTGGTCATTGCTGATAGTTTCCCGCTCAACATAGATAGTACCATCGATCATTACCGTCAGTGGTACAATTGTAATGTTATATTTTTGGATCTCTTCATCGGTCAAGCCGGCTGACGAGTCACAAACAATCTTTACTTTAGACATGGAAAAAATCCACTCCCCCTTGCCAATTATTGTGTTATAATTCTATCTAGTCATCAAAACTAGATAGGTGGTTTATAAAACTATTATAGCCAATAGTTGTGATTTTTAAATAGCAAATACGTTTTTTATAGTAATAGTATACCAAAAAGCCTCCGGGAATTCATTGTCGATCGTCTTGAAAGGAGTAATTACCGTGACAGAAAAAGATAAAAAAAACCTTTTAATTGAAATTGGTAATGCCATTACCCATGGAATCGGTATCGGATTAGCCATCGCCGGGTTAGTCTTTCTAATCATCCGTGCGGCCCATACTGGTAGTCCGATGCGGGTCGTTACCTTTACCATCTATGGTAGTGTCCTGGTACTTTTCTACCTATCTTCCACCCTTTTTCATGCCTTAATCTATACCCGTGCTAGACACGTTTTCCAAGTCTTTGACCACTGCATGATCTACATCTTAATCGCCGCCACATACACCCCTTACTGCCTGGTTGCCATAAAGGGCTGGGTCGGCTGGACGATGTTTGGTGTCATCTGGGGGTTAGCCGTGCTCGGCGTCATCTACAAGAGTATCTGGCTGCGGTATAAGAGCCACCTCTCAACCGCAATTTACGTCTTAATGGGGTGGTTATGCATTTTCGCTTTTTTCCCCCTGTGGAACGCACTCGGGCCGGTGGGCTTTGGCCTCTTACTCGCTGGTGGAATTACCTTTACGATTGGTGCCCTGCTTTACAGTAAGCCTACTGCTTATACCCACCTAATCTGGCACTTCTTCGTCCTCCTCGGGACCGCCTTCATGTACTTTTCAATTCTCCTCTTTGTTTAACCGCCACTCTTCAAACCAACAAACTGGCCGACCGTTTTCGATAATCGGTCGACGGCTAACGCGGTGCCACCGGTCATAATTGATCGGTGGCATTTTTGTATCCCCGTGATAGTGGCCATTGATGATTGTCCGGGTAAGCACCGTCGCTAGTGGCAGTAGCTCGGCAAAAATTTTAGCCCCACCAATCACTGCAACCTGATCATTATTACCACCTAACAACCACTCCTTTAATTCAACGACCGACGAATAGGTTATTACCCGGTCATCAGCAATTGGTCGGTGCGTCAACACCACATTTGTCCGGTTAGGAAGTGGCCGCCCAATGGAGTCAAAAGTACTCCGCCCCATTACCACTGGTTGGCCGAGGGTCACGTTTTTAAAATGCCGTAGGTCAGCGCTAACGTGCCAGGGTAATCCCTGGTCCTTGCCAATCCAGCCGTCCAGGTCCGCGGCCCAAACAAAATTAACCTCAGTCATTGCCGACCTCCTTAAACAGCGACGGGCGCTTTGATTGCTGGTTCGTGAGTATAGCCGACCAGCTGAATATCTTCCATCTGATACTGGTCAACCGGCTTAGGGGTCGCTGGTAGAACTAACTGGGGAGCCGGGTGTGGTGTCCGTGACAACTGTTCTTTGACCTGGTCCAGGTGGTTTAAGTAAATATGTGCATCCCCGAGGGTATGAACAAAGTCACCAACCTGCAGGCCGCACTGGTGGGCGATCATGTGGGTCAATAACGCGTAGCTGGCAATATTAAACGGCACCCCTAAAAAGATATCAGCACTCCGCTGGTACAGTTGGCAGCTCAGCTTCCCGTCGTTAACATAGAACTGAAACATTGTGTGACAAGGGGGCAGTGCCATTGATGGCACGTCCTCTGGATTCCACGCTGAAACAATCATCCGTCGGGAGTCCGGGGTTGTCTTAATCTGGTGAATAACGTTAGCAATCTGATCAATTGTTTTCCCCTGGCTGGTCTTCCAGGCGCGCCACTGACTGCCGTAAACAAGGCCGAGGTCCCCATATTTTTGCGCAAAGTCATCATCATTTAACACCCGTTGACAAAAGGCCCGCTTTTCGGCCAGGTACTGGCGTTTAAACTCGGGGTCTTTGAGCCACCGGTGGCCGAAATCGGTCATATCGGGGCCGTGGTACTCATCACTTTCTATCCATTTTTTAAATGCCCACTCATCCCAAATATGGTTCTTGTGTTGCAAAAGGAAACGAATGTTGGTGTCCCCACGAAGGAACCACAGCAGTTCACTCTTGATGAGACCAAAGGGGACCTTCTTGGTCGTCAGGATTGGAAAACCCTGGGCCAGGTTAAAGCGCATTTGGTAGCCAAAGACGGACCGGGTGCCGGTCCCCGTTCGATCAGACTTTTCGTGCCCATTTTCCAAAACGTACCGGGCCAGGTCGAGGTATTGCTGTTCATTTTGATTTTCCGTCACGTTAATTTCTCCCCTCATTCAACATAGTTGCTAAGGTATTCCCACCGGGCGGTCTTTTCATCAACCGCCTTTTGAACGGCAGTCAGCTGCTTTTGTAATTCAGCAATCTTAGTATAGTCATTAGCTGCCGCCGCCATCTGTTCTTCTAGCTCCTTTTGCTGCTGGCTAAGCTGGTCAAGATCATCGTTGACTTGTTCCCACTCAATTTCTTCAGCATAGGTTAACTTGGTCTTTTTTGCTGGCTGTTTCTTTTGCAGGCGGGGGGCCTTGGCCTTTTTCGTCGTTGTCGACCGCTGCTGGGCCGCTTCTTTGGCCGCTGCCTTTTTCGCTAAATATTCGGTAAAGTAGCCGGTGTAGCGTTCAATCTCCCCTTGTCCCTTAAAGATGAGCAAGTTGTCCGCTACCTTGTCCAAGAAATAACGGTCGTGAGAGACGGTGATGACCGTTCCAGCAAAATTATCAAGGTAGTCTTCAAGTACCGTCAGTGTACCAATGTCTAAATCATTCGTCGGTTCATCCAGGAGAAGGACATTGGGCTGCTGCATCAGGATCTTTAGCAGGTACAGTCGCCGTTTTTCACCACCAGACAGCTTACGAATCAGCGTTCCGTGCATGAACCGGGGGAATAAGAACCGTTCCAGCAGCTGGGTTACACTGATCTTATTACCATCCTTATCGGTAACGCTATCCGCCACCTCGGTCAAAAAGCTGATCATCCGCTTATCATCATCAATTCCTTCGGTTTGCTGAGTATAGTAACCGAGCTTGACCGTTTCCCCAATCTTAAGGACCCCACTATCAAGGGGAACCCGCTGGGCAATTACGTTTAAGAGGCTGGTCTTGCCAGCACCGTTTTCGCCGGTAATCCCGATCCGGTCGCCGGCCTGAACAAGCCAGTTGAAGTCCTTTAAGATCTGGTGGTCTCCCAACTTCAAGTCCGCATCTTTAAACTCCACAACGTCCTTGCCAAGGCGTTGGGAACCCAGGTTGATTGAAATATCTTCATCCGTTTGCAGGTGGCCAATTTTCCCTTCGAGGTCATGAAAACGATTGATCCGCCCCTTCTGCTTGGTCGACCGGGCCTTAGCACCCGTCCGCATCCAGGCCAGTTCCTTTTTGTACAGTTGCTGGTTCTTTTGTTCGGTTTCCTTTGCCAGCTCAACGCGCTCGGCCTTCTTTTGAACAAAGTCCTGGTAGTTACCATCATAGTGGTAAAGTTTACCAAACGATAATTCCCAGATGTGGTTAGTAACCTGGTCCAAGAAGTACCGATCGTGAGTAACAATAACCACGGCCCCCTTATATGATGCTAAGAAGTCCTGAAGCCAAATAACCGAATCAAGGTCCAGGTGGTTCGTCGGTTCATCTAAAAGAAGGAGGTCGGGTTGCTGAATCAATACCTGCGCTAAGCCGACCCGCTTCTGCTGTCCACCAGAGAGGTCACCAATTTTTTGGCTCGTATCCTTGATCTTTAACTGGGTAAGGATGGTCTTAATTCGGCTGTCGGCTTCCCACGCTTCTTCCTGGTCCATCTTTGCCTGCATCTTAGTGTAACGGTTAATTGCCCGTGAATCTTCCGGATGGTTGCTAAAGTCCGCCAGGGCCTGTTCATACGCCCGAATAGTCTTAAAGACCGGCTGATCACCAGCAAAGACCGCTTCCATGATCGTCTTACTCTCATCGAGCGCTGGTTGCTGTTTTAGGTAACCAATGCTGTAATCATTGGGCGTAGTAATCTGCCCCTGTTCCGGGCTTACCGCACCAGCGATCACGTTTAAAAGGCTGGTTTTCCCACTTCCGTTAACCCCGATAAGGCCAATTCGGTCATTCTCATTAATAATAAAATCGACGTGGTCGAAAAGGACTTTTTCACCATAGGTACTGGTCAGTCCCTCTGCCTTCATTGTTTGCATACTACTATCCCTCTTTTTGTTTTAGCTCTGCCGCATGTTGTAAAAGCTGGGGGCGGTCGTTGGCTAGTTGTCCCGTTACCACGGCATGAGTCAGCTGCTTAATAATTTTCCCTAGGGCTGGACCGGGCTTAATACCGGCTGCTTGGATAAGCGTTCGACCATCCACTGCTAGTTCCCGACCACTTTTAATTGGTAACGCATCATAGGCGGTCTGAAGGTCTGCTGGCGCCATTTGCCAACCATAAATACTGGCCACCTGGTTAGCGTCTGTTAATGCCGTCCACCCTGTTTTGAACATGGTTACTGGATCAAGCTGGTGGTAGTGCAAAGCCGCCACCGCCGGAATAATCTTTTTAACCTGCTTAATGGTGTCATTAGATGTTTTCCATTGTTTTAAAAAGTGGACAATTCCATTTCCTGTCAACCCCAGTTGAGTTGCCAATAGGCCCCAAACCTGGTCCGTATTTTGTAGGTGCCAGCCATTCCCAGTTACGAGCAAGGCACTTAAACGGTCCTTGGCACCACTTAAGCCGGGACAATACTTGTAAAGACCCGTTGCCAAGAAATCTTTTAGGCCCGCCGGCGGTTTTTGACCCAGGAAGAGTTTCTCAAGCTCGACTTGGTTTCTTTCAACCGCAATCTTGGCAAGCAGGTGGGCATTGTCTTTGATCCCCGCTAACGTTGGACCATCAATCACAAAGTCCAACTTACTAGCAAAGCGAACGGCCCGCATCATCCGTAAAGCATCCTCGTTAAAACGCTCGTGGGGGTCGCCAACCGCCCGAATCAGCCCCTTTTTCAAGTCCGTTAACCCGTCAAACAGGTCGATGACCTCACCATTTTCACGTAAGGCTAACGCGTTGATGGTAAAATCGCGTCGCTGTAAATCCTCCGCCAGCGACCGCACAAAGGTGACCTGGTCTGGTCGCCGGTAGTCCTGATACCCAGACTCGGTCCGGAAAGTCGTGGTTTCATAGCCGGTCCCGTGGTCCAGGATCATCACCGTCCCGTGTTCAATCCCCGTATCGACGGTTCGGTTAAAAATCGCCTTAATCTCACTTGGGTAAGCGCTGGTGGCGATATCGATATCATGAATTTGATCACCTAATATTGTGTCACGTACACAACCACCGACGAAATAAGCCTCAAAGCCGGCATCCTCAATCTTCTGCAGGACTGGCCGCGCTGGTTCAAACAACGGTGGCAACTTTTTTATTATCATTGAATCAAATCCTTACTCAAAATTCTAAATAATCAGTATCGATTATAGCAAATTCTCCGCATTCCTGTGAATGTGTTTGTTTCTTTTTAATGTGTTTTGGTTTGTGGTATAGTTAAAGTAAATAATTTCTCGAAAGGAAGCAACCACTATGGACTACCCTTACCAGCCGGAATTTCGCCGTTTTCTCCAACAGCAGCACCTCGCGCCACTCACCATCAAAACCTATGACACCAGCTTAAGCAACCTCTTTAACTTCCTGCTTGCCAATCGGCCGCAGTTTGCCACCCACCCCGACTTAAAGCACTTGACAGAAACAGACGTCCGGGCCTACCTGAACTACTTGCAGACCGATAAGCGGATCACTATGACCACCTATAACAAAATCCTCTCCCAGTTAAACCGTTACTTTCGCTACCTCTTCACCCACCAATTAATTGCCACCTACCCCACCCTCACGCTTCATGGGCGCGCAGTAACGCCTAACCAACGGGTGGCAACCAAGTGGCTGGCAAAGCTGGACTTGCTCCTGGCCGACGACCACCTCCACTACTATACCCGGCTGGTTCTCTTACTAAGCAAACACGGCTTTACCGTGGGTGAATTCCTCTATCCCGGCTTCTACCGGGTCTGGGACCAGCTCACCTTAACTGACCCGGAAGAGGCCTGCTTTCGCCAAGCCTTCAACGCCTACATTGCCCCCCGCCAGCAACTCCAAAACAGTCCCGACCTGTTCTTGAAGCAACGCTTTTCACCGACCCATCCCCAATTAAGTAACGCGGCCCTACATAAGTTCTTACGACAAGACGAAGAATACGTGGGCTTTAGTCTGGCCCCTAAGTACCTCCACCAAAGTTACATCCTCACCTACTTAAAAAACCACCGCCATGCTAGTGACCAGGAACTAGAACGGGCATTAAACCTTGACCCTGCTTCCTTACTTTACTACCAGCGCCTTTTGATGACCGCTAACCAGTAAGAAGCACGGATTAACCAATCAAAAAGTAAAGCGACCTTCAGCATTCAAAAAATCAGAATGCTGAAGGTCGCTTCCGTATCCGCACTTTGGCTATACCGCAGGGACCGCCACTTCCCCTGAATGAAATTTAACTTGGCCTAAAATTCTTCATACTCGTCAAGTAGTTCTTGCATCTCGGTATCGGCCGGTTCCAGAGTCAGGTAAGAATGTAAAGCCGCAAGTAGTTGTTCTCGCTGGCCGGTTTCCTGGTAAAAACCAATCAACTCCTTTAAAAAGAGTTGATTATCCTGGTAAGTCGGCGCCGCCGCTTGAAAATACTTTCCAGCCTGGTCAAACTGTTCAAGACGCTGGTACGAACGAGCCAGGTTCCAGTCGATTTGGGGGTCCACTTCATCCTCATCCACCAGTGGGGACAGTAGGTCAACATTTTCCTGGTCATCATGCTGGTGAAGCAAGAAGTTACTAAACTGTAAGGTGATCGTCAGGTTGTCGGGGTCCAGTTCATGGGCCTTGGTCAAGTACTTTCGCATCAATTTGGCGTTCCCTAAGTGGCTAACAATTTCCGCCGCCTGGGCGTAGAGGTGCTCATTGTACTGGTCAACACCTAGTCCTTCTTGAACGACCTGCAAGGCCTGCTGGTACTTATTCTGTTTAGCCAGCGCTTGGGCCAGGGCCGGGTAGGCCGACGCGTATTGGGCGTCATCCTTAATCAATTCCTGCAGAGTCTTAATCGCCGGGTCAACCTGGCCCAAGTGTAACTCGGTCAAGCCCGTTTGAAAGCGAATGTCGCTGGTCCGGTAAGCTGGCTTGACCTGCTGGAGGTAGCCCAGGGCCTGTTTGAATTGTCCGCTTTGGGCGTAACACATCCCTAAACGCCCCGCAATGTCGACCTTTGCAAAATCGGTATAACCATGTTTAATTAGGTCAAAGTAATACCGGATGGCCTCGTCAAAACGGCCAACTAAAAAGTAAAACTCACCGCAGGCAAACTCAACCGCAGGTTCATCGGAGGCTAACTGGTAAGCCTCCCTTAACTTTTGCTCCGTAATTTCGAATTCCTCTTCGGTCTGGTAGAGATCCGCGGCTACCAGCAATGATTCCAGGTAGGCCGGTGAGTCTGGCTGAACCTGGGCAAGGTAGGACAATGCTTCGTCGTTATGTCCCTCATCGATGGCAATCGTTGCTAGGTTAGTGCGCAGCTCATCCTCGTCCGGGTAGCGTTGTAGCAAGGTTAGGTAGACGCGCCGGGCCTCACTTAAAAAGCCCATCCCATACAGCTCCTCACCTAGACTGAAGAGCATCTCATCGTCATCATTGGCCAGGGCCTGGCGGAAGGTTCCCCGGGCAGCCGCTAATTGGCCATCTTGCAACTGGTCAAGCATTTTTTCTGAATAGGTCAATTATTTATCCTCCTCGTATTAATTAGGTTGGCTTTAATATAACATAACCGTAACGGCGGGGTGAATTAACCCGTCTTAGCCGCTTTATGCATCAAAAAAATAAGGTGAGCGGGTTAACCCTCTCACCTTAAATATTTAGGACTGTTAATTACTTAACAGCATCCTTCAAAGCTTTACCAGGCTTAAATGCTGGTACCTTGCTTGCAGGAATTTGGATTTCTTGTCCAGTTTGTGGGTTACGGCCCTTACGTGCAGCACGTTGACGTACTTCGAAGTTACCGAAGCCGATCAATTGAACCTTTTCCCCCTTGGCCAATGATGCTTGGATGGAGCTGAAGACAGCGTCAACAGCAGCAGTAGCATCCTTCTTGGTCAAGCCAGTTGCAGCAGCAACATTACTTACTAATTCTGCCTTGTTTGCCATTTATTTTCACCTCCGACAATTAGCGTCCAGGACGCTAACGCTCAATGTTAATTTTGAGTGGTCCAAAATTAACGAAATAATTACGAGGAGTTCGTATCATTTCATTCTTAAGGTTAGCATAGTGAAACCCTACTGGCAAGCGGTTCTAGCAAGATTTCTCCCCTTTTTTAAGCTTTTTTAGTGAATTTCCTACTGGCGTTGACGCTTGATCAAATGCAGGGGGGTTCCACTGAAGTCAAAGGCTTGCCGAATCTGGTTTTCTAGGTACCGTTCATAGGAAAAATGCATCAGTTCGGGATCATTAACAAAGACCACAAAGGTCGGTGGGGCGGTTGCCACCTGGGTCGCATAAAAGATCCGCAGGCGCTTGCCGTTTTGGGTTGGCGTTGGGTTCGCCGCAATCGCATCCATGATCACGTTGTTAAGGACTGATGACTTGATCCGCCGCTCATGGTGAGCATTAACCTCTTCAATCATCTCCGGTAGCTTATTTAACCGCTGCTTGGTCTTAGCCGAGACAAAGATAATTGGGGCATAGCTTAAGTACTGGAACTCATGACGAATTAAATTCGTAAAGTCCGTCATCGTCCGGTGGTCGCGGTTTTCAATCGTATCCCACTTATTGACCACGATAATAACCCCACAGCCAGCCTCGTGGGCGTAGCCGGCAATGTGCTTATCAATTTCACGGATCCCTTCCTCAGCGTTTAGGACCACGAGGACTACATTACTGTCATCAATTGCCCGCATTGCCCGCATTAATGCATACCGCTCGGTGTTTTCGTAAATTTTCCCCTGCTTACGAATCCCAGCGGTGTCGATCATGGTAAATTCTTGCCCATCAGTAGCTTTAAAGCGGGTATTAATGGCGTCACGGGTTGTCCCCGCCACGTTAGAAACAATTACCCGGTTCTCACCAAGGATGGCATTCACCAACGAGGACTTACCGACGTTGGGGCGACCAATCAAGCTAAAGCGGATACTATCATCAGTTTCGTTAGCAGCGTTTTCGGGGAAGTTATGGATCACCGCATCCAAGAGGTCCCCAAGACCCACGCCGTGGACACTCGAAACTGGGTAGGGCTCGCCCAAGCCAAGTGAGTAAAAGTCATAGATGTCACTACGCCGCTCGGGGTTATCGACCTTGTTGACAGCGAGAACTACTGGCTTGTTAGAACGATAAAGGATCCGGGCAACCTGCTCATCAGCATCAGTGACCCCACTTTCGGTATCAACGACCAGGACAATCACATCAGCCTCATCAATCGCGATTTCGGCCTGCTGACGAATCTGGGTCAGCAATGGCTGGTCGGACATTTCAATCCCCCCGGTATCAATTAGGTTAAAATTCTTTCCCAACCACTCACCATGGGCATAAATCCGGTCCCGGGTTACCCCCGGGGTATCTTCAACAATGGAGATTCGTTGGCCAGCAATCCGGTTAAAAAGGGTCGACTTACCGACGTTGGGCCGGCCAACAATTGCAACAACAGGATTTGTCATCTTTTCACCTTCCTTCAAAGAATAAAGAGGAAGTAACCACGAACCGTGCCACTTCCTCTTTGCGTTATTTATATTATTAGCGAAGAAACTAGTTCTTCAGGTTCTTTAATTGATCACCAATCAAGTCACCCATGGAGAAGCCGGATTCTTCTTCTGGAGCGTTATTCATAGCACTCCGGTTGTTGTTCCGACGGGAACGGCGACGGCCACGGTAGTTTTCACCGTTATCGCTGTCTTCACCCTTTGGACGTTCTTCAAGAGCCTTCATGGAAAGGCCAAGACGTTGCCGTTCTGGGTCAACGTTCAGGACCTTAACCTTGACTTCTTGACCTGGCTTCAGCACATCAGCAGGCGTTGCAATGTGCTTGTGTGAGATTTGGGAAATGTGAACCAAACCTTCAACACCAGGGAAGACTTCGACAAAGGCACCGAAACTCGTCAGGCGCTTAACAGTACCAGTCAGAACAGAGCCAGCTGCGGCCTTTTCTTCGATGTCATCCCATGGTCCAGGAAGAGTCTGCTTGATTGACAGAGAGATCCGTTCACGTTCTGGATCAATGCTCAGAACCTTAACCTTAACGTCTTGGCCAGCAGACAGAACATCTGACGGCTTGTCAACGTGGTCGTAAGAAATTTCAGAAACGTGAACCAAACCATCAACACCACCAAGGTCGATGAAGGCACCAAAGTTAGTCATCCGGGCAACCTTACCTTCAACCACGTCACCAGCAGCTAATTCAGCAAAAATCTTCTTAGCAGCTTCTTCGTGTTGTGCCTTAACGATTTCCTTGTGGGAAAGGATCAGACGGTTTTCACTTGGTTCGATTTCAATAATCTTGAATTCAAGTTCTTGACCCTTAAATTGGTTCAAGTCTTCAACGTAATGGTCAGTGATCATTGAAGCAGGAACGAAACCACGTACTCCAGCATCAACAACTAAACCACCCTTAACTGCTTGGGTAACCTTAGCAGTGATGGTTTCACCATCATCAAACTTCTTTTGAATGTCATCCCATACCTTACGGGCTTCAAGACGACGGTGAGAAAGTAAGTAACTACCATTTTCCTTATCGTTACC
>DXAF01000063.1 GCA_019117185.1 Candidatus Limosilactobacillus intestinipullorum | reverse complement strand
GATTATCTATGTTTCAGGCAATGATTCATGGCAAAAGGAGCGTATAAAGTTATGAAACAAGGAATTCATCCAGATTACCACCCAGTAGTATTCGAAGATTCATCTACTGGTTACAAGTTTATCTCTGGTTCAACTGCCACTTCAAAGGAAACCATCAAGTGGGAAGATGGTAATGAATACCCATTGATCCGGGTTGAAGTTACTTCTGATTCACACCCATTCTACACTGGTAAGCAAAAGTTTACCCAAGCCGATGGTGCGGTGGACAAGTTCAACAAGAAGTACGGTCTCAAGTAAGACTGGCTTATATTCAAAAAAACGGGTACGGCGGTTGTCGTACCCGTTTTTGTTCCTACTACCATTAGTTTGTGATAGACTAGAGCAAGTTCAAATAACTAAGGGGGCAAAGGCCTTGGATAAGAAGAAAAAACGGGGGATGCCAAACTGGCTCCGCTGGACACTAGTGGTTGTGTTAATGGTAATTGCGGCCTGCTTGATCTTTAACCAGCAGATTAAGGAACACTTAGTGGGGTCTTATCGACCAACCATTACCCAGCAGACGATTAAAAGGGATGCAGGGAAAAAGGCGAACTATAATTTTAGTGATGTTAAGGATTTAGACCTCCAAACTGTAGCGCAGGTTCGGGCTAAGAAGCAGCCGATTAATATTATTGGTGAGATTACGGCACCGGATAGTAACATGACCCTGCCGATTGCCAAGGGGGTTGACAACACAACGTTAGCCTTGGCTGCCGGAACCATGCGCGAAGATATGCAGATGGGGAAGGGGAACTATGCGTTAGCCGGCCATAACATGGCCAACGGTAGCAAGATCTTGTTTTCCCCGCTTTATTACCACGCCAAGGTGGGTCAAAAGGTTTACATCACTGATCTTAAGCGGGTATATGAATATAAGCTCTATGAACGCAAGTTTATCGAACCGACCCAGGTTGAGGTGGTTAATGACACTGCACAGCCAATTATTACTCTGATTACTTGTAATGCTAACGGCCAGCGCCGGTTATTGCTGAGGGGGCACTTAGTAAAGTCAGAACCATTTAAACAGGCGCCACGAAATGTTCAAAAGAACTTTAGCAGTAAGTACACTACGGGACGTAATTCATAATTATCTAATAGGAGAGCAAAACTATTATGGTTAGGACCATTATTGATCAGTTAGGAACTAATGCAGTTTCTACTGGTGAACCTAAATGGGAGACAGAACTAGCTTGCTAGTTCGTCTTTCGAAGCGAAGCAAGCCTGTAGGGAACCCCCGCAAGCACAAATAGGCCTCCAATGTTCGACTTTGCCGGGCACTGGAGGCCATTTGTGTACTGAACTGTTCGTGCTTTAGCTAGGCTGTAGAGATTATATCACAGCCCCATAATAATGGAGCATGCATAATAGTTTTACTTTTAAGGAGGTAATTATTATGGCTGATTATGCAAAATGTCAACTGAAGGCGTTAGATCGAATCGTAAAGAAAATTGCGGACGCTGAAGGACACTTAACTAAGATTGAGGACAGTGTTGATAATAAGAAACATCGCACTGCCTAACATGAAACAATTAATTAAAGCATGCTCGTAAAGTAGATAAGGATGCTGATAAACTGGAACAACGGGCTGGCGAAGGCCACAAGGATCCAGCAGAAAACCATTACATCTACATGGAAGATGAGATGGGCGTAATTAAGGACCTTGAAAAGGCCTTTAAAGGGCTTGACGATAAGCTGAGCCAACTTACGAATACTGAAGGTGACAAGATTAAGGCCTTCCGGGCTGAACACCACTACCTTGAAAAAGCCAAAGAGATTTTGGAAAAGGCAGGTAAATACGACCCAGACGATTAGGACTAGTTCTTGATAATTAATAAGGGACAGGTACTGATTTATTCCTCGTATGTGTCCCATAAATAAACCCGACAACGCTGTGATACGCTGTCGGGTTTTGTGGTAGCCAAGGATTAATTTAGTTGCCCTTTCATCTGGTTCAACCACAGTGGTAGTGCTCGGGCGAGGCTTTGGTAGGTATCCTCAAAGCGGTGGGTGTACCAGGGATCTGGGATTTCTTCAGTTTCGTGTCCGGATACGAGTTCGTTGGCAAGGTGGATCTTGCCCCGGTTTGCTGCCGGTGCGCGTTGCTGTAAATTGTACAAGTTCATGTTATCCATGCAGATAATGTAATCAGCCCACACGAAGTCGTGTTGGGTAATTGGCCGAGATATCAATCCAGCCGTTGGCAAGTGGTGACGGTGCATCGTTGCCAGTGCACCAGGGTGGGGTCCATTCCCCTCTTCTTCATCACTGGTCCCGGCTGAATCAACGGTGATTTGCTCACTTAGGCCGGCCGCATCAACTAGTTGTTTGAACATACTTTCCGCCATCGGTGACCGGCAGATGTTTCCTAAGCACACGAATAAAACATTCATTTTTAACACCCCAGATATAAAGCTCTCCCTTTATCATACATGAACTAATAAAGATTTGCTAAGGACGCGGCCGGAAAGATTCCGGTTGTCCGTAATTTTTGATAAAATATACCTAAAATAAAGGAGGAGTGCAAGATGGCACTTATTATTATCATTCTAGTAGTGGTAATCATTATTGGAATTTATATTGCCATGTATAACGGCCTGGTACAGTTGCGGGTCCATGCTCAAGAATCGTGGAGTCAAATCGATGTGCAACTCCAGCGCCGTAATGACCTGATTCCGAACCTGGTGTCAACGGTGAAGGGTTACAGTAAGTATGAGGCATCAACGTTGGCGAAGGTTACCGAATTACGGACCGCGTTGAATAACGTGCCGGATGATGACCACGCCAAGAAAATGGAAGTTTCTAATGAATTATCGGGGACGCTACGAACGCTCTTTGCAGTGTCAGAAAACTATCCGGACTTAAAGGCCAGTACCGAATATCAGCAGTTGATGGAAGAATTGAGCAATACGGAAAATAAAATCGCGTACTCCCGTCAACTCTATAACAGCACGGTTGCTGCCTTAGATGCTAAAATTCAAAGTTTCCCCAGTAACCTGGTGGCTAAGATTCATCACATTACCGCGATGGACTACCTACAGGTTCCAGAGAGTGCCAAGGATGTTCCCAACGTTTCCTTTGATGAATAGGGTGAGTTAAATGTTGTATCAACAGATCGCACAAAATAAGCGGAAGACCGTATTAGTAATGGTCGGTTTCTTCTTGTTGGTGGCCCTGATTGGCGCGGCGATCGGTTACCTTTTCGCGGGATCGGCAGTTGGTGGAATTATCATTGCCGGCATTATCGCGCTGATATACATGTCGGTGATTATTGGTCAGTCGACCGACGTTGTCATGAATATGAACAATGCTCACGAAATCCATTCAGCACAGGAAGCACCAGCGTTGTGGCACGTGGTTGAGGACATGGCGATGGTGGCCCAGGTACCAATGCCGCGGGTCTACATTATTGACGACCCGAGCCCTAACGCTTTTGCAACGGGAAATAATCCGGAACATGCGGCAGTTGCGGCAACTACCGGCCTACTTCAGATTATGAACCGTGAAGAGTTAGAGGCCGTCATGGGGCACGAAATGAGCCACGTCCGTAACTATGATATCCGTTTGCAGACAATTGCCTTGGCCCTTGCGGCTGCCATTAGCATGCTGGTCAACTTTGCGGGTAACTTTTGGTGGTTCGGTGGCCGTCGTGACCGTGATGAAAATGATGGTGGCTGGGGGATCCTAGCAATCGTGGGTTCCATCCTCTTAATTATGCTAGCGCCACTTGCCGCAACGATTGCTCAAATGGCACTGTCACGAAACCGGGAGTACCTAGCCGATGCAGGATCCGTGGAATTAACCCGGAACCCGCAGGGAATGATAAGCGCTTTAGAAAAGTTGAAGACAGCACAGCCGATGAAACACATGGCACCGAGCAGCAGTGGTCTCTACATTAGTGACCCCGAAGAGAATGGTCATCACCGCTGGTATGATGACCTGTTTGCGACCCACCCGCCGTTGGACGCGCGGATTAAGCGACTTGAAGAAATGTAATTATGAATAAATAGCTAAACGGAGCTGGTGGCAAAGCGTGATTTTGTCCCAGCCCCGTTTCCAATTTAAATTAAAGCGAATTCAGTGTTGAACGATAAGGGGCAAAGCGTTGTACTGTGAGTCACTTTTAGGCTAAAGTTCCAGGAACCGTTTTCAAGACACGAGAATTGTGATAATATTAACTTAGGTTTATGTGTGGTTTGTGCATTGAATAGGAGATGCACTTATGAGTAAGTTAGTGTTACCACTGAAAGAAAGTGTCGGTGTTCCAGTAACGCCGATCGTTAAGGTTGGTGACCATGTTAAGCGTGGTCAATTGATTGGTAAGCCAGATGGACTGGGTGCTAATTTGCATGCTAGTGTATATGGGACCATCACAGAAATTAACGACCAAGCAATCGTTATCGAAGCCGATGAAGAACAACCAAAGGACTTCGTCAAGATTCCAGACACGGATTCTAACCTCGACGCGATTCGTGAGGCGGGGGTTATCGGTGCTGGTGGTGCTGGTTTCCCAGCTGCTGCTAAGTATGCACGGCCAATCCCAGGTGGACACCTGTTTATTAACGCAGCAGAATGTGAGCCGATTTTAGGACACAATATTTCACGGATTACGACTGATGCTGAACAAATTATTCGTGGTGCGGAATACATCAAAGAAATTGTTCAAGCCAAGGATATTCATATTGCGATTAAGCGTTACCACACCAACACTGTGGCATTGCTTGAGGAGCTAGTTCGTACTCATGATGATATTTCACTGGAATTGATGTGGAACCGGTACCCAGAAGGTGAAGAACGGGCAGTCCTTCGTGATTCAGGATTGTACAAGAAGCCAGACGGTGAAAACGCGGTTTTGAAGACGACTGAATTACCATATGCGGCTAACGCAATCGTGACGAATGTTGAGACTGTCTACCGGGCAGCACGGGCGATTGAAAACCGTGAACCAGTAATGAGTAAGGATATCACGGTTGCCGGCCGGCTAAATGGTGACAACAAGATGGTCCTTGTCCACAAGGATGTTCCGGTTGGGACATTAGTTGGTGACGTCTTGAGTGCATTCCCGAACATGGCAGATTATGGCGAATTAATTATGGGTGGACCATTCACTGGTCATAGTACGACGCTCGAAAGCCCAATCACTAAGGTAGACGGCGGTATTATTGCAACGATTCCATTCCCGAACCTCCATGGTGAAAAGGTTGGCTTGTTAGCCTGTGCTTGCAGCGCAACCCCGGCACGGATGAAGGAAATTGCTGAAAAGATGAACGCTGACGTTACCGGCGTTGAATGGTGTAAGAACGCCGTAGTTAACCCGAAGACGGGAACCGCAAAGTGTAAGAACCCTGGTATCTGCCCTGGACAAGCACAAACGATTCTCAAATTACGGAAGGGCGGTGCTAAGACCCTCTTGGTTGGTAATTGTACTGATTGTACGAATACCGTTATGGGTGTTGCACCAAAACTGAATATGCCAGTTTACCACACCACCGACTTCGCACGGCGGGCAGTGGATATGCGGATTATGCGGCACATTTTGCCTGAAAATAATGAATAGGGATTTTTAGTTTGATAAGATGAAAAATGCATAATAGTGGGTGCGACCAGCGTACTTATATTATGTGTTTTTTTATCGTGGGCCTTGCGCACTACTGATCAATAAAGCTTACCGTCACAACTATTACCACATTATCGCGATTGGTCAGTTAGACGGGCAAGACAAGAATATTCATTATTTAATGGGATAAAGCGACTAATATTCGATATTTGTTAATTTTTTAGCCAAAATCTAACCTTCTGAGTAGTTTTGCGCAAATGAAAGGAACTGATATAATTTAATATGTATTATTAATTTATATTGGCGCGTTAGTGAAGGGAATGTATTTATTATGAGTAATGATTCACCTAGTGGACGACATCCTGAAGACACTGCCTTTTTTGGTCACCCACATGGATTATCAACGCTGTTCTTCACCGAAATGTGGGAACGGTTTAGTTATTATAGTATGCACGCAATCTTACTGTTCTACCTAATTGATAGTTTCAGTAAGGGCGGATTAGGGATGAACACCTCAATTGCAACCTCGATTGTTGCTATTTACGGGGCCCTAATTTATATGTCAACAGTGATTGGTGGTTTTATCAGTGACCGGATCTTGGGACCACGGCGGACCGTCTTTTGGGGTGGTGTTTTAATTGCCCTCGGTAACTTTATCTTGGTATTGCCACTACGGTTTGTTGGCTTATACGTATCGATTGTAATTATTGTTTTAGGGACTGGTTTTCTTAAGCCCAACGTCTCTGACATGGTTGGTGGCCTATACAGCAAAGAAGATACACGGCGTGATGCTGGGTTCAACATTTACTATATGGGGATCAATATTGGGGCATTGTTAGCACCGTTTATCGTTGGTTGGGTCGGTCAAACCTACAGTTACCATGCTGGGTTTGCGCTCTCAACGGTTGGAATGGTGCTAGGCTTGATCCAATACTGCATTGGAAGTAAGAAATATCTTGGTAAGGATGGTCTTTTGCCTAATGACCCGATTAAGCCGGACGAAAAGGCTAAAGTTATTAAACAGGTAAGTTGGGTAACGGCGATCGTCGTGGTTGGCTTACTAATCATGTACTTCACCCACACGTTAAACGTTAATAATATTATCTTTATCATTACGATTTTAGGGATCCTGCTACCAGCGATTTACTTCTTTAACATTTTTCGGAGCCCTAAGATTACTCCTAAGGATCGGAAAAACGTAATTGTTTATATTGTTGTCTTTATCGCCAGTGTTTTCTTCTGGTCAATTTATGAGCAAACGATGACGATTTTCCCACTGGTTGCTCAACAAATGACTGATTTGAAATTATTCGGTATTCATGTTCAGGCTAGTCAATTTACTGGTTTTAACGCATTATTTGTTTTAGTTTATTCGCCGATTGTAGCGGCAATGTGGACTAAGATGGGAAAGAAGCAGCCTTCTTCAACCTCAAAGTTTACTATCGGGCTGCTGGCATCAGCGTTCTCGTTCTTGGTATTACTGATTCCAATCGCAATTAATGGGGTTGGAGTTAAGTTCTCTGGTTGGTGGTTGATCTTAAGTATCGCCATTGTTGAAATTGGTGAAGTTTTCCTTTCACCTTCCGGATTATCATTGACGACAAAGTTAGCACCGAAGGCCTTTAATGCTCAGATGATGAGTATTTGGTTTTTAGGGGATGCTGCCGCGCAATCGTTTAATGCCCAATTGGTAAAACTATACAGTGTACCAAATGCCGCCATGTACTTTGGTGTGATGGGGGTAGTTGCAATTGTGATTGCGGTAATTCTGTTCTCCATGCGGGGGATGCTGGCAAAGCTAATTCAATTGTAGGTTGACGATTCTTATCTCTTTCGTTAGAATGTTCAGTGGGAATAGATGAGTTCTGGTGTGCTCCCTGGTCCTCAAAACCAGTGCGAGGGGTTAAAAGCCTCTTAGGTAGGTTCGATTCCTACGTATTCCCGCCAGGATGAATATTAATCACTTAAGAGTAGTGAGAGTCGAAAGTTTTCGGCTCTCTTTTTTATTATAAGGAGTGTATAAAATGACCAAGGTACAAGAAGGATACATGCCGCTTGGTGAGTATAAGACTTATTATCGGATTGTTGGTGAAAAAAGTGATAAGGCGCCACTGCTATTGCTGCACGGTGGCCCGGGTTCAACGCACAATTACTTTGAAGTGCTTGATGACTTGGCTGAAAAAGACCACCGTCAATTAGTGATGTATGATCAAATTGGTTGCGGAAAGTCTTCAATGCCAGATGATAAGGCTGATGAGTTATACAATGCCCCAACCTGGGTCAAGGAATTAAAGGCCCTGCGTGAGTACTTGCATTTAGATCAGGTTCACTTACTGGGCCAATCCTGGGGTGGAATGTTAGAAATCATTTACCTTTGTGATGAGCAACCGCAAGGGATTAAGTCCGGAATTTTAGCAAGTACCTTGCCGGCTTCATGGATGTGGGACAAGGAGCTGCACCGGATGATAAAGTTCATGGACCCAGCCGACCAAAAGGCAATTGCCGAGGCTGAGGCCAAAGATGAGTTTACGAGTCCTGAATACCAACGGGCCAACGCTAAATTTATGGAGATGCATTGTAATGCGGCACCATCACCCGATGACCCTGAACCACTTCGGCGGAAGAAAAATGCCGGTTCCGTAGCATATATTACTGGTTGGGGGCCAAATGAGTACAATCCAGAAGGTAACCTGAAGGATTATGACTACATGGACCAACTGAAAGATATTAACGTTCCGGTATTAATTACCAGTGGGACCGATGACTTGTGCACACCATATACTGCTAAGTCAATGTATGATCGGATTCCGAATGCCAAGTGGCACTTATTTGAATATTGTCGTCATATGTCATTCGTTGAACGTCATGATGACTATGAAAAATTATTGATTGACTGGTTAAACGCAAATGATTAAAACCCGGTGAATGAGACGGGACAGACAAGATATTTTACCAATCCTTGTCTGCCCCGTCTTTTTTGCGTTCGTCATCACAAACTGGGGGCCAATAAACCCGTCTTCATAAAAATGACGGTAGCATTTAAGTACAATTGTGAAAGAACGCATAAATGACATACGGTAAATTGTTACACCATAAATTTATCAATAGTGATAAGAAAATGATCATTTTGTGATAAAAATGAGTTGAAGTTTAATACTAATTAGATTGAAAACGATTCAAAAATGAAATATAATGAATGTGCTTGATAAAAGCTGCAATGATATCAAGCAGGATTATAGGTTGGTTATGTCGTGATTTGTGGGCGGATTCACAATAAATGATACAAACCACACATGAATCATCGATCCGTCTACAGATTCGGCTAACTGAACATTATTTAAGGAGGTTGGCCTATGTCTATTTCAGTTGAAACTGCTAAGGAGCACCTCAACGACCCGGCCGTATTATGTTGCCGGCGGGAAAAGGGTAAGCTATTGGAAGCTTCCGATTTGGAAGACCCAACGCTGTTCCCTGACTACGAGGATTCTGGTCTACTAGAGTTGCCTGACAATGTTTTGACCATTGGTCAGGTCTTAGGAGCCACTCTAAACAAGACTATGGATGCTTTGCTTCCGCTGACGCCGGATGTTGTTGATAACATTCAAGATCCTTCAGCACAAAATGATGACGAAGAAGCTACGGAAGATTCATCTGCTAAGGATGAAGGATCATCAGCGGCTTCTTCAGATGTAACTACCGCTGTTGCTAATAATGGTGTATCTGATGGGATGTTACACCTTTCCGTTAAGGAAGGTAAGGACATCAAGTTAGATGTTCCATTGGCAATGGTTAACCAAGGTGCTGTGCAAAGTGCACCTGCTGCTAGCCAAGCAAGTAACGAAACGGCTGCTTCTCAACAAGAACCAGAAGTTGATGAAGAAGTTGTACGGAGCTTGACTCGGAAGCACTTTAAGATCGATAAGATCGAGTTCGGGGACGAGACCAAGATTGACGGAACAACGTTAGTTATTGGTAACCCTGACCAACTTTGCAAGGATGCTGTTGAAGCTCAAGAAATCGTTAAGGACATGAAGATTAGTGTCATTACCCCTGATGATTACCACAAGTACACCAACAGTATCATGGATGTTCAACCAATTGCTACCAAGGAAAAGGGTGAACTTGGTGAAGGTGTTACCCGGGTTCTTGATGGTGTTGTTACCGTCCTAACTGGTACCGATGAGAATGGTGTTCAAGTCGGTGAATTCGGTTCTTCAGAAGGTTACGTTGATGAAAACGTTATGTGGGGCCGTCCTGGTGCCATTGACAAGGGTGAAATCATGCTTGTCATCGATGCCACTGTCCAAGCAGGTACTAACCGTGAACGTCGTGGCCCACGTGGCGCCCACGAAGCAGCCGACACAATCGTTGAGCACATTCGTGAAGCCCTTAAAAAGGCTGATGATAGCCTAGTTGTTAATACTGAAAAGCTTGAACAAAAGCGTCGCTTCGGTAACAAGCGGGTTCTCTTGGTTAAGGAAATCATGGGACAAGGTGCTATGCACGATAACTTGATTCTGCCAAAGGAACCAGTTGGTACTCTTGGCGCACAAGCTAACGTTGACCTTGGTAACTTACCAATTATGCTTTCACCACTGGAAATCCTTGATGGTGGTATCCATGCATTGACTTGTATTGGACCTGCTTCAAAGGAAACTTCTCGTCACTACTGGCGTGAACCACTGGTTGAAGAAGCCTTGGCTGATAAAGACATTGACGTTGTTGGTGTCTGCCTAATCGGTTCGCCACAAGCTAACACGCAAAAGAGCTACGTTTCTAAGCGGCTTGGTATGTGGGCTGAAGCAATGGACCTGGATGGTGCTATTGTTACGACTGAAGGTTTTGGTAACAACCACATTGACTACGGTGAAAACATTGAAGCGATCGGTTCACGTGGTGTTCCAGTTGTTGGTATTACTTACTCCGCTGTTCAAGGGGAACTGGTTACTGGTAACAAGTACATGGACGCCATCGTTGATAACAACAAGTCCAAGTGGGGAATCGAAAACGAAGTTCTTGAAAACAACACACTTTGTCAAGAAGACGCTATTCGGGCTCTTGCAATGCTTGAAACGAAGATGGCCGGTGGAAAGATCAAGAAGCCAGAACGTAAGTGGAACCCTAATGTTAAGTTGAATAACATTGACTTAATTGAAAAGGCCACTGGTAAGAAGATCAACCTGGTTAAGAACGAACAAAGCTTACCAATGAGTAAGAAACGTAAGGAACACTATGAGAAGGATGTTGACTAATGACTGATAAACGGATGGATTATTCTTCGGAAATCGATAAGCTAAAGTATTCATCAACGGAACGCGTATTTGAAGGCGTGATTACCGAAGTAAATGACGTTAGTGTTAAAATCGACTTCAAAGGACGAATGGGGAAAATGGATGTTCCACGTCGTCTCCTAATTACGGAGTATGATCCAAAAGTTGGTGAAGAGGTCGGCTGGTTAATGTCTTATCCAGAAGTTCTTGATACAGAAGCTAACCAAAAGTATTTAGGTGCGCTTCATGAGTATAAAAAACGAATGGCAGCAATTGCCAAAGAGAAAGGAAGGAAACAGGAATGAGCTTATTAAAAGTTGATGGCTTACAATCCGAAGTCTTCGTGCCCATCACACCAAAGCCGGTTTTCGCAAAAGTAACGAAGCCGCTTAAGGACATGAAGATTGCGATTGTTACTGCCGCTGGTGTCCACTTGAAGAAAGATAAGCCTTTCAATTTAGCCGGTGATACTAGTTACCGGGTTGTCCCAAGCACTGCTACGGATGATGAATTGATGGTTTCACACGGTGGTTATGATAACACCGATGTTAACAAGGACATCAACTGCATGTTCCCAATTGATCGTTTACGTGAACTTGCTGATGAAGGCTTCATCGGTTCACTTGCTCCAAACTTCTACACTTGTATGGGTGGTGGTGGAGACGTTAAGGTCTTCACTGAAGAAACTGGTCCAGCAATTGCAAAGAAGGTTAAAGAGGAAGGCGTCGATGGCGTTATTCTGACTGCTGGTTGAGGTACCTGCCACAGAACTGCCGTGATCGTGCAGCGAGCTATTGAATCTCTAGGGATTCCTACTATTATCATTGCAGCGTTACCTCCAGTAGTACGTCAGCAAGGTACGCCACGTGCCGTTGCTCCTCGTGTACCAATGGGTGCCAATGCCGGCGAACCAAACAACGTGGAGATGCAAACGGGCATCGTAAAAGATACGTTGAAACAACTGGTGGAAATTGACCAACCTGGCAAGATCGTACCACTTCCGTACGAATATGTTGCCGATATTTAACCTCAAATAAGGCTAATAAGGCGCGGCTATATGAGTTATTCTGTATGGCCGCGCCTTATTTAGAAAGAGGGGAAACCTATGGAAGATGATATCTTGAAAATTAAATCCTTTGATGTTCAGGATGTTACTTTTGGTGATGAGTACCATTTCGATGCTGGTCACCTTGTAATCCCTAGGCAGATTAACGAAGAATTGCCTTCGTTTTATGATTCAATAAAAATTCGTATAATTCGACCACACCATCTTAATGTACCGGTTAACTCCATTATGGATGTTGTCCCAATTTCAACAAAGGTACTTGGAAGCTTGGGAAACGGCTTAACGCATACGCTAACCGGGGTCGATATGATTATTACGGGTGCCGATGTTACTGGTAAGCAACTACATGACTTTGGTTCTTCTGATGGGATTTTGGAAGACCAAATTAAACTAGGAAAGGCCGGTACACCAGGACCCGAGGACTATATTATTTCCTTTGACGTCTTACTTGGCGCTAAGTATGAATATAGTCGTGAATTATTTACCGATATTTTTAAGTACGCGGATGATTATTTGCAACCGCTGAGAAAAATCATGAAGATGATTGATGGGCGGGAAGCAAGTGAAACCCATGAATACCATAATTATCCAAGCCAAGGCAAGGGAAAGCCCAATGTTGTAATTGTCAAACAAGTGGCAGGACAAGGGGCCATGTATGACAATCTTTTGGTCCCAACTGAACCTAGTGGGATGCACGGGGGCGAATCGATTATCGATATGGATAACTTCCCAGTGTTGCTAACACCAAACGAGTATCGTGATGGTGCAATTCACGCAATGGTTTAGAAAGGATGATTAATGATGGGTGTCGGACCGTCCACTAAGGAAACAACCCTTCACCACTTCCATGATCCATTAGTACAGGTTTTTGGAAATGATCCCGATATTAACCTTCAGGGAATTGTGGTCGTTGGTACACCACAGGATAATAGCCTAAAACACTTAGTTGGTCAGCGAACGGCTAAGTGGTTAAAGGGAATGGGGACCCATGGGGCCGTTATTTCTGCTGATGGCTGGGGAAACTCAGACGTTGATTTTATGAATACCATGTCGGCGATCGGCGATGAAGGCATTTCGGTTGTTGGCTTAAAGTTTATTGGTAAGCAAGCAACTTTTGTGGTTAGTAATGACTATACAAAGTATGTCTTGGATATAAATAAGTCTGCTCAGGGAATAGAAACCACGGTTGTTGGCGAGAATAACCTTGATTTGCATGATGCAAATAAGGCTCTCGGTTTACTGAAGCTCAAGATGCGAGCTGATGGAAATGAATAGACGGGAGGTATATGAAGATGAAGTTTAACAGAATGCTAAGCGTTATTGATTCACATACGGCCGGTGAAGCCGCACGGATCGTTATTGGTGGTATTCCCAAGCTAGAAGGAAACACGATTGCTGAAGAAAAGCAATATTTGATTGACCACCATGATGATTTACGAAAGGCCATTATGCTAGAGCCACGGGGTCACAGTGAAATGTTTGGTGCCTTTTTGGTACCCGCTAAAAACCCTGAGGCCGATTTTGGAATTATTTTTATGGATACTGGTGGCTACCTCAACATGTGTGGCCATAATACAATTGCTGCAGTAACGGCAATTGTCGAGACCGGTATGGTGGACGTTAAGGAAGAAGACCGTGAAAAGCAAGTTGTCTTAGAAGCGCCAGCAGGTATTATTCGGGCAACTGCACACATGTCAGAACCGTTCGTTGTTGATAGCGTTTCGTTCCAAAACGTTCCAGCATTCTTGTACAAGAAGGATGTCACGATTGATGTTCCTGATCTGGGAAAGATTACACTAGATGTTTCATTTGGTGGTAGCTTCTTTGCAATCTTACCGGTTGCGGAAGTTAAGGAAAAGATTAATCCTGAAAACTCATCTAAGTTAGCTGAGATTGGGATGAAGATCCTACGTGCTGCTAATGAACAAATTAAGGTTCAACACCCAACAATGCCGTACATTAATACAATCGACTTGGTTGAAATGTATGGTGATCCAAAGTCCGAAGACGCAACGATGCAAAACGTAGTTGTCTTCGGTGACGGTCAGGTTGATCGCTCACCTTGTGGGACGGGGACGAGTGCCAAAATGGCCACCTTACATGCTAAAGGTGAACTAGGCCTGAACGAGAAGTTTGTTTATGAGAGTATTTTACAAACTAAATTTGTTGGTAGGGTTCTGAAGGAAACGACAATAGGAGACCAAAAGGCCGTTATTCCAGAAGTTACGGGTTCTGCATATATTACTGGCTTTAATACCTTACTATTTGATCCGCATGATCCACTATCAGGAGGTTTTAACCTCAAATAAAATCATTTAGGAGGTATTAGCATATGAACGGTACGGTTATTGTCCGGATCATCTTGGCCATTATGTCAGTTTATATTGTGATTATCTTTGGCCGTGACTTGATCGTTAACCGGAAGAAAATTAACGATGGGAATTGGATTGTTACGGGAATTATTGGTTTTATTACCAACTTCTTCGATACTTTAGGAATTGGTTCCTATGCACCGACGACGATGTTCCTAAAGTTAACGCACTCCTTAAAAAACGATAAGTTATTACCAGGTACTTTAACGGTTGCTTGTTCAATCCCAGTCCTGGTAGAAGCCTTCCTTTATACCGGGACAGTTAAAGTTGAGAGTACGACCTTACTTGTAATGGTGGTTGCCGCTATTCTTGGCTCTTGGCTGGGTTCAAAGGTGGTTGCGCAGTTTGATGAAAAGAAGATCCAGGTTGTTATGGGGATTGCGTTGGCAATTACTGCGGTCCTAATGATCCTTTCCGCCACTGGTGTTACTGCTGCCCTTGGTGCTGGTAATACTGCAATGGGGATCCACGGTTGGAAGCTGTGGGTTTCCGCAATTATCAACTTCATTTTAGGGGCTTTAATGACCGCCGGAATTGGTCTTTATGCACCATGTTTGGCGTTAGTCTACTTAATGGGGATGAACCCATTAGTTACTTTCCCGATCATGATGGCTTCTTGTGCGGCATTGATGCCAGTTGCTGCACACACTTTCATCAAGAATAATGACTATGCGCGGGTACCATCAGTTGCGATTACTATTTTTGGTAGTCTAGGTGTCTATGTAGCCTACACGTTTGTTAAGAGTATGAATGTTAAGATGCTGACGTGGTTAGTTATCATCGTTATGATTTATACTTCAATCTTGATGCTTGTTGAAGGTATTAAGAAGTTTAAGGCGCAGAAGCAAGCGTAATTGCTTAAACACATATTTTTTCTTGGCCATGATTAGCTTCATGGCCATACATAGGCTTTAGTAAGCCTTAATAAACATAAGGAGTGAAACAAGGATGGCATCAGCTAATGATGACTTTTTAACCGTGTGTGGTGGTTGCAATGCTAAAATTGGCGCTGGTAATTTAGCAGCAATTTTAAAATCATTACCGCGTCCCAAGCAAAGTGATCGGTTGTTAGTCGGCTATAATTCAGACGATGATGCAGCGGTTTATCGGATTGATGACGATACCGCTATTATCCAGACCCTTGATTTTTTTCCATCAATGGTTACTGACCCATACCTATTTGGCCAAATTGCTGCAACTAATGCTTTATCAGACGTCTTTGCAATGGGTGGAGATGTTGTGACCTGTCTTAATATTGTATGCTTCCCTGAGGATAGCAATATGAACATATTGGAGAAAATCCTAAAGGGGGGTGCGGAAAAGGTGAAAGAAGCCGGCGGAATTCTGGCCGGTGGACACTCAATCCATGACCACCGGGCTAAGTATGGCCTGTCGGTAATGGGGAAGGTTGCACCAGATAAGATCCTGCGTAATGACCGGGTTCAAGACGGTGATGTACTAATCCTGACCAAGCCACTAGGAGTGGGAATGGTTGTTTCCGCGTATAACGCCAAGCAAACCAGTGAGGCAGCCTACCAGGCAGCAATTACTTCGATGACGACACTTAATAAATATGCTGCTGATATCATGCGTGAGTATCCAGTCGATTCCTGTACTGATATTACCGGCTTTGGTTTGGCCGGTCACCTAACTGAAATGCTGCATGGTGAACATCAGGCAACGTTGACTGCCGAAAATATTCCGATGATTCCAGAAGCATACGAATGTGGTGGTGAATTTCTGACCACGGCTGGTGGTCAGCGCAACCGTGACTTTATTGGTAACCGCATTAAAATGACTTTTGATGATTATGCTCTCGAAGAAGTCCTATTTGATCCGCAGACGTCTGGTGGTCTGCTAATTGCGGTCCAACCAGAATATGCAGATGAAATGATGGCAAAAATGAATGAGTTAGCAACTAAGCCAGCAATTATTGGCAAAGTCACGAAGAAGGACCCTACTGACCCAGTTGAGATTATTGTTGATTAAGTTAAGTAAAAAGGAGATCTTTAGGTATGCAAACAGTTGATGCAATGGGAAAGGCTTGTCCAACGCCTGTTATTATGACTCGTAAAGCTTTGCGGGATAATGATGTTGTTGTGACACGTGTAAGTGAAGAAATCGCGACGGAAAACATTTCTAAGATGGCTAAGCAGCTGGGGTATAAGGTTTCTGTTGAACAAAAGGGTGACCATGAATGGGCGGTCACCGTAGAAAAGCAAGCAACAGCAGCTCCTACAGCTTGTGATGCAGCGATTAATGCCACTGTTGTCGATGACGGTAATGATCAGCAACGGGTTGAACCAGCAGCGTTCAATAGTATTCGTCTTTCTGACGGCTACATTGTTGTTCTTGATTCAGACGAAGTTGGTCGGGGTGACTCTACGCTAGGTAAGCAATTAGCGAAGAGCTTTGTTTCTTCATTAACTGAGCAGGACGTCTTGCCAGAATACATCTTAATGTTTAATAGTGGTGTGAAGTTGGCCATGAAGGACGCGGACACCGTAGAAGATCTTCAAGCACTTGAAAAAATGGGTGTTAAGATTATGGAATGCGGGATTTGTGTTAACTTCTTTGATATCAAGGACCAGTTAGGAGTTGGCTCAATTACTAACATGTTCCGGATCACCGAGTTAATGCGGACCGCCCAACGGGTTGTAAAACCATGCTAGTGGGTGATTGACCGTGCACATGGAATACGGTCTGGTTGTTTTTGACTCAACTCACGAAGCAATCAAGACGGAAACATTAGCAAAGGATAATCAATTTCACGCAAGATTAATTGGAACACCAGGCCAGATTGTTGCAGGTTGTGGTTTAAGCTTGCGGTTTGAACTTACCGATACTAATCGGTTACGAAGGTTACTAGATGATAATGGTGTCACTTACAAGGGCATTTATCATGCTCTACGTGACGGAATTAAGAGTAGTTATACGGCGATTAAATAAGAAAGCGGGATTAGTGAATCATGGATTATATTGTTACTGCAACCGCAGGACATGTCGACCATGGCAAAACCACCCTTATTAAACGTCTAACAGGCACGGATACCGATACTGCTCCGGAAGAAAAGAAGCGGGGTCTAACAATTAACTTAGGCTTCGCTTATTTTGATTTACCGAGCAAAAAACGGGTTGCGTTTGTTGACGTTCCAGGGCACGAAAAGTTCTTGAAGAATATGATCTCTGGACTGACGGGAATTGACATGGCGCTGTTGGTAGTTGACGCTGGAGAAGGTGTGATGCCGCAAACAGAAGAGCACGCAGCAATTTTAACCTTGCTAGGGATTAAAAACTTCGTAATTGCGGTTACCAAGGCTGACTCTGTTGACCCTGAAATGTGCCAGTTAACCATCGATGATATTCGTGAACATTTTAAGGAGACACCATTGGCGAGCGCACCGTTAGTGGTCACGGATGCAGTTACTGGTCGCGGAATTGATGACCTGATTAAGGTGATGGACCAGGTGGCTAGCAAAGTTCAAAAGCATCGGCCAGGAACCAATCCCCGGTTAAATATTGACCGGGTATTTACAATTAGGGGCCACGGCACGGTTGTAACCGGGACACTGATTGATGGAGCTATTAAGCTCGGCGATAACTTGATGGTTTATCCGGACCAACTGCCTGTAAGGGTGAAGAACATCCAAGTCAATGATGCAGACCAACCGGTAGCAGCACCGGACCACCGGGTAGCATTGAATCTTGACGTGAAAGCTAATTTGCTTCATAAGGGTGATGTCATTACCGTTAAGGGGAACGTCCAACCAGGTAAATTACTGGATGTCGAACTCCAGATGCTTCCGGGAGTGCCTGCCTTAAAGTTAAACGAACGTTTCCGGCTTTATATTGGTTCGGTCGAAACGTTTGGCCGGATCTACCCGATGGGCGAAGATACCATCAATAGTGGTAGCAAGTGCTTAGCCCAGTTGCGTCTTGAAGCACCGGTGGCGGTTAAGAATGGTGACCGCTTTATTATGCGGACGTATTCACCAATGATTACCGTGGCGGGGGGCCGAGTTCTTTCGGCCAATGCCAAGTACCATTCACGAAATAATAAGTCAATTATTAATACCCTTAAGATTAGGGCGAGTGGTGACCAGTCCGCGATTATTCTTGACTATCTGGCTAACGCCGGGAGCGGTGTTGCGACGGCGGCCGCTTTAGCAAGCTTGTTGGATATTGATGATGACGATGTAGTTAAGCTACTCGCTGAACTAGTTGCTAAAAAACAGCTAGTAAAAGTGGGGGACTATTACCTCACCGAGCAATACTGGCAAGGTATTCAGGAACGGGTTTTAACGTATTTGTGTACGGCACAGCAAAAGAACCCGTTACGCCCAGGTCTTCCCCGGCCAGAGGTGATCTCACAGATCAATGATTGGCTGCAGTTACCGTTAGGTAGTGAAATCTTTGGACGGGTCCAGGCAAGCGGTGTGGTAAAAGTAGCGGATAATTTAGTAGCAACTAGTGATTTTACCGTCCAACTAACTGCCGCGCAGGTCCGGCAAAAGGCAGCACTACTAAAGCGGATGACTACGGATGACTTGACACCGCTTAAAGTTACTGACCTCATGATTGATGGTCAGGACCCAACGCCGTTGTTAGTGGCATTTGATGGGCAAGACTTTATTAGCCTAGCAGACGGCTACTACTTTGCACGTCCAGTTTATCAGCGGGTGGTTGCAAAAGTTACTGAATATTTGCGTGACCACCCGACGGGAATTGACCTGGGTGGTTACCGTGATTTGACCGCAACTTCACGTAAGTATGCCATGATGGTGTTGGAACGACTAGACAAAGACGGCGTTACTAAACGACTCAATCGGGTCCACGTATTAAATGCTTAAGGGTGAGAAGAATGATTTATTTAGACAATGGTGCAACAACGGTTCAAAAACCCTTGTCGGTTGCCAAAGCGGTTTTTAATGTGTTGAGTAGTGAGGAGTATGGGAATCCTTCGCGGGGAGCCTACCCGATCGCGGTAAACGCAAATGAGGTCGTATACCAGACGCGGCAAAAGGTTGCACGACTATTTAATGTTCCGGACAGTTCACTGGTAGTTTTTACAAAGAACGTCACTGAAGCGCTCAACACCGTTATTAAGGGTTACCTAAAGCCTGGCGACGACGTAATTGCGACCGCTTATGATCATAATTCAGTTGTTCGGCCGATTTATCAACTTGCTGCCCAGCAAGTAACCCATAATTTTTTGCCACTTGATCCGACAACAAACCTAGTTGACGTAGCGGCATTGGAACACCTTATTAAGCCCAATACTAAAATGCTGGTATGTACTCATGCCTCAAATGTAATTGGGAACACAGTTGACTTAAAGCAGATTGTCGAAATTTGTCACCGTCACCACGTAATTGTAGTCTTAGATGCGGCGCAGACGGCGGGAGTGTTGCCGATTGACATGCAGGCATTAGGAATCGATATCCTGTGCTTTACTGGTCATAAGTCCTTGTATGGGCCCGAGGGTACCGGTGGGATCTGTTTCCGACGGGACCTGCCGGTTGAACCACTAATTTCTGGTGGCAGTGGGATCGATTCGTTTAACCATGCTATGCCGGACCGCCTTCCCGAACGGCTAGAAGGGGGAACAATTAATGTTCCCGGAATTGCTGGCTTGGGGGCTGGCATTGACTACCTGCTAAAAAACGATTTACAAGTAATGGGTAGAAAAACAATTGCCCTAGCTGACCAATTTGCCCACCAGGTCCAGCAAAATAGTAACGTTAAAATTTATACGAACCTTGCAGCACCACATGTGGGAACAATCGGTCTAAATATTGCCGGCATCAATTCGGCCGACGTAAGTGATTATTTAACAACACAAGGAATTGCAACGCGGTCTGGAGCGCATTGTGCACCACTGATTCACCATGCCCTAGGGACGGTTGAACAAGGAATTGTTCGCTTCTCGTTTTGTTCGTTTAATACAATGGCAGATGTCGAGGCAGCAAGCACCGCGGTTAATAAAATTGCAAAGATGATGAGGGAAAACCATGGAGAATAAGGAAGTTCAGCGTAAACTATTTAGAGAGATTCCGGCAGTTAATGACCTTATGCAGGAGAAAGCGATTCAGCAATTAATCGCGCAAAATGGTGAGCATGAAATAAAAAAGGTGATTCACCAAGTACTAGATGAGATTCGTCAGCAAATATTAAGTGGTAAACTAACGGCGGTTAATCTATCCAATGTTATTGAAATGATTAACACCCAAAGCCACCTTGATAACCTTCCATCATTAAGACCCGTTATTAATGGGACTGGGGTTATTCTTCATACTAATCTGGGGCGTTCCCTGCTGAGTCCCGCAATCGAAGAATATCTTAACCAGATTATGTTTTCGTATTCTAACCTGGAATACAACTTGGCTGCTAAAAAGCGGGGATTGCGTTACCACCATATTGAAAAATTGTTATGTGAGTTAACTGGAGCAGAGGATGCCCTTGTTGTTAATAACAATGCGGCAGCAGTAATGCTAACGCTTGATACCCTGGTACCCCACAAAGAGGTGATCGTTTCTCGGGGTGAGTTAGTAGAGATTGGTGGCTCATTTCGGGTGCCGGAGATTATTACTAAGGGTGGTGGCACTCTTCGGGAAGTTGGAACAACGAATAAGACCCACCTGCAGGATTATCAAGCCGCTCTTACGGACCAGACGGGCGCCATCTTAAAAGTTCATACGAGTAACTACCGTATCATTGGCTTTACGGAAAAGCCGGACCCGGCAGAGCTGCAAGAACTTGCTCACCAGGCCGGAATTCCGATGATTAATGACCTCGGCAGTGGCCTTTTGATAGACTTAAGCAAGTATGGACTACCTCGTGAACCATTAATTCAAGAAGCAGTAGCGACAAGTGATATTGTTACTTTCTCTGGCGATAAATTACTTGGCGGCCCACAGGCGGGCGTTATTGCTGGGAAGCGCGAGTTAATTGAGCAAATTAAACAGAATCAATTACTGCGGGCACTGCGGGTTGATAAGATGACTTTAGCAGCCTTGGCAGCGACCCTACAGTTTTATCGTAATCCGGCGGAAGCACTTAAGAAGATTCCAACTTTACAAATGATTACTATCGATTCTGAACGACTCAAGCAACGGGCAGAGGACTTAGCAAGTAGTTTGTCAACAATAAATGGGATCCAAGTGGCGACTGCTTCAGGGACTTCTCAAGTTGGTGGCGGGTCATACCCTGGCTACTTTCTACCAACGACCTTAGTTTGCATTAGTCCCCGAAGTGGTTATTATTCATCAACCGAGTTAGAACGGCTTTTGCGAACTGGAGAGTTCCCGATCATTACCCGTCTAGAGCAGGATAAAGTTATTATCGACGTTCGCACACTTCAAAACGGTGATATCCAACAAATCACTGCCAGACTAAGAGAATTATTTGATAAATAAGTTATGTTGTTACCGGTATTTTGCAATGAAAAGCATTGGCGATTGCGATGAGATAAAAAATGAGGAGATTGAGGCTTCAAGTGAATGTCCACAAAATCCGCAATCAATACCGTCCTGGATATCAAAGTCGGGGACGTGAGGCATTGAAAGTGGCGGAAGGTGAACCGGCTCCTTGGCATTTAGTAAAGGTTTACCATAATAAATAGTTAACCACCTTAATGATGAGGAGTGACAAAAATGGAAATAACACTGATAACTCAATTACTCCTTGGCGCGTTGTTATTATTTCAGATTTATAATTATGGTTACGATCTTATTATTAATCGAAAGCACCTTAACGATGGTAGGCGGAGTCCGATTATAACTGGCTTGATTGGATTTACAACTAACTTTTTTGATACGTTGGGTATTGGTTCTTATGCACCAACAACGATGTTTTTAAAGCTAACGCGATCATTAAAAAATGATAAGTTACTTCCGGGAACGTTAAATGTTGGGTGCGCCATTCCGGTAATGACCGAAGCATTTATGTATATTAAAACCGTCAAGGTTGATGGGATAACGTTATTGTCGATGGTTATTATGGCAATGTTAGGCTCCTTTATTGGTGCGCGGGTTGTTGCCAAACTTGATGAAAGAAAAATTCAGGTCGTAATGGGCTGTGCGCTAGCAGTTACGGCAATATTAATGATCCTATCAGCAACCGGTGTTACGGGTAAACTGGGAATGCACAATTCGGCGACGGGATTTCACGGGTGGAAGTTAATCGTTGCGTGTGCAGTTAACTTCGTTTTAGGTTCGTTGATGACCGCGGGAATCGGGCTATATGCACCCTGTCTGGCCTTGGTTTATTTATTAGGGCTAAATCCAATGGTGGCGTTTCCGATTATGATGTCGTCTGCTGCATCGGTGATGCCAATTGCCGCGCGGGTATTTATTAAAAACAAGGTTTATGCGCGGGGACCAGCTTTATCCATTACGATTTGTGGATGCATCGGTGTCTTCATGGCAATTACCTTTGTGAAGAGCCTTGATATCACAATACTAATGTGGCTAGTCATTGGCGTAATGATCTATACATCAGTCTTAATGCTAGTAGAGGGTATTCGAAAATTACGCTAGCCCAGTAGAAAAGCGACTAAATTCCTAGAATTAGATTAAGGTCGCAAATCTCGGCAATATATGATTTGTAATCGATGTTGCTGATATATTACTGCCTTTCCGGCGGGAGGGTGGTATAATTATGAGGCTAGACCAAAGTATTAAAAGAAGAGGTAGCTTTTCAATGAAGATGAAGTTAGCCGAGATTGCGAGTGCAATTGAGGCGCAAAATGAAATTGAACAATGGAAAGATATTGAGGTGACTAGTGTTTCATTTGATAGTCGTCACCTTGAACAAGGAGCACTCTTTATCCCCCTTCAAGGGGCTCATGATGGTCACCAGTACGTTGAGACTGCCTTTGCTAATGGGGCGGCCGCTTCACTATGGGCGAGTGACCATGATTTAACTGACCATAACCACCCTGTGCTTGTGGTGGCGGACCCGTTAAAGGCTCTTCAGCAGTTGGGAAAGTATTACTTACACAAGATCAATCCGATTGTGGTTGCAGTGACTGGTAGTAACGGTAAGACGACGACCAAGGATATGATCGCATCGATCTTAAGCACTCAGCTGAACGTTACCAAGACATATGCTAACTTCAATAATGAGATTGGTGTCCCGGTGACCTTATTAAATATGGAGGCCAATACGGAAGTAGTAGTTGTTGAAATGGGAATGGATCGGTTTGGCCAGCTGGACTTCTTAAGTAAGTTGGTCAGTCCTGACATTGCGGTTATCACGATGATCGGTGAAGCACACATTGAATTCTTTGGTAGCCGCGACCGGATTGCTGATGCTAAGATGGAGATCACCAATGGCTTAAAGGAAGACGGACTTCTCGTTTATAACGGTGATGAGCCGCTGTTAAACGAACGGGCAGCAAAGATCACTCAGCAGACGTACCGGTTTGGCCGGCAACTAACTGATGACCTGTACGCAACTAGTGTCACGGATACGGCACGGTCGATTAAGTTTAAGGTGAATGGGTGGCCAGATGAAGAGTTCACGATTCCAATGGTTGGAGAGTATAACGTTAATAATGCTCTGGCAGCAATGGCGGTCGGTAAGCGTCTGCACATCAGCCCTAGCCATATGAAGGCAGCGCTGGCTGACGTGGAATTGACGGAAAACCGGGCTGAATGGTTTACCAGTAAAAATGGCGCCCAAATTTTAAGCGACGTCTATAATTCTAACCCGACGGCCGCTAAGCAAGTGTTAAAGACCATTACCCAGCTGCCGGTTAATGGTCGCCGGATTGCGGTGCTGGGCGACATGCTCGAGTTAGGGGATGCGGCGCCACGCCTGCATGCTAGCTTAGCCAGCCAGATTAATCCAGACAAGATTCAAGCGGTTTACCTCGTCGGCACTGCGATTACTCACCTCCGTGACCAGCTCTTGCAAGACGGTTATCCAGCTGCGGCGATCCACTACTATCCAGCCGACCAGTTAGACCAGTTAAGTGCTGACCTTAATACTGTTTTAACGGCTGATGATATGGTACTATTAAAAGCTAGTCACGGGATTCACTTAGAAAAGGTCCTAGCAGCGATTAAGAAACAATAGAGTTAACTACCAGCCGGTACCACAGGCGGTGGAATAAGTCTCACGGAGCCCTGTTGGCTTGTTAAGATCGAAAGATGGCGCGTGTCTATCGTCGTTCGTAACAAGCTGCAAGGGCTCGCTTATTTCAGCGGACAGTATTAGTGTAGTGGCTGGATATTTTAGGAGGAAATTTTTTGAAGTTTAGCGAATTAGGATTATCGCAAAGTTTATTGAAGGCAATCAAGCGGAGTGGCTATGAAGAGGCAACACCAATCCAAGAGCAGACGATTCCAATGGTGTTAAAGGGCCAGGACGTAATCGGTCAGGCGCAGACTGGGACCGGTAAGACCGCCGCATTTGGGTTACCAATTATTGAACACGTGGATACGGACAATCCCAGTATTCAGGCCATTATTATTTCACCAACCCGGGAGTTAGCAATTCAGACGCAAGAAGAGCTCTACCGTTTGGGAAAGGATAAGCATGCTCGGGTACAAGTAGTTTATGGTGGCGCAGATATTCGGCGGCAAGTTAAGAACCTGAAGCACCACCCACAAATCCTGGTGGGGACCCCCGGCCGGCTTCGTGACCACCTTCGTCGGCATACGGTTAAACTTGACCATATTCAAACCTTAGTCTTGGATGAGGCAGACGAAATGCTTAACATGGGCTTTCTTGAAGATATCGAAGCAATTATCAAGGAAACCCCAGCAAAACGGCAAACCTTGCTGTTCTCGGCAACTATGCCACCAGAGATCAAGAAGATCGGTGAACAGTTTATGACCAATCCAGAAACGGTGCGGATCAAGGCAAAGGAGTTAACGACCGACCTAGTTGACCAATACTACGTCCGGGCCCGGGATTATGAGAAGTTTGACATCATGACCCGCTTGATTGACGTCCAAGATCCAGACTTGACGATTGTGTTTGGGCGGACGAAGCGTCGGGTTGATGAGCTATCGAAGGGCCTAATTGCCCGGGGGTACAATGCTGCCGGTATTCATGGTGACCTCACCCAGGAACGACGGACTAAGATTATGAAGAAGTTCAAAAATGGCGACTTGGACATCTTAGTAGCCACCGATGTTGCCGCCCGGGGCCTCGATATTTCAGGGGTTACCCATGTTTACAATTATGATATTCCATCGGATCCCGATAGCTATGTTCACCGGATTGGTCGGACGGGCCGGGCTGGGCACCACGGTACGTCATTAACGTTCGTAACGCCGAATGAAATGGAATACCTTCATGAAATTGAGAAGTTAACCCGGGTCCGGATGCTGCCACTGAAGCCACCGTCTGCAGAAGAAGCGTTTAAAGGACAGGTGGCCAGCGCCTTTAACGACATTGATGAGTTAATTGCGCAAGACTCCACGGACCGTTACCGGGAAGCAGCAGAAGAATTGTTAGAGACTCACAATGCGGCTGACCTGGTTGCGGCCTTGCTAAATGACATGACCAAGGAAGCCGCCAGTGAGGTGCCCGTTAAGATTACACCGGAACGGCCCCTACCACGGCGGCACCGGGGAAATAAGCGTAATGACTATCATGGTGGCAACCACTACCGTCATCATAATGGTGGTCGCCGGCGTAACAATAATTACCGTGGACGGGGTGGCCACCGTCACGACAACCATGGTCATAGTCATTCGAGCCGGCATGCGTTTAACATCCGCCACCGGAAGGAAGACTAGTTGATTATCGTAAGGCGGACTGAGTAATGGTTACTGCCTACGCTTGTCGAGAAATAGTAAAAAGAGAGCTTTACCGTTCGGATTTTTCCGAATAGTAAAGCTCTCTTTTTGCATGGTGCAGGTAATTATTGGCACCTACTTATCTAATTGATCTTCCTTAAAGCGCTGCAGATTTGCAGGAGTAGGATTAAGGTTACGCCACTTGCTGCCTAAGAACTGGTTGCTCAAGTGGTAGTGGGGTACCGGTTGCGACTTCTCGATGAAGTTATTCGTTGCCCGGTCAAACTTAACCCAGCCGGCCCAACCGATGTGGATGGTATCTTCCATGAAGGAAGTCTTTCCACCATCATGGGAAAGGTCAAGAACGTTGTTAAAGCCCTGTTCTTGTAACTGGAACTTTATCTTTTCAACTGACCGGTAGTACATGTTCATATCCAGGCCAGTGAACTTCTCCCACTTAGCGTTAACTGGTGGGATCACAAAGAGTACATTTGAGTTCGTGCTCTTGAACTGGTTAAGAACCACTTGCAAGTCACCATACTCTGGTGAGGCCGTGTAGTTAACCCGCTTCTGTGAGTTCGCCAACTTCTTTTCGTGCGGCTTGATCCGCTTGGTATAGAAGCTGTTATTTACCCGGAAACGGTTGTTGGTTGTGTCATGTTTCCCCGTTTTAACTGCGTCCTGGTATAGGGTGTCGTAGTTATACTTTTTTGGTAGCTTACTGATATTAGGGAGAATGTGTTTTTCGTAGTTCTTATTGGTTTGGAACTCGGAGAAAAGGGCATCCTCGTGTTCAAGTAACTTAACCCGGGAATTGATTACGAACCGGTCCCAGTCGGTTAGGGCTTCACCTGCAGCAATCTTGCGGGCTGCGGCACCAACCGTACCGTCGCTACCAACGAGGGTTAATAGCCGGCGGGCAGTATAACGGTCATATGGGGACTTGGGGTTGGCCGTTTGTAACCATGTCAGGTTAGCAAACGAACTATTGTAGTATTTGAAAGCTGGTGCTTGGACACCTTGCTCAGTAAACCACTGTGGTGAAATGATGTAGACGGCCTTTTGATCCGTCATTTCATTTTCCATTGAATTAATGTTGAAAAACTGTGGTAATGACTGCGTTCCCCGGGACCCAAAGAGGAAGGGGGTGTAGTTATGGTACCGGGCGGCCATCACTGAGGGGTGGTAGCGGTCCATCCGCCGTAACTCGCTCGAGCCAAAAAATGGCACGAATTTCGCGTTGTGATCACTGAGCGCCTGCTTTTTAATCGATTGATTCTTAAAGACAATGGGGCTTAGTGAAACTGCCGCTTGCTTCTCCGTTTGAAGACTGTGCTTGTTTTTAATCGGCAGGGAAAAGAGGATCAGTACCAAAGCGAACGCCAGGATAACGGGGCCAAAGATCGACCACAGTTTCCGGCCACTATGCATTTTGAAGCTCCTTTACCCGTTGTTCAATCTTTTCGATCGTGTTCCATTGGCTCCGGTCGAATTCAGAAACGGGAACCTGAACACCAAATTCGTCTTGTAGACCGAGTAGCACGCTAACAGTAGCCATTGAGTCTAACAGACCACTAGTGAAGAGGTCTTGTGAGGCATCGCTAAAGTCAGCAGCGTCGCGACCAGTTGCGTCAGCTAAAATGTTAATGATTTGTTCTTGCATAATGATAATCCTCCTAAACGTAGTTCGTGGTTAGCTAAAGAAGTATGTGTTTAAGAAACCACTGAAAATTAAAAAGGTAAACATAACAAAGTTAAAGGTGACAAAGATGGCAATCCCGGTTGTCAGTCGGTTATGGGGCAGGTTAGGCAGGTGCTTACGTTTGTAACGCAGCCACCAGTCATTAACCACCAGGGCGATCCCGTGCAGGAAACCGTAGAGAATGTAATACCAGGTGATCCCGTGCCAAAAGCCCATCAACACCATATTAAGCATGTAGGCCGTGGATGACAAGGCGTTCCGGTTTTTAAACCACCGTTTCTTGGTTGCCATAAAGACGAACCGCATGAAGATGTAGTCCCGGAACCAGAATGAAAGGCTGATGTGCCACCGGTTCCAGAATTCCTTGATGTTCTTTGACTTAAACGGCTGCTTAAAGTTCATTGGCGTTTGAACACCCATAAAGTAGGAAATCGCTACGGCAAAGAGCGAGTAACCGGCAAAGTCAAAGAAGAGGTAGAAACCGTACATGTACATTACGCCGAGCATGTGCCAGCTAAAGGGACTGCTATCCGTTAGGGCCAGCCGTTCGAAGAGTGGGTAGAAGCGTTGCCCAAAGAAGTAGCCGATTACGAACTTGTATAAGAAGCCTAAGAACAGGTAGAAGATCCCCTTATTAACAAGGCCCAAGTACTTATCGCGGTCGGGAACCTTTTGGTAATCCTTTTCAAACCGCCGGTAGCGGTCGATTGGCCCGGAAGTGATTGTGGGCATGAAAAGGATAAAGCGGATAAACTTCCACGGTGAAATTGATTTGATCATACCATCACGGGTTTCAATGACGGTACCGACTGCCCGGAAGGTTAGGTATGAGATTCCCATAAAACCAAGCAGTGAATTATGTCCGACCATTGCCGGGGATAACTTGACAATTACTAGTGGGAGGATCGATAGTCCGGAAATGAGGTAGAAAATCCCCGCACTGTTTTGGTGTTTGCGGTAATGACTGTAAAACATTACCAAGATGGTTTCGTAGATGACATAGCAGATCAAAGAAATCCCCTGTTGCCAGCTGCTACCGTCGAACATCAAGAAGATAAAGATAAAGCTAATTAATGCTTCATACCAGCTAAAACGTTTGCCAAAGTAAAGGCCAATCCCCAACGGTAAGATGGCAAGGATTAAGTAGAAAAAGTAAACCGGGGTTCCGTAGGCACTGAAGTTTGGCAGGCTTGAAATCCAATTAACCATTATTGGTTAACCTCTTTAATCATTTGCTTAACTGCAATCTTGCCGTTTGCAGACATCGGGAAACTATCCCGGTAAACAAATTGGGTTGGCATCATGTATGGCATGATGAGGTCTTTCAGGCTTTCACGAATTTTTTGCGTCCGTTCATTATCATCACCAGTCGGGTCGGTAGGGATTACGGCGGCAATGAGGTGGGTGACTTTATGATCGCGGTTATACTTCGGGAGTGCCACCGCCTGCTTAATGAGGGGGCTCTTTTCCAGACTCGCCCGAACCTCATCTAATTCAATCCGGAAGCCATGGAGTTTAATTTGGAAATCCATCCGCCCCTTATGGTGAAGCAGGCCATCCGCATCGAGTACCCCTGCATCCCCAGTCCGGTAAGCCGGTTGACCATTAAGCGTAAAGAAGGCTTGCGCAGTTTTTGCGGGATTATTCATGTAGCCCTGTGCAACACTGTCACCCGCAATGATGATTTCACCCTGCTGGTCGGGAGCGGTTACCTGGTGGTCGCCGTTCCAGATGGAGAGTTTAATCCCCGGCTTTGCATAACCGACTGGGAGCCGGTCACTGTTAGCAATAATTTCCGGAGTGATTTCGATTCCGGAGACGGCCACCGTGGCTTCCGTTGGCCCATAGGTGTTAAAGATGTGGGCATGTGGGAACCGCTGGTGGAGATTCTTAGCCGTCTTGACCGTCAGTTCTTCACCACAGAACAAGAAGTGGGTTAAGCCACCCATTTGTTGCTCGTTGAATGCTGGACTCAGCATCAGCATATCAACAAACGAAGGGGTCCCGACAAAGACGTTTAGGTCAAGTTGAGGGAGGGCGGTAAAGAGCTTCCCGAAGTTTTCGACAACTTCATGGGGGATGGCCTTAACCGTGCTGCCGCTCATTAGTGCGGGATAGAGGAACATGTTTGACAGGTCAAATGAGTATGGTGGTTGTCCAAGGTAGTTAGCTGCTTGGGGTAAGTCAAAATCAGCACCTAGCATCCAGTTGATGAAGGTAACTAAGTTATCATGGCTAACCTCCACCCCCTTTGGTGAACCGGTGGTACCGGACGTAAAGAGGACGTAAGCCAGGTCATTGCCGCTCACCGGGTGTTCGCTAGTTAAGGGGTGGCTAGCCGCGATTACTTTCGTAACCTGTTCCTTAGTGATAACTGGTGCCGTGACCGTCAGTTGGTCGTGCGGGAAATCATCAATTGCGATGATTAGGCTCGGTTGACCGGTATCAAGGATGGATTGGATTCGTGGTAGGGCTGAATCAGCCGCTACCGGGATGTATGAGTGACCAGTTTTAAGTGCCGCCAAAAAACTGGCGATCATTTCAACCTGGTGGTCACCAAAGACGAGCACTGGACTGTGGTCAGGCAGTGACTGCTGGTCAAGCCAGGCGGCTAAACTGTCCGCCGCGGCCTTGAGCTGGCCATAGCTAGTTTGCTTTCCCATCTCGTCGTAGGCCAGCCGGTCGGCATTGGCAGTGGCGACTTGGTCGAAAGCAGAAACAAGATTCTTAATCATTTTTCTTCCTCCACGTTAGAATTCATTATAAATAAACGGTTCTTGCCCCGCCCCGTAATAACCGTACAGGTAGATCAGCAGGAGGATAACGGCAAAATAAAAAACCGTCTTTAGTATGAACTTTAGTGTGGGATGATTCTTAATACTTTTTGATAGGATTATGAATCACTCCTTTCGTATCTAAAAAATTACCACGTTTCATTGGGAGAATAAATTAGGCCGCCTAATTTTAACTTTTTTATAAATAATTAGGGACCCACCAATTAAAGCAGAAGTAACAAGTAAGATTATATATCAATCAGCGAAATCACTAAAGTAGGAATTACTGATCTTTAAGAATTGGGTAAGGATTGTGCGCAGGACAAACATTTTTGATAGAATGGGAAGCAGTGAAAAATGGAGAAAGTGATAAATAATGATTAGTGGTCGTTTAAGAAATACTGAATACGTGATTAACTTAAAGGCATTGCGGAACAACATCCAGGCGCAACGGGCGGTGATGCCGGCCGGCAGTAGGGTCCTGGCGGTGGTGAAGGCCAATGCCTATGGCCATGGGCTGGTTCCCGTTGCGCAGGCCGCCTTACGGGCGGGGGCAACTGGGATGTGTGTGGCAATTTTAGATGAGGCCTTGGAACTACGGGATAGTGGTGTCGATGCCATCACCCTAGTTTTGGGGATTACCCCGGTAGAAGAAGCTAATGTGGCGGCAGAAGCGGGCGTTTCCTTGACGGTAGGTTCACTAGAATGGCTGACTAAGTATCACCAGTTTGCCCGCCAGTTTAACTGGACGAAGCCGTTGAAAGTCCACCTGGCCGTTGACACCGGGATGGGACGGATTGGTTTTACCAACGTGGCGGAATTTCAACAGGCCGCAACCCTGCTCCGCCAATACCCTGAATTTGAATTTGAGGGGATGTTTACCCACTTCGCAACGGCGGATAGTGCGGATTCTACTTATTTTGACCGTCAGTATGCTCGCTGGCAGCAATTTACGAACAGCCTGACCGAGTTACCACCGTATGTTCACATGGCTAATTCTGCGACTGGGCTGTGGCACCGGTCACAAATCACCGCCAACACGATTCGGATGGGAATCTCAATGTTTGGCTATAACCCGTCTGGCAAGGAGTTGCCGGTTGACTTGGACCTCCAGCCAGTCGGCACGCTTAAGACGGCGATCTGCTTTATTAAAAAGCTAGCGGCTGGTGAGTCGGTTTCCTATGGAGCAACCTATACGGCGGCTAAGGATGAATGGTTGGCCACGGTGCCAATTGGTTATGCGGATGGCTATCCCCGGTGCATGACGGGATTTAAGGTGCTAGTCGATGGACAGTATTGCCCAATCGCTGGTCGGGTCTGCATGGACCAAATGATGATCCGCTTACCAAAGTACTATCCTGTCGATACCCCAGTTATATTAATGGGTAAGTCTGGTGACCGGGTGATCACGGCTGAAGACATGGCTGAACAAGCGCATACCATTAATTATGAAATCTTGACGAACTTTAATAATCGGATCCACCGGACCTATCACGATTAGTTGGGAGAGTAAAAATGGCAAAGAATCGGGTGAAACGGGGCGAGATCTACTATGCGGACCTCTCACCAGTTGTAGGCTCTGAACAGGGAGGTGTCCGTCCGGTATTGATTTTGCAAAATGATGTTGGTAACCACTACAGTCCAACGGTAATTGTGGCGGCTATCACCACCCAGGTGCAAAAAAATAGCCTGCCCACGCATGTTTTATTAACAAGAGAAGAGACACCGCTAGCCCATGATTCCATAATTTTATTGGAGCAGGTCCGGACTATTGACAAGCGCCGACTCCAGGACCGGATTACGCAACTCAAAGCGTCCCGGATGAAGCAGGTTGACCGGGCGTTAAGGGTTAGTTTAGGGTTGTAAAAATAAAGAAGCTGGGAAAACTACGAGTTTTTCCCAGCTTCTTTACTTTTAATACTGGTGCTTGAGGTCCTCAATCTCCGGGACTTCGAACCCCTTCTTCTTTAACCGGCGAACGATTTTGACCATCTTGTCATGGTCGACGTCAGCCGGCAAGGTAAAGAGGACCTGTTTTAGTGCCGAATGCTCCGGGTCAAAGGATAAAACATTGACGATCTGGCAGTAGCGGGTGATTTCCTTGCTAGCAGTCATCAGTGAGCCCCGTTCATCCGGGGTGGTGACGGTCAGTACGTAGCTGCCGTTGTTAACGTTCCACCCAGCAGCCAACATCCGTAACATACTGTTATGGGTAAGAATACCATAAAACTGGTTATCATTATTTAGGACCGCGATGTAGGGGAGGTCACGCATGGCAAAGAAGACGGAGAAAAACGCCGCGTTAATCGAAACAAACTTGGTGGCGTTTTTTAGCAGAGCCGTGACCGGCAGGGACATGTCACCATTACGCGACTTGTGGCGGTACAGGTGCATCTTGTAGATGTTTCCCCGGAAGATTCGGCCGGTCTGGTCCAAGACCGGTACACAACGAAAACCGGTGTCTTCCAAAACCGCGAGTGCTTCCTCTAGCGTCGCCGTTTCCGGGAGGGTGGTGAGCTTTTCTTTGGTTTTAATGAGTGAACTGAAAATCATGGTAAACTTCCTCTACTTCGTAATTAAGTGCACTAAACATCATAACATATTTTAATATAATATGAGAGAAAAATGAGAATAATTAAAGAGTAGCGGAGCTGATGATTTTCGTTTTAGAAGTTCTACTGTATAATATAAGGCGATATTAGTGCTGGACGGGAAAGGGTCTCGTGCGGCCTTTTTGTATTCAAGTAGCGAAGGGATGGACAATAAGATGAAGATGATCGTTGGTTTAGGAAATATTGGAAGTCGCTATGACAAAACGCGGCATAATACAGGCTTTATGGTTGTTGACCAATTAGCCCGTGACTACCACCTGGGTGCGTTTACCCACCTCAAGCAAGAAGCTGTGGCGGCGTCCGGGGTGATCAATGGTGAAAAGGTAATGTTGGTTAAGCCGACGACTTTCATGAATGATTCTGGTCGGGCGGTCGGCCCACTAGTCGATTACTATAACATTGACCGCGCCGACCTCGTGGTGGTTAATGATGATCTTGACATGCCGGTGGGGAAGGTTCGTCTAAAGACCCACGGGGCGTCAGGTGGCCATAACGGACTGAAGAGTATCATCAACGCACTGGGAACAAAGGAATTTAACCGGGTTAAACTTGGGATTGACCATCCGAAAAATGGGACGGTGGTTAGTCATGTCCTTGGTAGGTTTAGTAAGGAGGAGCGGCCCCAGTTTGATGATGCGGTCGAACTTGCTGAACATGCGTTGGAAGATTGGATTAAGGGTGAAGACTTCAACCAGTTGATGAACGAGTATAATTAGCGCGTTGACGGGGAGGTAACAGACTGTGCGCTTAACTAACTTTATTGAGAAAACCAGTGAATTTAAACAGATTATCAAGGGCTGGCAGCCAGGCAAGCGACAGTTAGTTACTGGTCCATCTGGATCGGCGCGAACATTATTACTGGCGAGCCTGGTCCAAGAACGTCAGGAGCCACTTTTAGTGGTTACCGATAGTCTAAGTCGGATGGCAGAGTTAGCCGACGACTTGGGCAATCTTCTTGAACCTGACCAAGTTTACCAATTTCCGGTGGAGGAAATTTTAGCGGCGGAGGTGGCGACTAGCTCACCTAATTACCGCTTGCAGCGGGTACAGGCCTTAAACGCGCTGACCAGTCAGCGTCCGGTAGTCGTGGTTACCGCGGTTTCTGGGTTACGCCGCAACGTGGTGGCCCCCGACTTCTTCGCCCAAGCCACCCTCAAGGTTAAGGTCGGTGGTGAGCTGGATCCCCAAACGGCCCGCGACCAACTCAGCGCGATGGGTTACCAGTTGCAGAAGATGGTTTTGCGTCCCGGTGACTTTGCCATCCGGGGATCGATCATTGATGTTTACGCGTTAAACACGGCGGACCCCGTTCGGATTGACCTATTTGACACGGAGGTTGATTCACTACGGTCCTTTGACGCTAGCACTCAAAAGAGTATTGATAACCTGGATGCGGTTGAGATCCTTCCGGCAACTGACCTGATTTTACCACCAGGAGAATTTCCCCGTGTTCAAACGGCCCTTACCAGCCAGCATAACCAGCTAAAGGCAGGACTAACAGATGGGGACAAAGACATCATCCAGCAGGTTAACAACCGATTTAACCCATTGCTGACGGCGCTTGGCGAACACCGCCTGCCCAGTGCAATGCTTGAATTTAGTGACCTCCTCTACCCGGATCACCATTCCTTAATGGATTACTTAGCCAAATCCGGTGCGGTGTACTTTGATGACTTCGGACGGTTAAAGGAAAATGCTGACCAGCAAGAGGAAGAGGACCAGGAGTGGTTAAAAGACAAGGTGAAGTACCACCAGTTGACCGTTGCACCACAGCTGGGTAATAGTTTAACGGCACTGGTCAAAGGGGACCACCATGCCCAAATATTAGGGGCCTTGTTTAAAAAGGGGACCGGCAACGTTCGCTTCAATCAGTTGGTGGAGTTGACGAGCCGGCCAATGCAGCGCTTCTTTGGGCAGATGCCCCTGTTAAAGACCGAGTTACAACGGTGGATTGACCAGGGGCAGACCGTTCTTTTACTAGCTGCTAACCAGGAACGGCGCAAACAGATTGCCCAGACCCTGGCTGACTTTGGCATTCCCACTGCCGAAACTACCCCGGCGGCGCTGACCATTAACCACGTTCAACTGGCGGCGGGGAGTTTAAACAACGGCTTTGAAATTCCCGCGGCTGGTCTGGTGGTGATTACTGAAGGTGAAATGTTTAAGCAGGTCAAAAAGCACCACCACCGTCCCCAGAAGCTAGCTAATGCGGAACGGATAAAGAACTATACCGACCTCAAGCCCGGTGACTACGTGGTACACGTTAACCACGGGATTGGGATCTTTAGCGGTATTAAAACAATGGAGGTTGATGGTGTCCACCAGGACTACATGATCATCAACTACCGTAATAACGCCCAGATCTTTGTACCCGTCACGCAGTTAAACTTGGTCCAAAAATACGTTTCGTCCGAATCAAAGACGCCCCGGATTAACCGCTTGGGCGGCAATGAGTGGGCAAGGACTAAGCGCCGGGTGGCCTCTAAAGTCGAAGACATTGCTGACGAGCTGGTGGACCTCTATGCTAAGCGCGAGGCAGCTAAGGGGTATGCGTTCCCGGCTGACGATTACTTGCAAAACCAGTTTGACGCCAACTTCCCGTATACGGAAACCCGCGACCAATTGCGGAGCATTAAGGAAATTAAGCGGGACATGGAGAAGCCCCGGCCGATGGACCGGCTGCTCGTCGGTGACGTTGGTTACGGGAAAACTGAGGTTGCTATGCGGGCAATCTTCAAGGCAGTTACCGGTGGCAAACAGGTGGCCTTCTTGGTGCCGACGACGGTCTTGGCCCAACAGCACTTTGACACCTTGAACAAACGCTTCGCCGGGTTCCCGGTCAAGATTGCCCTGATGTCGCGGTTTAAAACTAACAAGGAGCTTAAGGAAACCGATGCTGGCTTGGCCGATGGCAGCATTGACATTGTTGTCGGGACCCACCGTATCCTCTCGAAGGATGTTCAATTTAACGACCTCGGACTAGTAATTGTTGATGAGGAGCAGCGCTTTGGTGTTAAGCACAAGGAACGGCTAAAGGAACTCAAAAATAACGTTGACGTGTTAACACTGACCGCCACGCCAATCCCCCGGACCTTGAATATGTCGATGCTGGGGGTGCGGGACTTATCGGTTCTGGAAACACCACCGGCAGGGCGGTTCCCCATTCAGACCTACGTAATGGAGCAAAATGCCGGCGCGATCCGTGACGGCATCATGCGTGAAATGCAACGTGGTGGCCAGATTTACTACCTTCACAACCGGGTTAGTGACATTGAGGAAACGGTGTTAAAGCTTCAGGAGTTGGTTCCAGAGGCCCAAATTGGCTATATCCATGGCCAGATGAGTGAAAACGAATTGGAAACGGTCCTATATGAGTTTATCCAGGGCAACTACGATGTGCTGGTCACGACTTCGATCATTGAGACCGGGGTGGACATTCCCAACGTCAATACCTTGTTTGTGGAAAATGCCGACCACCTCGGACTGGCCCAGCTTTACCAGATTCGGGGACGGATTGGGCGGAGCAACCGCCTTGCCTATGCTTACTTCATGTACCAGCCTAATAAGGTGCTGACGGAACTTGGCGAAAAGCGCCTGGCCGCTATCCGCGACTTCACAGAGCTGGGGTCTGGATTTAAGATCGCAATGCGGGACCTGTCGATTCGTGGTGCCGGCAACATCCTTGGTAAGCAGCAGCACGGCTTCATTGATTCAGTGGGGTACGACCTGTACTCAGCGATGCTAAACGAGGCGGTTGCTAAAAAGCAGGGAAAGAAGAAGGCGGCCCAAGCGGATGCCGAGGTGGAATTGGGTGTCGAAGCTTACTTACCAGACAGCTATATTAACGACCAACGGCAAAAGATTGAACTATATAAGACTATCCGCCAGGCCCAAGATGATGATGAACTGCTCGAGATCCAGGGGGACCTGATTGACCGGTTTGGTGACTACCCAACCGCGGTAGGTAACCTCTTATTGATTAGTAAACTTAAGCAGCATGCCGATACGGCACTGATTAGCCAGGTTAAACGGCAGCGTGATAACATTATGATTACCTTTACTCCTGCCGGTAGCCACCTGATCAAGGCACCGACAATCATCAAGTTGCTGGCCCAAACTAAGTTTAAAGCAACGTTGGGCGAACAGGACCACCAACTGACGGTCCGTTTGGTGATCCAGCCGAAGATGACGACGGCAGATTGGCTTAACCAGCTGTTTAAACTGGTTACCGGGCTGAGCAATGCAATTAGTGAAACAAATACCAAGACAGTTAAAGAATGATGGAGGAAATTATGCGCCTAGATAAGTTTTTGAAAGTCTCACGGATTATTAAGCGGCGGTCAGTAGCCAAGGAGATTGCTGACCAGGGACGGATCTTGATTAATAACCTCCCGGCTAAGTCGTCGAGTAAGGTCAAAGTTGGTGACACGTTGACGATCAAGTTTGGTAACAAGACCGAAACCATTAAGATTAACCGGATCGTTGAAACCACCAAGAAGAGTGAAGCCGAGGATATGTATGAGCTCCTCGATGAAACCTATGCAGAAGACTTTAATTAACCGTTATAAAAAAAATGATATTTCTCCTGGTTAGATATAGACAGTGGCCGGGGGACCTTGCTATACTTAAACTGTTATAAGCTAGTAAAGTGAGGTAAAAGCATGAAGCGCCAGGGTGACAATAAAGTATCACAGCTTAATACACCATATATTCATAAGTTTTCGGCTGATCAGCAAAGACGGCAGGTCCATATTCGGCGCTGTCGACGGATCATTCTGGCCTTTTTAGTGGCTTTTATTGTTTTAGGAGTGCAAATCTTCCATAGCAAGCAGACATTAGCTAAGGTCAATGGAAATATCAACCAATGCCAGGCCCAGTTGCAAGAACAACGGAAAACTAGCAAGCAGCTTAAGCAGCGAATTAAGTTGCTGCATGACCCGGACTACATTCAACAGGTTGTACGGGCCAAGTATAACTACTCGAAGAAAGGCGAAACGGTTTATAATTTAGATAACTAGTTACTTTTTGCTAAGCGGGTATGGTATACTCAACTACAATTAATTGTAAATTTTTAGATGACTTGAGGAGGAGCTATAAGTTTCATGGCAATTGAAGTGGGAGCAAAGGTTTCCGGGAAGGTCTCGGGAATCACAAATTTCGGTGCATTTGTCGATTTAGATGACAACCAGACGGGGCTAGTACATATCAGTCAAATTTCTGATAAGTACATTAAGGATGTTCATGATGTATTATCGGTTGGCGATGTGGTAACGGTGAAGGTAACCCGGATTGGCGATGATGGTAAGATTGCTTTGTCAATGAAAGCTGCTGCACCACACGAACACCGGGAACACCATGACCGAGAACACGAGCACCGTTTCCATGGTGATAACCAGCATCGCTTCCACCATGAAGGTCATAACAATAACTTCCACGGTCGTCAAAATGGTTACCATGGCGGTTTTAATGTTGGTCACCATAACCACAATAGTCACCAGCATGAAGACTTTAATGATATGTTAGCTGGTTACCTTAAAGAGAGCGAGTCACGGCTATCAACGCTCAAGCGGCAGACTGACGGTAAGCGTGGCGGTCGTGGTGGACGCCGGAGCTAATCTGTTATGTCAAAACTCGAAGAAGACTTTAAGCGGCACCTGCAAAGGGGCCGCTTTTTTTCTAGGGATGACCTAGTAGTAGTAGCGGTCTCCACGGGAGTTGACTCAATGGTCCTGCTCCACTTACTGATGCAGCTACCGACAGAGTACCGGCCCCGGTTGGTGGTTGCCCACGTTAACCACGAGCTCCGCACGCAAAGTAACCAAGAAGAACAGTTTATCCGCCGGTTTTGCCGCCGTCACGGTCTTAGACTACGGGTAGCACATTGGCCACGCGCGCAGCACCCGGCGACTGGTGTGGAAGCGGCCGCCCGCCAATTTCGTTACCACTTTTTTGCTGCGACAATGGCGGCTACCGGTGCCGGCTACTTGTTAACGGCCCACCACCAAAATGACCTGGCCGAAACGATGTTAATGAAACTGGTTCGGGGTGGCCAGCTAAGCCAACTAGTGGGTATCCGTGACCAACGCTCCTTTGCGTCTGGGCAACTGGTCCGGCCGTTATTGCCCTTTCCCAAGGCCCGCTTACGCGCGTATGCGAACTATCACCACTTAACCTGGTATGAGGACGATACCAACCAGGACGAGACAATTACCCGTAATCGTTACCGCCATGAACTACTTCCGGCGCTGGAACGGGAAAATCCACACTTTCTAGACCACCTGACTGCGTACCACCAGCAACTCATGGACCTGGTTAGTTGGGCCCACCATCAAGCCGACCGGCAATTGGCTGACGTCACAACGGCGGGACAGCTGGTGGTCAGTCGGTGGCGGCAGTTACCGGTGGCTGCACAACGGTTGGTGCTGGAACGATGGTTAGAACGGTCCGTTCCTGATATTAAGCAGGCCGTAATCGATGCTGCGATGGCAGCATTGACTAGCCGGCACCACCCCCAGCAAGAATTATCATTGCCGGCGGGGTATCAATTGGTGGTTAACTATGCGGTGGCTTTTATTCAGCCGCCGAGAAAAATGTTGGGAAAGCCCCAAAATGAGGGGACGACTGTGGTAGAATTGGGCCAATGGTATCCCATTAACGACCAGCAATTGATACTGACCAAGGAGTGCCGACCGGATAATGCCGTGTACGCCCAAGAAATGTGGTTGGCCCCCGAACAATGGCCCTTGCGACTTCGTCATTGGCAGCCGGGGGATTTTATCCGCCTAAGGGGTGGTGGTCACCAGCAGGTTCGCCGAATTTTAATTGACCAAAAGGTGCCTAATCAAGACCGTGCCCAGCAATACGTATTGGTTGATGCTCAGGGGACAGTCGTCTGGGTGGTTGGTCGTAAGTGGAGTTGGTTTGACCGGCCAACTGATTACCGATATCGTTGGCGACGGGTAATGATTGCCATTCAAGAACAATAGAGGAGAGTTAGTATGAATAACGACATCGAAAAAGTGCTGTATAGTGAGGAAAACATCCAAGCGACAATTGCCAAGCTGGCTGACCAACTATCGGAAGAGTACCGTGATAAGGACCCGTTAATTGTGTCGGTACTCTCGGGGGCGGTCCTATTTACCGTTGACCTGATTAAGAAGATGGACATCATGGCCCAGCTGGACTTTATTGACGTGTCAACGTACTTTGGCGGCACGGCGACGACGGGGCACCTAAAGTTGATCCATGACCTGACAACTGATGTTAAGGACCGTAACGTGTTGATTACGGAAGATATTGTGGATAGTGGTCGAACGCTGCAGTTCTTGGTTAACCTGCTTAAGGAGCGGGGAGCAAAGAGCGTTAAGACGGTTTCCCTGTTAAATAAGCCAGAGGGACGCGAATTTGATGTCAATGTTGAATACTACGGCTTTAAGGTGCCAAATGAATTCTTGGTCGGCTACGGCTTGGACTACAAGGGTTACTACCGGAACCTCCCCTATGTCGGCGTGTTGAAGTCGTCGGTTTATAGTGAAGATTAATTGTTGGCAATTTAATGGTCAACATTTGTCAAGTATGCTATGATAGTTGGTACAATTAATTATGTTGCTGGTAGATAGGAGGTTGTTATGAACAACAATCGGCGAAATAATAATTTTACTCATAACGTTCTCTTCTACGCAGTGATGTTCTTGTGCATTATGGGAATTGCCTACTTCTTCTTTGGTGGTAACCAATCCACCGGGCAGAGCAAGACGGTGACCCAAAGCGAGTTTATCTCTGAGCTGAAGGGCAACAAGGTTAAGAGTGTCCAGCTTCAGCCAAATGGTGGAGTCTACAAGGTAACGGGGACTTATCGCAAACCCCAATCCAACAATAGTAGCAACTCCAACGGTGGCTTTGCTTTTTCTACACAACGTAATAACAAGGTTTCACAGTTCCAGAGTTCTGTTCTCCAAAGTGATGTAACGGTTGGTCAACTGCAGCGCTATGCTAATAAGCATGACGTTAAGCTGAGTACCCGGGCCGAGGAATCGAATAGCGTCTGGATGAACTTGTTATTGACGGTCTTACCGCTAGTCATCATGATTTTCTTCTTCTACATGATGATGGGCCAAGCCGGCCAAGGCGGTGGCGGTCGTGGGGTAATGAGCTTTGGTAAAACGAAAGCGAAACCAGCAGATGCTAAGAAGAACAAGGTTCGTTTCTCGGACGTTGCCGGTGAAGAAGAAGAAAAGCAGGAACTGGTTGAAGTTGTTGAATTCTTAAAGAATCCTAAGAAGTTCACCAAGTTAGGTGCCCGGATTCCATCGGGGGTCCTCCTGGAGGGGCCTCCGGGTACTGGTAAGACCTTACTAGCTAAGGCGGTGGCTGGTGAATCCGGGGTACCGTTCTTCTCAATCTCTGGTTCTGACTTCGTTGAAATGTTTGTCGGGGTTGGTGCCAGCCGTGTTCGGGACCTCTTTGATCAAGCCAAAAAGGCCGCGCCAGCGATTATCTTTATCGATGAAATTGATGCAGTTGGTCGGCGCCGTGGTAACGGCATGGGGGGTGGCCACGATGAACGTGAGCAAACCCTAAACCAACTGTTGGTCGAAATGGATGGTTTCCAAGGCGACGAAGGAATCATCGTGATGGCCGCAACGAACCGGTCCGATGTTTTAGACCCGGCCCTACTTCGTCCTGGTCGGTTCGACCGGAAGATCCTGGTTGGTCGGCCTGACGTTAAGGGCCGTGAAGCAATCTTACGCGTTCACGCCAAGAACAAGCCACTGGCATCTGACGTGGACCTTAAGGAAATTGCCAAGGAGACCCCTGGTTTTGTGGGGGCCGACCTGGCAAACCTGCTTAACGAAGCGGCCTTACTGGCTGCCCGGCGGAACAAGACGCAAATTGACGCTGCAGACCTCGATGAGGCGGAAGACCGGGTCATTGCCGGGCCTGCCAAACACGATCGGGTCCAGTCACCGCAAGAGCGGAAGACCGTGGCCTACCACGAAGCCGGACATACGATTGTGGGGTTGGTCTTAAACGATGCCCGGGTTGTCCATAAGGTAACGATTGTGCCCCGTGGACGGGCCGGCGGTTACGCAATTATGCTGCCACGTGAAGACCAAATGCTGATGTCAAAGAAGAATGCTGAAGAGCAGATCGCCGGTTTGATGGGTGGTCGTGCGGCTGAAGAGTTAATCTTCAAGTCCCAATCTTCTGGTGCCTCCAATGACTTTGAGCAGGCGACCCAGATTGCCCGGGCGATGGTCACCCAGTACGGGATGAGTGATAAGATCGGACCAGTTGAATTGCAGAGTTCTGGTCAGGTCTTTACTGGTCAGGGCTATGACCAGTCAACTTATTCTGAGAAGACGGCGGCACTGGTGGATGAAGAGGTTCGCCGGATCCTTAATGAAGGACATGAGCGGGCACTGCACATTCTTGAGACGCATCGGGAACAGCACAAGGTGATTGCCGAAGCATTGCTTAAGTACGAAACGCTGGATGAAAAGGAAATCCTTAGTCTGTACAAGACCGGTAAGATTCCCGAAAAGGCCCATGCAGACGCTGATAAGGAAGCCTATGCACAGACTTTTGAAGAATCCAAGCGGGCATTGGAACGGATGGAAGACGAAAAGCGGGTCGATAAGGCAAACGAAAACAAGGCGTTACCTGATGACCAAGCAGACCAGTCGACCGGTGACCAAGCTGGTTCAGACAATGATGACCAACATTCCGATGGTGATTCTAACCACCAGAATTAATAAAATGATAGAATAGGAGTGATTGAGCCGACTAGCTCACACTCCTATTTTTAATTTATTGAAGGAGGAACTGATAATGAAAACAACTGATTATTTAGTAAAGAGTATGACCAAGGATGGTAAGTTCCGGGCCTATGCGGTTAATGCTACCCAGCTGGTTGAAAAAGCACATGAAATTCATGATACCTGGTCAGCATCATCAGCCGCACTGGGGCGGACCCTGGTAGGGACCCTCTTGCTCGCCACCGCGGGGCTTGAAGGTGAAGCGGGGATGACCGTTAAGATCCAAGGTAACGGCCCAGTAGGCTACATTGTAGCGGACGGTACTGCTAAGGGGACCGTCAAGGGCTACATGGGTAACCCCCACGTTAACCTGCCAGCAAACAGCAAGGGAAAAATCGATGTTGCTGGCGCGGTTGGTACCAAGGGGACACTGTCTGTTACTAAGATGGCCCCGGGTGATAAGACACCATATACTGGTGAGGTTAACCTGGTTTCCGGCGAGCTGGGGGATGACTTCACTTACTACCTGGCCCAGTCTGAACAAATTCCGTCTGCAGTGGGCTTGTCCGTATTTGTTAACCCTGACGATAGCATTGAAGTGGCCGGAGGCTTTATGATCCAGGTCATGCCAGGTGCTAGTGATGAAGAAATTAGTAAGTTGGAAAAGACGTTAAAGGGGCTACCACTGGTTTCCAAAATGCTCCGGGATGGAGATACCCCTGAGGATATCTTGAAAAAGCTCTTTGGCGATGACTTGAAGATCCTTGACCAGATGCCGGTGCGCTACGAATGTGACTGCTCGAAGCAACGGTTTGCCCATGCACTGGAAAGCTTGAATGCCAAGGACCTTAAGCAGTTAATTGATGAGGACCACCATGCTGAAACAGTTTGCCAATTCTGTGGTAAGAAGTATGACTTCAGTGAAGATGAACTGCAGTTAATTTATGATAAGAAGGTTGCTGACGCGGAAGCCGACAAAGAAATTGCCGAACAACAGCAAGCAGCGAAATCAAAGAAGGAAGAAAAGTAGTTACTTGGTACCAACGCCCTTGATGTGCTATGATGGTTGAGTTATTGAACCACTAGGAAAACACGAGTGAAGCCAGCTCACTGGTGCCGGATTAACAGTAATGAGGTGAAAAAAATGAAGTGGAAGATTGGCGATGTCGAGATTCCTAACCAGGTAGTCGTTGCACCGATGGCTGGTGTAACCAACTCGGCCTTCCGGGTTATCTGTAAGGAATTCGGCGCTGGCTATGTAGTCTGTGAAATGATCTCGGACCGGGGAATCATGTACCATAACAAGAAGACGTTGAACATGATGGACGTGGACCCGAGCGAACATCCAATGGGGATTCAGATCTTTGGGGGTACCAAGGAGACGTTGGTGGAGGCGGCTAAGTACGTTGACCAACACACTGCTGCTGACGTGATTGACATCAATATGGGGTGTCCAGTTAACAAGGTTGTGAAGACCGATGCGGGGGCCCGGTGGTTACTTGACCCCAATAAAGTCTACGAGATGGTCTCCTACGTTACCGATGCAGTGAAAAAGCCGGTTACGGTTAAGATGCGGACCGGCTGGGATGACAAGCATATCTACGCGGTCGAAAATGCATTGGCGGCGCAACGGGCAGGTGCCGCGGCGATTGCCATGCACGGGCGGACCCGAAAACAAATGTATACGGGACACGCGGATTGGAATATACTAAAAGAGGTTGCTAGCCAGCTGACAATCCCATTCATGGCTAATGGGGATATCCGAACCCCTGAGGATGCCAAGAAGGTCTTGGACCTAACCGGTGCAACCGCGGCAATGATTGGTCGGGCAGCCATGGGTAACCCGTGGATGTTGACCCGGACGGCCCACTACTTAGCGACCGGTGAGTTGTTGCCGGAAGCTACGCCAGAAAAGAAGATCAAGATGGCTAAAGAGCACTTGAACCGACTGATTGATCTGAAGGGTGAATACATTGGTGTTCGTGAATTCCGGGGGTTGTCAACCTACTACCTAAAGGGGATTCCACGTGCGGCACGGACCAAGGCTAAGTTGGTCGAAGCGGAGACACGCCAGGAAATGAACGACCTGTTTGACGACTTTGCGGAAAAGACTGCCGAGTGGGAAGCACGGAAGGTTAGCAGAAAAGAAGCTCAATAAGAGGAGGAGAAATCTGTGTCACAAGAACTAGATCAGATGCGCGTTCGTCGTGAAAAGATGGAAGAACTTAAAGAAGCCGGGATCGAACCCTTTGGCCGTCGTTTTAAGCGTGACCACCTGGCCCAAGACCTACACGATGAATATGACAAGTATGACAAGGAAGAATTAAACGAAAAGGGCGAGATGGTGATCATTGCCGGCCGGATGACCCGGAAGCGGAGCAGCGGTAAAGCGGGCTTTGCGGACTTCGTTGACCGGACCGGTAAAATTCAAGTTTATGCTCGTAAGGACATGGTGGGTGATGAACCATACCATATTTTTAAGCGGGCTGATATCGGTGACTTCCTCGGTATCGAAGGGGATGTCATCAAGACTAATACTGGTGAATTGACCGTTCGGGCCCATAAGATTACTTTCTTGTCTAAGGCATTGCGTCCCCTACCAAATAAGTGGGAAGGGGTTACTGATCCGGAAACAATTTACCGTCAGCGCTACCTTGATTTGATTTCCAATCCTGAGAGCTTCAAGCGGTTCCACCAACGGACAGCAATTATTAAGGCGGTTCGTAAGTACATGGATGACCATGGCTTCACGGAAGTAGAAACTCCCATTCTTAACACACAGGCGGGTGGAGCCAATGCGCGGCCGTTTGTGACCCACCATAACGCCTTAGACATTGACATGTACCTGCGGATTGCTACGGAGCTGTACTTAAAGCGGTTAATTGTTGGTGGCTTTGAACGGGTATATGAACTTGGTCGGATTTTCCGGAATGAAGGGATGGACCCTCACCACAACCCTGAATTTACCACGATGGAAACTTATGCTGCCTACTTCGACTTCCATGATGTAATGGATGAGACTGAAGGAATTGTTAAGGCGGCGGCCAAGGTGGTTTCCGATAATGGTAAGATTACCTACCAGGGGCATGAAATTGACCTGGGCGGTGACTTTAAGCGGGTTACCATGGTTGATGCCGTTAAGGAGAAGACGGGGATTGACTTTGGTGACCAATCCATGACTGATGATGATGCAAAGAAGTTGGCGGACGAACACAAGGTCGAATACAAGCCGTACTGGACCAAGGGACATATCCTCAATGCCTTCTTTGAAGAATTCGTCGAGGATACCTTAATCCAACCAACGTTTGTGTATGAATATCCAGTTGAGGTTTCTCCATTAGCCAAGCGGAACAAGGAAAACCCGGCGATGACGGACCGCTTTGAACTGTATGTTGATGGTAGTGAATTGGGGAACGCCTTTAGCGAACTGAATGACCCAATTGACCAGAAGGAACGGTTTGAAATGCAGGCAAAGGAAAAGGCCAACGGGAATGACGAAGCCGAACCAGTGGACTTAGACTACGTTCAAGCCTTAGAATACGGGATGCCACCAACGGGTGGACTCGGCATTGGTATTGACCGCTTGGTAATGCTGTTGACTGATGCTAAGTCAATTCGTGACGTTATCCTCTTCCCAACGATGCGTCCGGAAAAGGAAGAGAAGGGTAAGAAAAATAAGAAAAAGTAGTCTGAAAGCCTGATATGACGGCTTTTCGACGACTCTGTGAATTTAGACAAATTTAGTTGCTAGCTTGTAAAAAGTTAGTAATCTTGGTGTGTGTACACCAAAAATACACCAAATTCAACTAAAATAAGTTGGTAAAAAGCTGGCATAAAAAATGAAGAGCTTCGATTCTCTATCTAGGAATCGAAGCTTTTTGTTTAAAAGTTATGGTTGAAATCCTAAGACAATCTGTAATATTCGATGAGGGATCAAATAACCCTTGTTTTAGCTTACTTTATTGGTTGAACGATAAAATCTGTTACTCCATTAAAAAAGACCTGTTAGGGCACGACAAGGCGAATTACAAGGGCTGCGCTAATAGATGCGAAAATGAAAGCAT
>DXAF01000062.1 GCA_019117185.1 Candidatus Limosilactobacillus intestinipullorum | reverse complement strand
ATTTTACAATCTGCCTTATAGCAAAATTTAAAATAAAAAAACCACCAATTAAGGTGGCCAACGTGCCGATGAGAAATTTTAGCTCAATTTTAGCTCAATTTCTTCTAAAAATAGGTTTTAATCAGTTTTATCTAATTTTGAAAATGCCTTTATATCAACTGTTTAGCACTATTTAACATTAGATGAAACTATCAATAATCACCCGCACGGGGATCGAACCCGTAACTCCGCCTTGAGAGGGCGACGTCTTAACCAATTTGACCAGCGGGCAATAACGTACAAGAAGAATTATACGTTACTAGTAGTAGCTTTGTCAATCATCTTTTTAAACATTGTGAATCTGAATACTCCACAGGTATCACCCAGGCTACAAACAATTTGCCAACATCACTACTACGATACCTGGGACCGACATTACTCAAACGACAGCTCTAACATGTACAAGTGGCGGTGGGGCAAGTGCGAAGTCGTCACCCAGGCATCATAGTAACTCTTCGCCGCCCCCTGTGTCTGCTGAAAATAGTAGTCTAAAAGGTCACCATGCTTGGCAACAAAGTCGTTGGAAAGCCGGTTAACCATCAAGCGCATATCGGGAAAGTAAAAACTACTATCCGCAATTTTTAATTGATCCGTAAACTGAATCATGATCGTGTTAGTATACCGTGCCCGCTGGGCTTTAATTAGCTCCGGGTGATGCTTTAGCTTAGTCAATACGTAGTAAATTGAATCAGAATTACTTGCCATTTCTCTTCTTCTCCTTAATCAATTAACATTGTATCAAGAAAAGGAGGGACCGTAAAACACTGGCACTTAGTCGTTATTTGATCCCCACCATAGTTTTACCAAGGCCTGAGTCCCATCGTTACCAAGTTTTTTCTCATCAACGAGCTGCTCATATAATCGCTTAGCAGCGGTCGTCGCTGGTAACTCCAGCCCCATGTGGTCTGCTTCCTCGAGGGCAATCCGGAGGTCCTTTAAAAAGTGCTTGGCAAAAAATCCCGGTGTATAATCGCCGCGCAAAATCCGTGGCCCATAGTTACTCAAGCTCCAGTTAGCAGCGGCCCCACTACCGACGGTTGCCGTAACTGCACCTAAATCTAAACCAGCTACCCGGGCATAAACCAGCATTTCACTCATACCAGTCATCGTCCCCGCAACCATGATCTGGTTAGCCATCTTGGCGTGTTGCCCGCTACCGGCGGGACCAAAATAGTGCTGACTAGCACTAATCTGCCGTAAAAGTGGCATAATCTTTTCTACGTCCTCCCGGTGGCCACCTAACATCACGGTCAAAGTGGCATTCTTAGCACCGATATCCCCACCGGATACGGGGGCATCGACCACATGGGCCGCATCTTTAGCAAGGCGTTGGGCCAAGGAAGGTTTACTAGTGGTCATGTCTACCAAAACTTGTTCCGGCGTCGCAACTGTTAAGATCCCATTGACACCGTAGTAAACCTCCTCCACATCGCTGGGGAAACCAACCATTGTAAAGACAACTTCATTTCCCTGACAGGCAGTGGCCGGAGTCGATGCCCACCGGGCCCCATTATCTATTACCGTCTGGGCATGGGCCTTGGTTCGGTTATAAACGGTCACCTCATTACCATGCCGCAGTAAATTATTTATAATCCCGGTGCCCATTACGCCAGTTCCAATAAAACCAACCTTCATCGTAATCCGCCCTTTCTGTTTTTCTTTCACTAGTTTTAGTATAGCAAAAAGTCCTACTGAATCAGTTAAAATTCAGTAGGACTTTTAAAAAGAAATTGGGCATACTGGTCTCGAACCAGTAAATTATGGATTCAGAGTCCACTGCCTTACCAGTTTGGCGAATGCCCAATAACGTTGCCTTAACAACAATAACTACTATACTAGCAAAAACGACTGTCGTCAACCATTTTTTACTTTTTTTTGGGTCTGAGCCTTAAAAAGCTGTTCCTGTTCCGCAATCCGGGCCTTGGTCTGTGCCACCACGGCGGGGTGCTGCTGACCATTTTGCCAAAAATCAACGTCGGCTTTGATCTGCGCCTGGCTTTGTGCTACGTAATCATGACGCAAGTAGTTGTAGTTAACCGCGGTGCTTTGCTTTTGCCATACTGCCGCCATGATAAACTGACTCCGCGTCCGCTGCAGGTCACGCGCTGGCGTACTATCCGCGGCCACCGCGGTGACCCCCAAGACCTTCGCCGTCGCCATTGGCGGTTGCACCGAATCATCCGGTAGGTACGGACCAACCGGCACGTTAATTAAGGCATCAATCATTACTTCCTGCCAATTCTCACGTGTCTGATACCGGTGGGCGAGGCCCGGTTCCACATCATTTGCTACCAAATAGCGCCGGTGTTCGCCCCAACTCAGCGTCACCTGAACCACGAATACTTCTGCCATTGCAAATGCCTCCCTTCAAAAATCCAGTGATATTATACCGCAGCCGGCTTAATAATAGTTATTATTTTCCAAAAATTAGTCAAATAAATAGATTATTCCCGACTTTTCACTTAAACTTACTTTATTCAGAGGAGATGAGAATCATTAAACGGCACCACTTCTTTTTAACATTATTCTACTGCGTCTTATTCGCCTGGTTAATCGGCCTTTACCAAGCCAGTCCCGCTTTTCAAGAGGACCTCAACTTGGCAGTCGTTAATGCCCAAAACCAGTTAAACCGCCTCATGGGTAGAAAGGTCGTCCCCGTCAACCAAGCGACCAGTCAAAAGACAAGTGATTCCGCAGTTACCAACGCCCGCTGGACCCAACCGAGCGCGACCGTTTATGTAGACCTTAATAATCCCACCCTCCGCTCAGCCACCGAAGAGGCAATTAACCGGTGGAACCAAACTGGGGCATTTGCCTTCCACACCACCCAAAATAAGTCGGCGGCCGACATTATCGTCACGGCGATCGACGAGCATAAAAACGGGGCGGCGGGACTCACCAATACTAAGATGAATGCCACTACTGGCTACATCATCCACGCTGACGTCCAATTAAACGCGGGTTATCTCCTGAGCCCCTACTATGGATATTCGCAGGAACGGATCACCAATACTGCTGAACACGAGCTCGGTCACGCTATCGGTCTGCAGCACTCATCAGCTGTCTCGGTAATGCAGCCAGCTGGGTCATACTATTCGATCCAACCCCAAGACGTTGAGAACGTGAAAAAGCTTTACGCCAAGCACCCCGCTACTGACCACCAGAACGGTCCAGCCGGCACAACCCAGAATTATCAATAACCAGCAAAGGGAGAGCCGATTTTATCCGTGGTTCTCCCTTTTCGTATGTTAAAATAGGTACAGTGTAAATTTTTATGTAGAGAGTGAATGTTATGCAAAATAAAAAAGCCCTTGGACTAACGCTAGTGATTACCGCCTGTACCTTTTGGGGGATCTCTGGTCTCTTTGCCAAGGGCCTCTTCAACGTCAGCAGTTCAATTACCTCCCTCTGGGTGACTCAAACCCGGATGACCACTGCTGGATTACTCCTGGTCTTGTTCAGCCAACTCAAAGGCGACCATCCCTTCCGAATTTTTAAAAGTCCCCACGATGCTTGGGTGATTTTTTCTTATGGTATTTTTGGCCTGGTTCCCGTCCAGTTTGCCTACTTCATGGTTGTGCAGTACGGGAACGCCTCTATCGCCACCATCTTACAGTTTGTAGGTCCCTTTTTCATCATCGCCTACCAGGCGGTCTTCCGCCACGTTCCACCACGGCGAATTGAAATCATCTGTGCCATCATTGCCTTTTTAGGTGTCTTTACGATTGCTACCCACGGTCGGTTCAACCAGCTGGCGGTGACCCCGGCCATTCTTTTGTGGGGACTAATTTCCGCCATCGGGGTTGCAACTAATACCCTGATCCCCCAAAAGATGCTTCGCGAGGGCCGGGTGCCTTCCCTGGTAGTTACCGCCTGGGGGCTTCTTTTTGCGGGAATTGTCCTCTTGGCAATCCACCCCGCACAGCCACACATACCAAACGTCCCCACCGTTTGGGTCTTCTGGCTCGGGATCTTGATCATCGGGACTCTCTTACCATTCCAGATGGCCAATACCTCTCTTCGTTACATCGACGCTACGACTTTTAGTTTGATGGACGCATTTGAACCATTATCCGCTACGATCGGCTCAGTATTGATCTTCAAACTCCACATGACCGGCGCCGACATTATCGGCTCATTACTGGTAATCGTTGCGGTTCTCGCGATCAACATTCGAATTCCAGCCTGGCATAAGTCATCGCGATAAGGATAAGAAAGCTTATTTTTATACTTGTGTAGTACAATCCTTTAACTTCTATAATCGCAAAGAAGCACCGGCTAACGTCGTCGTCACTTCACTAGGACGAAACGTTAGCCGGTGCTTTACTATATTTACTATATATTATTTCAGTGCATCAAAGAAGGCTTGTCGAGCCTGCTCACTAATGCCCATCGCCGCCAGCGAACGCAGCGGCATGTTAGCCGAAATGGCGACCCACTGTTCATCCTTCATCATTGGCTCGAGGATTTCGTATAGGCCGGACTCTTTTAGGGCTGCTTGAACCCGCGGATCCTTATCCGCCCAGACGTCACCGACGTAGGTATCACCGGTGATTGTCCCGAGTGGGTTAACACCGATGGTCAGTGTAAAGTCAGTGGTTAGTCGGATATCCCGTGATGAACTACCAACCATGATTTCATAGGCGCCATTGTCAGCTTCCCACTGTTGCTTAGCAACGTTGTAGTAGCTAAATGCCCGCCGTGATAAGTTGACGGTAACTGTCTTGCTTTCACCAGGCTGGAGTGCCACCTTGGCGAAGTCGCGTAGTTCCTTAACCGGCATTTCAACCCGGCTGATGTGGTTAGCAACGTACACCTGGGCAGCTTCTTTACCGGCGACCTTCCCCGTGTTCGTCACCGTAAAGGTCACCTTGACACTGCCACTTTCTTCGTTAACCGTCAGGTCACCGTAATCAAACTGGGTGTAACTGAGACCGTGACCAAATGGAAAGCGAACGGGCATCGCGTGTAAATCATAGTAGCGGTAGCCGACGAACAGGCCTTCATGGTAATCCTCTTCGTCGTGATCCTTGGCGAAGGTTCCATAGGTTGGATTATCTGCCAAGCGTAGCGGAAAACTCTCGGACAGTTTACCGGAAGGGTTAACCTTCCCCGTAAGGATGTCCCAGGTGGCTTCACCAACCGCTTCACCGGCCAAGTAGGTTTCCACAATCGCTGGGACCTGATCAGCCCACGGCATTGCCACCACGGAACCGTTCTGCAATACGACCGTCACGTTGGGGTTAACGGCAACGATCTTGGTCAACAGCTCGTTTTGGTTGGCCGGTAAAGAGATAGTATCTTTATCAAAGCCCTCCGTCTCCATCTTTTCCGGGAAGCCAGCAAAGTAAACCACCCGTTGGCTATTTTTAGCCAATTCCACGGCAGCACTTACTAACTGGTCATCCGCCTGCGTCGTATCCAATGAGTAACCTTGCGCATACTTAGCGCCGGCAGGTGCAGCATCTAATGGGGTTACTACGTGGTGGGCATTAACGTGAGAACTACCACCACCTTCAAACCGGGGCTTAGCGGCTAACTCACCAATTACGGCCAACGAGTCGTTACTATCTAGTGGCAGTTGGTGGTCCTCATTCTTTAGTAGAACAATACTATCATCAGCCATCTGGCGGGCAAAGTTGTGTTGTTCCTCCTTATCATAAGGGTCGGCCTTAGTGACCTTCTTCTCCCACTTTTCGACCATCTTCAAGACACGCAGTGCGGACCGGTTTAACGTGGATTCTTGGAGCCGGCCCTCTTTAACTGCCGTCACGATTTCATCAACGGACGCCTGACCCCTACCAGGCATTTCTAGGTCCAGGCCGGCCTTAAGTGCAGCCACGTGGTCGGCTACCGCCCCCCAGTCAGACATTACCAGTCCTTCAAAGCCCCATTCGTCACGTAGGATCTCAGTTAACAAGCGCTGGTTTTGCGAATTCAGTGTGCCGTTTAAGCGGTTGTAAGAACACATCAAAGTTGCTGGGTGGGCCTCCTTGACAATCCGTTCAAACTGGGCCAAGTAAATTTCTCGTAGGGTTCGCTCATCGATATTGGATGAAGATGTGAAACGTTGATTTTCCCGGTTGTTGGCAGCAAAGTGTTTAACACTGACGCCAACTCCCTGGTCTTGAACCCCTTTTACGTACGCGGTCCCCATCCGGCCAGCCAGCAGGGGGTCTTCTGAAAAGTATTCAAAGTTACGACCAGCAAGCGGACTCCGCTTAATGTTAACCCCCGGGCCCAGTAGTACCCCCAGGTGCTCGGCATTAGCAGCGATTCCCAGGTGCTGCCCTAATTTGTAGAGCATCTGGTCGTCAAACGAACTTGCCGTCAGCGCTGACGAAGGGAAGCAAACGGCGTCAACGGAATCATTAACATCCACCGGCGAAGCATCAACGTCTTGTTTCCGTAATCCGGATGGGCCATCCGACATCATCATCCGCTCGACGCCTGGCACCTTGGCGGTAAACCAAAAGTCCTTACCAGACACCAACGCTGCCCGTTCTTCAAGGGTCAGTCCTTCAACAAAGTCCAGGTCAATTTTCACCATCATTGGTCATCCTTTCTAACCGATTCTTATTGTAATCATAGCACGAAGCGCCGGGTCAGTACGCTCAAATATCACACGGGTCAAGCCAATCCTTGTCGACCACCCGTTGTAAAGCCCAACAATCCCAGCCATACCACGAAGGCTCATTGATGGCATCGATATTTAGCTTATAGGTCCAGTAAATGTAGCCGATCCCCTGGTTCCAGGCATCAACCTGGGTCTTCCAAAGGACCTGATAAATCTTTTGTAGCTTTTCTTTGTCCAGCCGCACGGCGTCATTAAATTCTTGCTGAGTCGGGTTAATACCACCATTAGTGTCAACACCCGCGGTATAAGAATTAAAGAGTGACCATTCACCAGTCACAACTGGTACATACTGGTTAACTTGAGCAATCTTCTTGCCAAAGTCGGTCATCGTCTTCTGGTAAGCTGCAACTGACAAGTCATGGTTACGAATCTCAGCCATCATTAAGTACTGGTGGGTATCAAGGACCACGTTTTCAAAATGATGCCCTTTAAAGAATTCTTCCCACTTATCGATGGCAAAGCCATCATGGAACATAATCACCTTATCGGCTGGCAGGAGTGGTCGGGACATCAAGTGAGCCAGGTACCATTGACCATCCGGCGTTTCAACCAGTGAGCCGTGTCCTGACTTCTGCAGCTTAGAATGGGGGTTATACATTTCGAAGTGACCGGCATCAGGGTCGCCAAGCGAGAATAAGTGATGGGGAGCCGAAGTGACAATCGGTTCACCAGTCGGGTCGGGCTCGTATGGGCCAAAGATTTCCTTTGCCCGACCAATCTCAACACCATGGGCATAGCCAGTACCACCCGAGGCTAGTAGCAGGTAGTAGTAGCCACCATGCTTATAAATCTGTGGTGCTTCGACACATCCCCGGGTAGTAAAGCCGGTCGTGACCCGGTGCCATTGATCGACCTTCCCCGTCGTTAGGTCAACTCCCGCAATCACAATGTGGCCCGGTGCCTGGTAACCAGTACGGGTCTCCCATTCCAGGACTGCTACGTAATGCTTACCATCATCGTCATGGAATAAGGACGGGTCAAAACCAATTGAGGTTAAATACCGTGGCGTCATCCAGGGCCCGGTAATTTGGTCAGCCGACATAATATAGCTCTCAGCATTGAATTCCCGCCCTGCCATGTTCTGAATGTGACAGTACGCTAACCAAAACTTTTGGTGCACCGCATCATATGAAAGGTGGGGCGCCCAAACACCGGCCGGGGTGTTGGTTCCTTGAAGGTCAATCTCATGATCGTCAAGAGCATACGTTAATAATTGCCAGTTTGCTAAATCTGTTGAGTGAAAGATTTGAATTGCCGGTTTCCAGTGAAAAGTCGACGTGGCAATGTAATAATCTTCACCCACCCGCAAAATTGACGGGTCCGGGGCCATCCCCGGAATAATTGGGTTTTGAATCTTAGTCATCTTAATTTCTCTCCCCATGTAAAATAATCGTTGATATAATAGTCGTGTAAGTTAGTTTTTTATATCAATCAACTGACATGACTATATCTTGTAAGCGGATTCAGATCAATAGTATTCACATGATGCGTTTTAATGTGAATCTCATTAAGTAAGAAATGTAAGGTTAGCAATTATGATAAATGATTTCTACCACGAAAATGTTGTCGTTAACACTAATATTGGTATTCGTTTTTGGCGGTCGGCAGTTACCACCAGTGGCTACGTGCCCTTTCATTGGCACAGCAGTATTGAAATTGTCTACGTCCTCAAGGGCCAACTAAAATTCACTATCAATGGTCAAGCGTTCACGGTGGCCAGTGATGAATTTATTGTTGTCCCCTCAGGAGTTGTCCATGATGTTAGCAACCAGCCAAATACTGTCTACGTCTTCCAAATCCCCCTCAAGGTTATTGAACCCTACGTTGACCATCCCGAACTAATCACCTTTCTTAATGGTCAAAAAGCCATCCCTGCCTACCAGCGTGCTGGTCACCTTATTAGACAGTTTGGCTACCTTCAGGGAAATCACCCCACGGCTTACCGCTTCGACAGCCAAATCTGCTTCATCAGCTTGTTAAAAGTCCTCTTCACTGAACTTAATAATCCTGACCAGCAGGTTCCTAATGACAACAATATCAAGCAACTAATTATCTATATCAATAACCACAATACCGAACAACTCTCGGTTGCCGGCTTAGCTCACCACTTCGGCTATAATTCCAACTACTTGTCACGACTCTTTCACCAGCAAATGGGGATTACCCTGATTAACTACATCTACGTCGTTAAGCTCAACCAACTATACGACGGACTAGTTAACAGCAACCGTGATATCAAAGCCCTATTTAAACAAAATGGCCTTACTAACCCCCGCACTGCCCGCAAGATCTTCCGCGAAATGTTTGGCTGCCTGCCAAGCGATATTCGCCGACGCCATTTAAGAAAGTAAAATAATTTCCCGTGAAATTATTCCTTGCTATAATGAAAGAAATGAGGAGGAATGTGTAATGCCAAAACTAAATCTTAAAAACGTATTGATCGCCGGGAGCGCAGCCGGAGTCATTTCCGGGCTTGTTAAACTGGGCTGGGAGAACATCTTACCGCCACGGACACCAGAGCGTGACGCGGTTAACCCGCCACAAAAGTTATTACAGCAACTTGGCATCCCCGCAAAGTTAACCCAGGCAACGTACCACTACTCCGGGCAACAACTTCCCTGGGTGAGCTATTTAGTCCACTTTGGCTTCTCAATTAGCTTTGCCACTGCCTACGCGGCCTTGCTCGATAAAAAGGTCCGGGTCCTCACCGTCGACCAGGGGGTACCATTTGGCCTCGCCGTCTGGATTGCCTTCCACCTGGTTATCATGCCGGCAATGAAGACCGTTCCTGACGCTAAGGAGCAACCCTGGACAGAACACCTTTCCGAAAGTCTCGGCCACGCCGTCTGGATGTGGACTAACCATGAAATCGCCAGTGCGGTACTTCACCAAATTAAAAATAAGTAAACAAAAACAACCCAAGATCAGTTCAAAGCTAATCTTAGGTTGTTTTTCATTTATGACGAATTGTCAAACCAAGTGCAACGGTTTCTCAAAAAATACTTCATATGGGGTTTCATAATTTAACACTTTTCGAGGACGACGGTTCAGCTGATGTTGGCAGAAACTGACGTCCTTATCTGTATAGTCA
>DXAF01000061.1 GCA_019117185.1 Candidatus Limosilactobacillus intestinipullorum | reverse complement strand
GGATGAGAACGGGGCCCAACCATTATAGAAAGGGCCAGCGCGGTAATCCCAGCATTAATATGAACTACTGTTCCGCCTGCAAAATCTAATGCTCCCAGTTTTGAAAGTAATCCATTGCCCCAAATCATATGGACGAGTGGATAATAGACACAGATTGACCAGCAAATTATAAAGACCATTAAAAACTTAAACCGGACCCTTCCAACAATCGCACCAACGAATAGAGCCGGGGTAATGATTGCAAACATCATTTGGAATAGTGAATACAGTCCTAATGGGATTTTCCCCGTAGTTAACTGGTCGAGTCGGACATTACTCATCATCATGGCATGAAGATTACCTACTAATCCAAAGACGTTGCCGTTGAATGATAATGAATATCCTAGGATAACCCATAGAATAATGGCGAGTCCTGAAATAAAGAATACTGAGAGCAGCGTATTGACTGAATTACGGCGTGACACCATTCCACCATAGAAAAAAGCTAATCCTGGCGTCATAAAAAACACCAGGATACTAGCAACCATTACAAATAATGTGTTTGTCGTACTCATCTCAACTCACTCCTCATCGTTACTAAGATAATAGTTAGACTATACAGAGGTAGGTGGTCTAATTCAATACGATGACAAAAGATTCGTTTAATATTAAGCAAATTAAGATGGACTCGAAATGATAATAACCAGATTGGTCCAAATAGCGAATAATATAAAGAGCTTGCAGATAGATCTTAGGCTTAACTACATCTAACATTATTCATTCCATTGACCTAAAAGTGTATCAAAAAAGATGAGTAGCAATTCATAACCTACTACTCATCTTTACTATTATTTCCGCTTATTCAATTTGGCGTTAATCTCTCGAACATCGCTTTCTTGTTGGAACCGCAGGACAATCCAAATAATCACGTAAGCAACCACGATTAGCCACAACGACTGCAAAGTGATTCCCCAGTGGTTGACGACAATCATCACTGCCACCAGCAGAACCGTAATTATAAAATGAACGATTAACGCCACAAAATAATTTAAGTCCGTTTGAAAGATAAACGTTGCCACGCCAATTAACCCACTGATGACCATAACGCTGACCGTGTTCAATGCCGTTGGCAGCATCGGTTGGAAGTGAATGGTTAAAAACACTAAGTACGTGGCTGACCCAATTGCCAGTCCTTTTAAAAATCGCTTTAAAATTCTCTTCATCTGTGAAATCCCCACTATAAGCCTAAGTATTGCTTAATTACCGGTACGTACCGTCTGCTAACCGTTGTTCTGACCCCCGTTTCGAGCCTGGCTACTAACGTTCCCGAAAAGCCGTTCTCAATTGCCTGCAAATAATCCATATTGATAATTGCAAAGCGCGAAACCTGGATAAAGTTCGGCGCTGTTAGCCGGGTATGAACATCCTTCAATTTGCCCACCGACTTAATCACTTGAGCGGTCGTATAAAACGAGAGCTCATTTTGGTTGACTTCGACCATTACTAAGTCAGCCGTCTTAATAATCATAAAGCGGTCAGGTGTCTTGATCGGCAACTTCTCCGCTGGGTTACTCTCAAACGCTTTTAAATAATTAAGAAGGCGGTCAACACGGGCCGTTTTAGCGGAGCTCTCGACAATTACTGTCAGTTCTTCTGGCTCTAGGTCCGCCTGTTGAAACCGAACTTTCAATTTATGAAAACCTCCTGAATAAGTTAATGCTGCTTATATTTTAAATGATTAACGATAATTAGCAAACCAAGGCCAAGCAGACTTACGATTGTGACCAGCAGCATGTTTTGTGACAGTCCCAAAGAATGCTTAAACACCGTCAGCTTAATCCCTAAGTAGTCATTGAGCTCTGGTCGGACTACTGCCGGAATTCGGTTTCCAACCAGAAGCTCACGAAAGCTGCTGGCAATATAAGAACTTGGAAAGGCCTTGACCAGGTGGCGGCCAAACGCTGATAGTGCGCCCACCGGCATGTAAGTAGCAATTGCGAACCCGATTCCCGTTCCAATCAAGGCCGACGTTCGGTTAAAGACGACGTGACTGTGGATAAACTCGATAATAATCTGGCAAAAGACGGTCGCGACAAGCGTGCCCAGTAGTGAAACCAGCAGGAGCTTACCCCCATCTGCCCATTTAATCGTCAAGTTATCAGTCACTTTAAAGTAGACTGCCATGATGATAAAAGACACCAATTGCATAATCAAGCTAATTAAAAAGGCACTGATAAAATAACTAATCGCGAGCTGCCACTGCTTTAGTGCTGTCATCCGGAAATCCTGATAGCGGTTGTCTTCCCGGTCGCTTACTAACTGGCCTAAAGCGCCAAAGGCTGTCGTGACCCCGGCAATTGTCAAAATGCCGCCCATCATCCAGGCATCTAAGACCTGGTTTGCGTTAGCGACTTTTTGCCATTCTTGGACTAAATTTTCTTTCAGAAAACTAATGTAAATAAAGAATGTAATCAGGGCTCCTAGTAACGACATCATGGCACCCATGCGGTTACGAAAGTATAGTTTGAGGTTACGGTAAATTAAAGCTGCCATTATTGAATCTCCTTTCCGGTAATGTTGACAAAGGCGTCATCCAGGTCGCCCTGCCGGTATTCAAAGTTTTCCAAACTGCTCCGGTAATGGTCGAGGAGCGTCAAGGCTTGCTCATGGTTAATGCCATTGATTTCATAGCGCCGGTGGTCAACCAACTTGGCACCCTCTGGAACTGTGTTATCCTTGAAGGTCAGCAGCAATGAATTCCGCGCGTATTGTTTTTTTAACTGCGCTGCCGAACCGGTCGCCAGTACTTTCCCCTCTTCCAGAATATAGATTAATTCCGCGTTACTGGCCTCTTCCAGGTAGTGGGTCGTCAGAAAAATCGTCAGTCCCTGCTCGTACTGCAGTTTTCTCAAAAGCCCCCAAATGACGTTGCGCGTTTGAATATCAAGACCCGTTGTTGGTTCGTCCAGAAACAGCAAATTGGGATGGTTTAACAGTGCCCGGGCAATATCGACCCGTCTTTTCTGACCACCGGACAGGGTTCCGTACCGCTGGTGCAGGAACTTAGTCAGGACCATCATCTTGGTCAGGCGCTCAATCCAGTCTTGGTCAATCCCCTGGTACATTGCCGCCCGGCTTTGTAAATTCTCGCTGACCGTTAAGTGATCATCCAATACGCTATTCTGGAAAACAACGCCGATTTTTAAGTCCTTGGCGTAGGAAATGATTCCGCCAGTTGGTTTTAGCAGGCCCACCAGCATGTTAATGGTGGTTGATTTGCCAGCGCCGTTTGTTCCCAAGTACGCAACCAATGCTCCTTGGGGTATCGCTAAATCCAGCTGATTGACAGCAATTTTGTTACCATACTTCTTAGTTAAATTTTGGGTTGTTATTAGCATTTCTCTCACCTCAGTTAGCATTGTATTAACCTGGGGTCACTAATACGTTGTTTCCTCAATGGGCGGTCAACATTGACGGGTAAGTTGCTGATTTCCTTATCCCAAATTCAATTTGCAATCCCTACTATTCTCTGCTATGATACTGATAATTTAATAACAGGCGCTCAAGAACAGCGGGCGAAAAAATAAGAGCTGGATAAGGAAGTTAATTTCCTGTCCAGCTCTTTTACTTTGAAAGGAGTTATTATGTCTCGTCAAAATAAAATTCTAATGGTGGTTACCCTGCTCTGTGGGAGCTTCATCACTGCCTTTTCTGAAACCTTGCTTAATAATGGCCTGCCAACAATCATGGCAGAGGTCCACGTGAGCGAAATGACTGTTCAATGGCTCAGCACTGGTTACATGCTTGCCGCTGGAATCACCATGCCGCTCGCGGCTTACCTTACTAATTCGGTTAAACTAAAGCCGCTTTTCTCGGTTACCATGATGATTTTCCTCGTTGGGACCGTTATCTCAGCATTGGCACCGAACTTCGCCCTCTTACTAATCGGGCGGCTGATTGAAGGTGTTTCCGTTGGTATTACCATGCCACTGGTTCCTAATGTTTTTGCCCTGATTTTCTCGCCGCGGCACCGAGGAACCGTAATGGGCCTGGCAGGAATTATCATTAACTTCGGACCGGCTGCGGGACCCACCGTTTCCGGGATCATCGTCGACTACTTTAGTTGGCGGATGCTATTTATTATTCTAATTCCAGTCTGCATCGTTGTCCTGATCGCCACCCAATTATTCGTTAAAAACGTGGTTCCAGCCAAGCCGTCATCCCTTGATGTTCCTTCCGTCCTCACCTCGATGGCGGGCCTGGCAATCTTACTATACAGTCTGGGGCGAGTTGGTGAAACTGGACGGTTAGATTGGCAGACTGTGATTCTCCAGGTAGCCGGAATCGCCATTATGACTTACTTTGTCAAACGCCAGCTCAGGCTCAAAAGGCTACTACTGGAAATGCGGGTCTTCAAGGCGCCCTCTTTCCGGCTTGGCGCAATCCTGGCCCTCCTTAACACTTCGTCCTTAATGGCAACCGAACTAATGCTGCCGCTCTTTAACCAGAACGTCTTGAAAGTCACGCCCACTGTCTCCGGATTGATGCTGATTCCGAGCGCCCTCGTGATGATGGTGGTTTCACCAATTGCTGGGCAGCTCTATGACCAAATTGGGATTAAGAAGGTCGCCTTCCTCGGTTTTGGGATTGGCTTGCTGACGACAATCCCGATGGCCTTTTACTCACCAACTACGAGTATTTCTACCGTGACGGCCCTGTACGCCATTCGCTGTGGTGGTATTAATCTGGCTTACTCCCCGGTCAGTGTCTATGGTCTAAATGCCCTTTCGCAGGAGTATGTCGTTTTCGGTAATACTCTGATGGTTAACCTGAACCAAATTGGGAATGCTTTCGCTAATGCGATGGCTGCTAGCTTGCAAGCACTCGGCCAAAAGCACGGCATTGCCCACCAGCTTTCGATGCCCGCTTCAGTTCTCCAGGGTTTTCACTGGTCTTTCTGGTCGATTGCGGTTCTCAATATTATTGCCTTTGCGCTCCTATTCAAGCTCAAAAATCGTTCGGCGGTAGAGCTAAAGTAGCTACATCGGCTCATGCACCATCTTGATATGTGGTGTGGACTTATAAATGAACGGCTCTCCCTCACTGACAAAGCCGACTCGTTTATAAAAATCTTCAACTTGGACCTGAGCCTCAATTTCAATCTGTCTGCCTGGGAACTCTTGTTGGATTGTTTGCATAATTTTATCCAACAACTGACCACCAAATCCCTGGCCACGCACCTTGTTGCTCGCTGCAACCCGACCATCAGGATCCTGGTAAACGCGCTGTTGGTCAACCACAAAAACTTGCGCCCGTAATGCGAGAAGTTGATAAAGATCGGTTACCGTTAATTCATTGAATCGTTTAACCTGCCACATGCTTAATCCATCCCCTTCTTGAAAAGTAACTGATTAATGGTCTTGATACTTTGAAAATATTCTTCCTGCTCCGCGGGCGAAAGATCTTCAATCATCTTCTTAATCAGGTCGTTAGATTTCTGATTAATATCTTCAAATACCGCGTGACCATGTTCGGTCAGCGAAATATTAATTGACCGTGAATCCGTTGGTGAGGGTGTCTTTTGTAAGATCCCCTTATCTGTCAACCGTTTAATTGTCCGGCTGGCATAACTTTTATCCAGGTGCAGGGCCCGGGTGACTGCCATCGGGGTGTCGAGGTGGTTAACTGCCACTTCGATTAAGATCCGCCCCTCCGGCCAAGTTAGGTCAGTATCAAAAGTCCGTTTGTTCAATACTCCTAAGACTTGGGTGTAGTGCCGGTTAAATGCCCGAATACTATCAATTTCTTGGTCGGTTAACATAGTTACGTTCCTCCTTGATTAATGATGCTTTTTCACGAAAAGATTAAAGATAATGTTATACTGAGCGCCTGCAAGACCAAATAGCTCAATCTGTTCTTCTGTCGTCATGCTGTATGGGTATAGAGTTAATAAATGTTTGTTCAGCTCTTCCAAGTAGAGATATGAAAGACCAGCCCTTTCAAGCCCTAAAACTGCTCGTTGGTCACGTAATAAGTAACGCCACACTTCACGCATATACTCCTTTTGAAACCGTTCTTTAATTGTCTGGGGATGGTACTGCTGATCAAAGGCAGTTAATTCCTGTTGGATTAAAAAACGGACAAAATCTAATTTATCTGTAAAGTGCCGATAAAAAGTTGATCTTGCCACACCGGCAGTTATTACCAACTGGCTAATCGTAATTTTCTCAAAACTCTTTTGGTCTAATAACTGTAATAATGCTTCCTTTAACGAAGAAAAATCACTTGTTTCTCTTCGGCTCGTTTTTGCATAGACAATTCCCTCTTCATTGTCCGACTAACATTAATTATCTCTCACTAAAATGATTATAAAGATAATGTTAGAAAAGTGTCTAAAATGAATCAAATAACAATCCAACAAATCACTGTCAATCAGCAAACATTCTCGGTTCGGACAGCTGGACTTGATAATAATGGTGACATGGTGGTGCTACTCCATGGTTTCCCCGAAAGCTCGTTAATGTGGGAAACATTAATGCTTAAACTAGCGAATCAGGGATACCGGATAATTGCCCCTAACCAACGCGGATATTCTGCTGGGGCTAGGCCACTGGGTGTTCAAAATTATAAGATGAAGTTACTGGCCGCTGATGTTGTTGCGTTAGCTCACTTTTTCGGTTTTCAACAAAAATTTCACCTAGTAGGTCATGACATTGGAGCAGTTGTCGGTTGGACAACGGCAACCCTTTACCCACAACTATTGAAGTCCTGGACTGCGCTTTCCGTTCCTAATTGGCCTGCATATATTTGGGCATTGGAGAATGATCCTGTCCAAGAGGAAAAAGGGCATTATGTTCATACCTTCCAGCATAAGTACATTCCTGAACTAATTCTTCGCGCATTTCACTACCGAGTATTAAGGAAACTATGGGCCGGGTTCCCACAAGCAACGATTGACGCTTACCTAGATTTCTTCTCTGAAAAAGGTGCGTTAACAGCGGTTGTTAATTGGTACCGTGCCCTTCTCCAACTACCGCAAATTAATTATAAACAGATCACCGTGCCAACCAAATTTATTTGGGGTAATCAAGATCTTGCAATTGCTAGGAGTGGTGTTGAGCGAAACCGCCAATATATCACTGTCCCTTATCAATTTGTCAAATTAGACGCTGGTCACTGGTTCATGGAATTCAACCGTGAAGAAATTTGTAAACAAATTAGTGAACACATTAAAAAATATTCTTAATAACTGATTGTTAAACATTATAGCTGATTTAGTTTACTTTAGCCACTATATTAAAAACGAAGCGGGAAATAAGGCCGCCTCGTTTACTTTACTAAACTGTCCCCTGCTTCTTCTTTACCCAATACATGCAAGAAACAAGCAACAGGAAAACGACGCCAATGGATACGGAAACCTGAGTGTCTGGATTGATGAACATGAAGAATAAAATTACAATCAATAAACCAATCGAGAGATAGTTAGAGTATGGATATAGGGGTAATTTAAACGGATGGGAACGCATAACCGCAAAGAGGGCCATCCCCACTAGCAGGTAGGCGAGCACTACTGAAGGACCAGTCCACTTAATCGTTGAGGTTGAACCCATGAAGAGGCCAACCCCGATAGAGCCACCAATGCCAATCATTTCCATTTGCAGTGGGGTCATTGACCGGCGAAGTTTTTTACTTACAACGTTTTTTGCCATTCACATTCCTCCCCCTATAAAACTTGTACTTTAATACGTTTCTTTAGCCGACCCTTGTTCTTTAACTGGATAAACTTAAAGTCCCCGACTTCTCCGGTTAAAGCCACATGAGTGCCGGCACATGCTTGTTCATCGAAGTCGCCGATTTTGACCAGGCGGACGTTTGTAATTGACTTGGGAATCAGGTTGGTGTAAGTCCGGATCAGGTCCTCTTCGTTCAAAGTGTTCCGGTCAACCGTCTCAGTGGTAACCGGGAAGTCATCTTTAATTAGTTGCCGGATGTTTTGCGTAATTAGTTCCGGGTCAAACTCACTTGGGACATTGTCCTCCTGAAATTCGACTTCGAGTCGGGCGTGGTCAGACATTATCCCGCTACTAGTGATGCGGTACAAGTAGCCGGAAATAATGTGGAGTAAAGTGTGATAACGCATGTTTTGGTAGCGGAAGGCCCAGTCAAACTGGATGAACGCCGGCTGGCCACCACCCACGATTGGGCGAGCTTGTAGCTAAGCCCGTTCTCCTGCTCACGTAGGGTAGCTGTTATTCAAGTATAAGTTTTCGATAGGATCTCCTCCTTTTATGGTAGCTTTCGTCCACCATCGGTTTTAAATTCAATTTTTGAATAGGTAATTACTTGATATTGGTATTTTTCATTTCTCACCTAGCGGTTTATAGTAAGAGTACAGAGAAAGTTTTGAAGGGAGTTTTTCTTATGGCAAAGAAACAAACTGCTGGCCGTGATCAACTGGGTGCTTTTGCCCCGAAATTTGCAGAACTGAATGATGATGTCCTCTTCGGACAGGTTTGGTCCCGGGAAAAGGAACTGAGTCCCCGTGACCGGAGTTTTCTCACCGTCACTGCGTTAATCACTAAGGGCGCTTTTGAGCAGCTTCCCTACCACATGCAAACCGCAAAGAAAAATGGGATTACCAAGGAAGAAATTGCCGAAATGATTACCCAACTCGCCTTTTATGTTGGCTGGCCGAATGCCTGGTCAGCATTCAACGTTGCCAAGAAGGTCTGGGACGATTAATGAAGTGACTCTGGCTCGCCGTTACATTCACGGCAAGCTGGAGCTTTTTAGGTTTAAATCAACTTCAACAACTGGTCGACACTCTCTGCCGGGGTGGCCCAGCAGGCGACAAAACGGATGACCGAGTGCTGGTCGTCATACTTTTCCCAGCGGGCAAAGCGCACCTTCTTTACTAACTCGGCAATTTTTTGGTTGTCGACGACGAAGAATTGCTGGTTGCTGACCGAGTCGAGGTAAAGCCGGTAGCCTTTATTCAGGAAACCCCGCTTGATTTTTGCCGCCAGTTCGTCGGCGTGCTGACTAAGCTTGAAGTAGAGGTTGTCCTTAAACAGTTCAGCAAACTGAACCCCGAGCAGCCGCCCCTTTGCTAACAGGGCCCCGTGCTGCTTGACAATCGTAAGGAAATGGTCGGGCTCATTGTGGTGACAAAAACTACTGCCTCCCCACATAGAGCTCCCTGCTTGGTCCCGCCGATGTAAAAGACGTCACATAAATCGGGTAAATCACTAAATTGGAGGTCAGCTTGTGCGCTCATCAGGCCGTAACCGAGTCGCGCACCATCAATGTACAGGGGTTGGCAAACCGCGTGCAAGGCGGCTAATTCCTCCCTTGAGTACAAGGTCCCGAATTCTGTTGGGTAGGTAATGTAAACCATTCCTGGGAAAACCATGTGGTCCCGATTCTCGTCCTGTTCGAAGGTCTGAATGTATTGGTCAACGGTTTGGGCATCGAGCTTCGCATCCTTAGCTGGCAGGGCCAAGACTTTGTGTCCGGTTGCTTCAATGGCTCCGGCCTCATGGACGTTGATGTGCCCCGTTTCAGCCGCGATGACTCCTTGGTACTGCGTCAGCATTGCATCAATAACAACCTGGTTGGTCTGGGTGCCTCCGGTCAGAAATTCAACCTGAGCTTCTGGGTGCCCCAGTGCCTTTTGAATTCTTTCCTTTGCCAGCTGGGAAAATTCGTCAAAGCCATAGCCCGGTTCCTGGTCCATGTTGGTTGCCATTAGCTGCCGTAAGATATTTGGATGGGCACCCTCAGTGTAGTCACTCTCAAAAGATAACATTTGCTAGTCCTCCTCTTAATGCTTGGACAATGAATGAATAACTTCGATCAACTCTTCAATTAGTCTTGCGTTGTGTAAGTATTCGTTTCTCATCAGATTCCTTCTCCTTTAGTTGACTTTAGCAACTATTATAATAATATGGTTGCTAAAGTCAACTATATCTTTAGAATAAGTTTGTATTCCGCGCACAATGTAGCTTGGCCCACTTTACCGATTCCATTAGCAAAGCGACCAAAAACGGGCAGTTTGCGTTCTTGCCCAATTGTCGGAAGCGGTTTAAAATAAAAATGGGTAGATTTAATCTCCCACTAACTTAGAGCCAGAGAGTATCGGTTCAATTACAGGTAGGTATCAATTATGAAAAAAATCAGCTTATTTTTTCTCCTAATGCTTTGTTCTCTGGGAATGTCGTTTACAATTGCGCAACCGCAAGCAAAGGCCGCACCAGCTGACCGACAAAGCCAAAAACAGCTTGAGGATTACCTTAAAGCCCACCACATCAACGGGGTAATGCTGGTCAATGGCAAGGGGAGCCAGCCAATCACCATCACTCACAACGAAAATGCTAATCAAAAGCAGGTTGTCAAAGCTAACCAACTATTTCCCATTGCTTCCCTTCAAAAAATTATTACCGGAACGGCGATTTACCAGCTAAGACAGAAAAAACAGCTTGACTGGGATACACCGCTGAATAGATACTTCCCCCAAGTTGCGGGCAGTGAGGATATTACGGTTCGCGAATTAATGCACCACACTAGCGGATTGGTCAATAACGACCGTCCAATAATGCCGCTAAAGGGTGAAAAGCAGCAAATTGCCTATATGTTGAAACACCTGAAAAACGACCACGTCCACACTTGGGACTACCAGGACGTGGATTATGAAATGTTAGCGGCCATCGTTCGCAAGCAAACTCATACCAGCTACAATACTTACCTCCACCAGAAGTTCGCCCAGCCCCTGCAGCTTCATCAAATGAAGGATTTTTCCGAGGTTGCTCAAAAGGAAGTTCCCCAGACGATGGACCGGACAGTTGATTGGCGGCAAGTGACGGTTACGACCTCTTCAGACTTCGGAGCGGGAAACCTCTTTATGTCGCCAAATGATTATTGGAAGTTTATTTACAACGAAGTCTTGAATAACCCCAAGATGACTGCGGAATTTTACCAGCAGGCGGCCAAGCAAGAAGTTGCCTACTTCGGGGGTGTGTACTTTGGCGGAGACATTATCCGTGCCAACGGCAGTGTCCCTGGCTATAACTGCTGTTTCATCGCCAACTACAAGACCAAGAAAATGGTAATGCTTTTTACCAACAATATCGACTACCTGACCCTCAAGTCAACGTCTGATGACCTATTGCACAATTATATGGGCGATTAGGAAAGTATCATTATTAAAACGAAATGAGCTCCAGTGACCAGCAAAGTTGATATGCTCCCCTTAGAGTAGACGCGGAATTATACAAAATTCTGCATCTAACTCTAGGGGGAGTTTTTATGTCCAATCGAACTAGTAATCATACTCTAAATCAGCGGTTAGTAGCCGTGGTAAAGGTTC
>DXAF01000060.1 GCA_019117185.1 Candidatus Limosilactobacillus intestinipullorum | reverse complement strand
CTAGTTCGTCTTCGAACCCCCGCAAGCACAAATAGGCCTCCAGTGTTCGGCTTTGCCGGGCACTGGAGGCCATTTGTGTACTGCGCTGTTCGTACTTTAGCTAGGCTGTAGAGATTATGTCACAGCCCCTTGTTGATTATCATAATGCTGCCTGATATGCCTGAGCCGTGGTGGGGTCAAAGCAGACCATTGTCACCTCATCGACTTGACGGGCGGTTTGTGAGAATTTCCGAATCGTCCGGATAGCAATTTTAGCCGCCCGGTCAAGTGGGAAGGAGTAGACCCCCGTACTAATCGATGGAAAGGCCACGGTCCGGCAGCCATTTTGGTCGGCTAGCTCCAGGCTATTGCGGTAAGAGTTTGCCAGCAGCTGGTCCTCACCGTGTTGGCCACCGCGCCAAACCGGTCCCGGCGTGTGGATAATGTAGCTAGCTGGTAAATTAAAGCCACTAGTAATGCGGGCTTCACCGGTTGGGCAGCCCCCGAACTTTTCACAAGCAGCGTAGAGGGCCGGCCCGGCTGCCCGGTGGATGGCACCATCGACACCACCGCCCCCCATTAAAGTGGTGTTAGCAGCGTTGATGATTGCATCCACCTTCACCTTTGTAATGTCACCTTCGACAACCTTAATCTTTACCATTAATAATCCCTTCGTTTCTTAAATTGCTGGTATAACCAGATCGTTTCCACAATTGAGAGGGCTGATAGGGCAATGACAAAGCCATGGCCAACCCCGACCCCAAGTTGGTAGGCGCTATTGGGTAGGGCAATTGTGTCCAGCTTAGTCAAAAGAGCCAGCACAACGATAAAGGTCATTACTGCCCCAATCTTGGTGGAGCGACTCATCTTCTTCCACTCAACCTTGCTCAATAAGAAATAGATATTAAATGACATCAGGCCAACTAGAACGCCAGCCAGCATTCGCCACCCTGGATGCAGCTGGTTAAGCCAGCTGGTACCAATTAACGAGCGGCAGAGAAAATAGAGGGTTGCAACAACATTAATTATATACGAAATAACAAAGGTGTGGTCCTGCTTGGTCTTAGTAACGTGCTCCTGCTTGTAATTATCAATCATTTCGTGGTCCTCCCGTAATAAGTCATCTAAACTAATGTGATAGAGATCACTGAGCTGGACCAGCATGAAAACATCAGGATAGGAGCGACCGTTTTCCCAACTTGAAATGGTCTTACGGGAAACAGCAAGTTTTTCCGCTACCACCTGTTGGGTCCAATCGTTCTGCTGGCGATAATGTTTAATCTTCACGGCAAATTCCATCTCGTACCTCCGCAAGTCAAATTGATTTCCCGGGAAATAATTCATGTCTATTACAATACCGAGGACGAGCGGAATTGTCACGCTATCATTTTTAGACAACACAAAAACACCGGATGCTCGTAACCCGAGCCCCGGTGTTTACTGTTTTTACCAAATGTTGACCCGGTCTTCCGGTGCCTTGTACATCTTGTCACCCGGTTGGATGTCAAAGGCAATGTAGAAGTCGGCCTGGTTTTGCGCCTGGACGTTCGCCCGCAACTTCTGCGGGGCATGCACATCAATTGAAAGAAGCAGTTGTTCATACTGCTGGGTGGCCTTCATCCGCCAAATCGTGGCCCAATTGATGAAGAATTCCTTGGCATTGAAGTCGTCTTCTTGCTTAGCAGCTTCGAGTGCACAGGATAGGCCACCCCCGTCGGCAATGTTTTCCGAAACGGTTAATTTCCCGTTGACCTGCTGGCCAGCAATCGGCAAGCCGTCAAATTCGTCGATCATCTTCTGGGCCAGCTTCTTGAAGTGAGCTAAATCCTCTGGGGTCCACCAGTTGTTAAGGTTTCCGTATTCGTCAAAGAGGGCCCCGTTATTATCAAAGGCGTGGGAAATTTCGTGGGCAATGACAGCCCCAATCCCCCCGTAATTTTGACTGCTCGTCTGTTTGAGTGAGTAAAACGGTGCCTGTAGGATGGCAGCCGGGAAGACAATGATGTTCTTGAACGGGTGGTAGTAGGCGTTAACCGTAGCGGCACTCATTTCCCAGCGCATCCGGTCAACTGGTTGATTCCAGCGAGCGAACATTTCCTTGCTGGCAACCACGGTCAGCTGGTTGAGGTTGGCAATTAAGGATTCCTGCTCGTCAACTTTCAGCTTATCGTAAAGGGCCGGAATCTTATCTGGGTAGCCGACTTGGATTCCGAGCTTATCGAGCTTCAGAATCGCCTTCTCCCGGGTTGCCTTGCTCAACCAGGTATTATTTGCTAACCGGTCCTTATAAACCTTGACCATCTGTTCAACCATGTGGTGGACGTCGGCCTTTGCTTGTGGTCCAAAGTACTTTTTCCCGTAGTAGTCACCAGCAACCTGGCTAAACATGTCCCGGGCTAAGTAGTAGGCAAACTTCTCCTGGCTGACTGGTTTCTTGCTGCCGGAAAGGGCCCGGCTGTAGCGACCATTAATTTCCCGCAGCTCGTCATCCAAGTAACTGGCGTTATCACGAACCACGTTAACCAGTGCCCAGCTCTTAAAGAGTTCGAAGTGGTCTTTAAGGATTCCGTCCAGGGCTTTAAAGTAGGCTGGTTCCATCACGATAACCTTATCCGGCGTTGCCTTAACTAGGTCCTTAATAATGGCCGCCAGGTCTAGTTGATCCGTCGATTGCGCTAACTCGACCACACTTCGTGGATTATACATCTTACTGTAGTCGGCCGCTTCTTCCGCACTCTTAACGTTTGGTGCCAGAAGCGCATCGAAGGCCTTAGTATTAGTAATCAGCTTATCGGCCTGGTCAACACTGTAGCCAATCTTAGTCAGCAATTCCTTCACCATCCCCGACCAAAGCTGTAATAGTTGGTCATGCTGCGCCTTTTTAGCTGCTTCGTAGTAGCTCTTATCCGGCAAGATCAAGGACGGGGCCCCAGCAAATAGTGCATAGACCGTCGCGTTCTTCATGTCCGCGTCAATGTCAAAGGCCACGGGTGATGGCATCCCCGCCAAGACCCAGTTACGCCACTGTGCCTGGTAGTCGGCGTAGGATTGTAAACCTTCAACACTAGAAAGCATCCGCTTTAGTGGCTTAGGCCCCACTTTCTTGCGCAGGTCAAATTTCTTCGCCACCCGGTAGAGCTTGATCATCTCGTTAAACCGGTCATCATCTGACGTTTCCTTACCGTCTGCATAGGCAGCAAAGTCGGCCATCATCTGCTTGTCGATATCATCAACAAGGTCGTTAAAACCACCCGTTGCTGGCTTATCATCGGGGATCTGTGCCTCTTTGATCCATTCACCGTTGACGGCTTCATACAAGTCATCCTTGATTAAGTCCTTATTAATTGCCACGTTGTGTTCCTCCTTAAAAGGGTTAATAGTTTCATTATACTATTTTTGCAACTATGCCCAAATAGTAACGCTCACTCCTGAAACGGTTTTAGCAATGCCTGTTGGGCCCCTGCCGAAAACCACTGGGGGTGCCGGTTTAATAACTGGCTAACGGATTGGTAGTCTGCAAGATTCACCCGGCCGTGGATTAGGGTCGCCTGCTGAAGCTGCCGTGCTAGTACAACGTCACTAGCCGCTAATAAGTCCCGGTAAATTGGCTGGTCATCAGGGTCCCAATTACCGTTTAGTAAACCAACTGCCCGGATGTATCGACGGTCATGGGTTAACACGGTCTGCATCACCGCTGGTTTTAAAAGCTCACTCATTGAAAATCCTCCCTCGTTAGTTCAAATACACGGTGGCCCGGCGCCAGGACGGATAGTTGGTGACGGTCCGTGGTCAGTAACCAGTCAACATTTTGGTAGTGATGGTCACGGAGCGTGGCCTCACCAAAGCCATCGGTAATGACCACCACCACGGCGCGCCGGTTAACCCGCTGGGCCTGGAGAAAGTCGAAAATGCTTTGAAAGCTAGTTCCGCCACCGCCATGCCGTTCCCGATTCACCCGCAGCCCTGGTCGTAGTTGCTGACCATGCAGGTCGACTTTGGCATCAAAGTGGTAAACAATTCCCCCCAGACGGTAGTTGCGGGTAAGCTGGTCCACCGCCGTCAAAGCTGCCTGCAATTCCTCATCCGGCACGGAGCCCGAATTATCAACAAAGATGTAGACATCCGGCACCAAGCGACTAACCTGCCCCGGGAGGTCCATCCGTAACGGTTGCCGGCGATTAAAACGGGCAAACGAGGTGTGCTTTCCCGCCGCAATGTTACCTAATTGGCGCCGTAAAAGGGACCGCCACAGTGGGGTCGCCACTGGTGGTGCACTTCCGGTCAGCTGTTGACGAACTGCTCCTGGTAACAGGCCCCGGTCGCGTTGAGGCGTCTGTTGCCAGGCCTGCTGAACCAATCGACGAAGTTTAACCAGCTGCGCCTGCTGACCGAGGTTAGTGTTTTGAGCAGACGCCCACCCCGCATGCGTTTCCTCGTTAGGCGCAACCTTCCCGGGTGCCGTCTGCTTGCCCGGACGATCACCGTTCAGTTTAAACCCGGCGGCCCGCAACCGGTCACGCTCTGCCGGACTAGCGTTTTCCAGGATAGTCAAGTACTCTTGTGAGTCCTGCTTAACCGGCAATTTCTTGCGAAGCAGTCGTTCCAGCTGCCCTAAATCAACCGTTCCTGGCGGGGTGGCGGGGAGGTACTGGTTAACTGCCGCATCGGTTGCTAATTTCACCAAGTCCGGGTGGGGGTAATTAGCATATCGAACTGGGTGGGCCCAAACCACGTGGAGGGCCTGGTGGGCTAACAATAAACAGGCCTCGTCATCACGAAGCTGACCTAACGCAACTGAGTTGACTTGTATAGTTAGCATTCCTTCCTGCCAGGCCAAGCCAATTGCCGCTCGCTGAGTGGTTACCAATTGGCGGGGAAGCTGGAGGAGGACCTCTCCCAAAAAGCGGTGCTGGTGGAGAACCATCGTCACGAGGGTGGTCAGTCGCTGGTCAGCCATTGGCGCAGGTGACGGTTGGTTAAACAGCTTTTGCCACCAGCCCATTAGTGGTTGTCTCCCCGGGTGGCCACCAGCGCTAATTGGTGGTAAAGGTCGGCAACAGCCCCGTCCGGCGCTTTTACTGCGACTTGATACATTTCATCTAGCAGGCCAGGCCCGGCTTCACCAACCGAGTGGGCCACCGCCACCTGTCCATCGGGGCTAACCGACTCCAATAAGTTTGCAAATACCGTGGCCTCACTAGCGGTTGCCAGTGATTGGCAATCCTTTTTCAGCCACTCACGCAGTAGGGCCACCTTCGTCGCTTCATCCGCCCGCTTAAACGCCGCGGGGCCGGCCGGCGAACGGAGCGTGGTTAGGGTTAACTCATTTCCCTGGGCAAGGACAAATTCTGCAAAGGAGGTCCCGACCTCGGCCCCCAAATCCCCACTAAAGAGGTCAGCGGCAAGTGCCTGCTGGTCCGCTAGCGACAGCTTTTGTAACTGATCCAGGTTAGTCGATACCCGTTCCCAGGCCCGAGGTGTCGGTTGGAGGTCACCCTGGTCAGGGTTAACAATTGACAACCGGTCCGGATGGTTCCGAAGGTAATTTACCACCAACGTGTTGATCGCGGGCTGACGCTGGGTCGCCCACTTCACCCACTCAGCTGTTGAAGTAGTCATTTCAAGTCGCACGGTCCGGTCCTTAATGGCGGCATCACCGACCGCCACGTCATAAGTCCGGTCCTCAAACCCTACCATGCTGCTGTCGGGATTTTCCGCAATGACAATTTGAACTTGGTGGGGCAGCCGGAGGGCATTGATCTGCCGTTGGAGGACCAGGTTCATCAACTCGCTTTGGACCGCCTGGCTACCACGGTTAAACTCATCTAAAAACCAAATAATCGGTTGGTCAGGATGGCCTTCGGCATGCTTAATAATTTGGACTAACGTTTCTGAATAACCAAATTGGACATTAGCAAGACGGCCATGGTGCTGGGTTTGTACAAAGGAGTCACTGGTTAACGGTGGGACCGGAATTGCTAAGTCCCCCTTTTCGCTGAGGCTGACCACCGTCGTGTATAAGGCCGCCCCCTCCTGACGGGCAACCTCTGCTACTAACGCCGACTTACCAATTCCGGCATCCCCAACAATGCTGGGAACATTCCCGGCCCGCAAAACCAGTGGCACCGCTATTAAAAGCTGTTGATACGTTAACGCCATCTAATCCCTCCAACCATGTGTTTCTAAATCCATTTCCCGTTTCCGCATCCCCGATACGTAGGGGTTATTTGCGACATAAAACCGCCAGGGCTTCTTGCCATCCTTCCCGGATAAGTTGACGCCCACCCGGGGAGTCGCGATTATTTCCCGGGGAATTTTAAACTGATCCAACGCTACCGTGAGCTGGTTTCCCTCGAGTGGCTGGCCATCAAGCTCCCGGGAGTGAATACCCAAGGCTTGAACCAGCTTGGCCGGACCATTTGTGAGACTAACCCCGGTCACACCACGGTGCTCGTGCATTAACGCTTGGCCGATGGCTGGCTCGATCCCCCGCAATAAAATTCCCTGGGGTTCGTTCACCGCTTGAACCACAATGTCAAAGCAGTAGTGCGCCCGAATTTGATAAAGGTAAATATTGCCCGGCTGCCCATACAGTGACTCCGAATAATTAGTTCGACGACCGTTATAGGCATGGGAGGCTGAATCATTCTCGCCCAGGTAGGCTTCACACTCCACGATATAGCCCGCCGCTTCCCCATCTGGTCCCTGGTAACGAACTAGTTTGCCAAGTAGGTCACGGGCAATCGCGGTCGTTGGCCGACCGGTAAAGAATTGTTGGTACGCAGACAGCATAATTGAATTCCTCCTCAAATGTCTTATCCTAAAGGTACCACGATATTAAAGGAGTCGAGCAAACAATGCTTAAAGTTGAACGAATTTATAACAAACCCACCGATATGGATGGCTTTCGGATCCTGGTTGACCGGCTATGGCCACGTGGTATGTCCAAGGTCAATGCCCACCTGGACTGTTGGCTAAAAGAGGTCGGCCCCAGCAACGACTTACGGAAGTGGTTTGGCCACGATACCGCTAAGTATCCCGAGTTCAAGCAGCGCTATTTAGCGGAGCTCCAAGGTAACGTCGCCTACGAAATCCTGAAGGAGATGGTCACTAACCATGCCGACCAAAACATTATCCTTCTATACGGTGCTAAGGATCCGGAACATAACCAAGCAGTAATCCTGAAGGAAGCACTAGAAAAGGCGTTAGGATAATCCCCAGTTGCGTTGCCGCAACTAGTCATCTTCGCATTTTTGGGAATGATCTTTGGCTTTTTCAAATAAACTATCCTTAAATGAATGCAAAGTGGCCCTCAACGTTTGGTAATTACCCAACATTGAGGGCCACTTTGTGTTTCTATTAATTTTAAGCCAATCCTGTCCTTACTTTAATTCGGCTAGTCCCTGGGCAAGGACATCAGCGGTAACCTTAGTTGTTAAAAAGCGCTGGAGGGGCGTCTCACTATGTCGGTCCTTAAAGGCCATTGGTTCCGCTGCCAAGATAACCACAGTCAGGTTATTCTCGGTCAGCATTAACTGGCCCGGGCCCTGGTACTTCCCCTTGGTATGCTTTCCTGTCCGCCAGGTATGCAGCTTGGCATCCCCGTTGTGGTCCAGTTTCAGTTGGTACTTACCATCCGCATCCGTTTCCACCGGGATCCCGGTAAACTTTTGCACCTCATACTTGCCCTTTTTGCTCATCACTCAGTCACCTCATCATCATTGAGGACCGCTAACAGGTGGTAAATGTAGCCCTCCTGCATCGCAGCCGCCCACGTTCCCCGTTGGACATCTTCACCATCCACGATCAAGGAAAGCATCGCGGCTGCGGCGCGGTGGTTACGAATCAGCAATACCTGGCCGACGGTAACTGCCGTTAACTTTGGCTTCACATGGTAGTGACGGAGCGTTTTTCGGTAATGGTAGTCATAATCGGCACTTACCTTGAAGTCCCGGACAAAATCTAGTAGTTCCGGGTCATAGAGGGGGTACCCCGCCCGCACTAGCCCGTCTTCGGGCCGGGAGATTGTCCAGGCAACCTTCTTGCCAATCATCTTTTTAAAATAGTTTTGTGCTGCCTGCCATTCCATCAAATCACCCTTCCCGACTCTTTATATTTAGTGTACCGATTTTCGCGCTAAATGTCACTAATAAGTGGTATCGTGGTGGTAGATTAAGAATCAGGAGGTTCACCTTATGAAACAAGAAGCAATTACCGCTGAACAGATGCGGCACTATGATTCATATACAATTAACACAATCGGGATTCCTTCCCTCGTCTTAATGGAACGGGCTGCACTAGCTGTTCGCGACGAAATTTTAAACGCCTTCCCCCTCAACCTCGACCACGTTGTCGTGGTTGCCGGAAGTGGGAATAATGGTGGTGATGGGCTTGACGTTGCCCGCCTCCTCCACATCGCGGGGGTACGGGTCACCATCCTCAACGTTGGCAATCCCGACCACGCTTCTGCCGAGCACCAGGTCCAAGACAAGATTTGCCAGTACTACCAAATTCCCCAGACCCGGGACCGGACAATCCTTAACCGGGCAAGCCTGGTCGTCGATGCCATGTTCGGGATCGGCATTGACCGGCCCGTCAAGGGAAACTATGCTGACGCCATCACGGCCATTAATAACTGCCCAGCCGTCGTCATCGCCGTTGACATGCCTTCAGGAATCAATACGGACACTGGGGAAGTAATGGGCGTTGCTGTCAAGGCAACGGCCACCGTTACTTTTGCCTTCAATAAGGTCGGCCTGACAACTGGTGATGGTAAGGACTATGCCGGCCGGATCGTCATTGCAGACGATATGGGTACCTACGCAACCGATAACTAAACAATTACAAAGGTGGGAGAAACATGATTCATAACCAAACAATTGACCAGCAAGTTAACCACCCTTTACCAAGCCGCCCGGCAGACCTCCACTAGTATGTTCATGCAGCAATTTTCCATCCTGCATATCACTGACCCAACCACCCGGCAGCAAATTCGGGAAATCTCAACCCAACCCTATGTTGGCGCCAATGGTGACCTTTTCATCTTCGTGGTTGACCTCTATCGTAACCAAAAGATTCGTCAGCAGTTAGGGACCGATGACGGCCGACTACACACTACTGATATTTTCATGCAGGCCGTTGAAGACACGGTCTTGGCAGTCCAAAACTTCTTGACGGCCGCGGAAAGTATGGGACTTGGTGGCGTTATCTTAGGCTCCATCAAAAATGACCCGACCAAACTCGTCCAGGTGTTAAAAATGCCTAAGATGACCATGCCACTGCTCGGCCTCCAAGTTGGTGTCCCTAACCAGGCGCCCCAGCTTAAGCCCCGCCTACCACTCGATTTCATTGCCTTTGAAAATCACTATCCCCGCAACTTCAACGTCAAGGACCTAGCAGATTACGACCGCCAAGTCACCCAATACTATGACCTGCGGGACGCCAACCGCCGGATTGACTCATTTACCAAGCAAATTACCGGAAGCAAACTCAATCACGGTGATTCTGGCAAGCGAGATGAACTAGCCCAGGTTCTCCACGACCAAGGATTCGCGCTCGACTGGAACCAGCAGTCCAAAATTTAAATTTAACCAAGTTTAATAAGGGGGGCTTAAGATTCTCGGGCGAATAGTCAACACCCCCGCAGCAGGTGGTAAAATAACTTTACCCAGAGTCGCAGATTGGACGTAGAAAGGTGAAAACAATGCTTAATTTTTACCAATTAGCTGACCGCCAACTTACGGAAACTTCACCAGCGGCTGCTGCCTCCCTTATTCTGACGGCTAACCCGACGGCAGCTGAACAAAAGGTGCTCTGCCAAACTTTTGATCTTGAGCCCTTAACCCTTGCCTTTTGTAACGCACCCGAAGAGGTCTCACGGTTTCACGCGCTCAACAGTACCGTACTGGTTGATGATACGCTCTTAGTCCTCTATGACTTTATTGACCGGCATGAAACGATCGAACGACAATTGGCACCGGTAATTATAATCTTTGACCGGTCCCACCTTCTGATTTGTACTGAAAATGCACAAACCTACCGGCAGGAGCTTGAAAAGGTAGTTACCACTACAACCGCAGTTTATGACCTTGTCTTTCACTGCATCAAGCACTGCCAGGACAACCTCTTGGCAGCCCTGCTCAGTTATAAACCGGAGATTGACCGCCTGGATGCCGCCGCCCGGCAAACCATTGAAAATGATGAATTGCAGGCCCTCACCAACCTGACGCGGAAACTGGTTTTCTTTGAACACACGATGAATGACCAGAGTGAAATCCTCACTAGCTTTTTGTCCACACCGTAGCTGGCAATTATTGACCAGGACCTGCTCTTTAACGCTAAAATCCGGCAACGGCGACTGACCAAGACCATTCATATTTATCGTGACCTACTAGAATCCATCAGCAGTCTCTTTACCGCCATGATGGACAATAATTTAAACCACTTGATGAAATACCTCGACTCAGCCGGACTAGTGATTGCCCTGGTAACCGGCTTTATAGGGATGAACGTCGGTGGGTTGCCTTGGAAGACGTCCACCAGCGGTTTTGCACTCACCTGCGTAATTGCGATCCTTCTCGCAGTAATTACTGGTATCCACTTGAAACGGAAAGAATATACGGACTAAAAAAACTCACCCCACATGCGGCAGACTGCATAGGGGGTGAGTTTTATGATATTCGCTTATTACTTGAGATACTTAGCGGGGTCCGCCACGAAGTCAGCTACCGTCACGTCAACTGCTTCCTTGGTTGCGGCATTCTTCAGCCGGAACTGGCCTTCGCTGACTTCCCGGTCGCCAAAGACCGCAAAGTACTTTGCGTTGCGCCGGAAGGCTTCCTTAATTTGCTTACCAACCTTAACACCACTGTAATCCTTATCTGCCACGATTCCTTGCTGGCGAACCTGGCTTAAGACTTCAAACGCCAGGTTATCACCTTGGTCATCAGCGCTAGCAAGGAAGAGGTCCAAGCGGTCTTGCGGTGCAAAGGCAGGGTTCTCCTGTTGAAGCAGGATCATCAGCCGCTCAACACCCATTCCGAAACCGATTCCCCCTTCTTCAGGGCCGCCGAGTTGCGAAATTAAGCCGTTGTATCGACCACCAGCACAAACCGTGGTGTAGCCGCCACCAAAGGCTGGTGAATCAGACATAATTTCAAAGATGGTGTGATTGTAGTAATCTAACCCCCGGACCATGTTGCTGTCGATCTCGTAATCAATCTTTAATTCCTTTAGCAACTTTTGAACCTGGTCAAAGTAGTTTTGTGAATCTTCATCAAGGTAGTCCAAGATTGATGGGGCATCCGCAACGATCTTTTGGTCGCCGGCATCCTTACTATCTAGGACCCGGAGTGGGTTCTTGTAAAGTCGTTCCTGCGAATCCTTACTCAATTCATCATAGTGGGGCTTCAGGTAGTCAATCAAGGCTTCCCGGTAGTCAGCCCGGACCTTTTTGTCCCCCAAGGTGTTGATTACTAACTTGACATCGGGAACACCGAACTTCTTGAATAGGCGCATTGCCATTGCGATTACTTCAACGTCAATTTGTGGTGACTCGTTGTTTAACGCCTCAACACCGATCTGGTGGAATTCACGTTGCCGACCAGACTGGGGCCGTTCGTACCGAAACATTGGTCCCATGTAGTAAACCTTGTACGGCTTTGGGTACTCTGGACCATACAGTTTATTTTCAACGTAGGCCCGAACCACCCCGGCCGTTCCTTCTGGCCGCAAGGCAATGTGGCGGTCTCCCTTGTCGTGGAAATCGTACATTTCCTTGGTGACGATATCCGACGTGTCCCCGACGTTACGGGAAAAGACGTGGTAGTCTTCAAACATCGGCGTCCGGATTCCCCGGTAACCAAACTGCCGGAAAACGTCCCGGGCAGTTGCTTCAACCTTTTCCCATAACCCAGTTGTTCCGGGTAGTAAGTCCGCGGTTCCCTTTGGCTTTTGATAATCCATTCTAAATATCCCCTTTCATAAACAAAGCCCCCTAAGGCAATTCAACCTTAGAGGGCGATTTACTCACTGTCCCACCTCTATTTACAGTAACCTCGCAGTCACTGCCTCAAGAAGTTAATTAACTTCATGACGGTAACGGGTCATCCCGGAGCCAGTTACTTTATTCACCAGCCCAGCTCAGTAGAGGTGGTTTCACAGTCACGACTAGCTCTCAGCTCTGCTAGCTCTCTGTCAAGGTGTGACCGCTTTAGTTCTACTTCAAGTGCTTTTATAAAGTTCACCAGTGATTTTACCATAAGTCACCTAATTTGGGTATCACTAATTACTAATTCTCTGCTGGTGGCGTAGGTGCAAAAGGTAACCGAACACTACCAAGAGGGTCCCCGCTATCAAGAGGAAGACGGAAACAAAGAGGTCCTGGTAGTTTCCCTGATCAATTACAAAGCCACCGTACAGGGGCCCAATTGCCCGACCAATCGACATTGTAATGTTTAATAAGCCCTGGTAGTGTCCCGTCTCATTGACCGTGGTTAACTGGGAAATCCAGGCGGGCAAGCCCGCAAAACTGGTCATTTCGCCAACCGTCAAAATCACGAAGTCCAGGGCAAAGGCCCACAGGCTGCGGGCAAAAATTAGCAACAAGAACGAGCTGGCAAAAATCAACAGCCCAACCATAATCTGATTGGACAGCTTAATATAAGGGCTTAGCTTGTTAACGAGCGGTTGGCCCACAATAATTAACACCCCATTAAGTGTCCACAAAAGGCTGTAGGCATAAAACGGGATTCCCATGTTCGTCATGTGGACCGCCATCACGCTCTCCCAGAGTGAATAACTAAGGTGGATCGTGGTGTAATTAATCAAAATCAGCCAGATCAGTACCAAGATCCGGTGGTGGCTACGCGTTGCCTGACTGCGTTTAACCGCCGCAGCCTTCGCCGGGAGCTTAACTTGGACGTTGAGGGCAAAAATAACTACCAGCATCAGGAGACCATAAAAGACCGCTGCCACGGAAAAAACGAGGACCACACTGATGGGCAATAGGACCCCCACCGCCAGGGTGCCGATTACGACCCCCACGTTATAGGCCATATAGATGTAGTTAAAAACGTAACGGGAACTGTGGGCACTGACCAGGGACCCATAGGAATTGACAATCGTCATGTTCATGCCATCCCCAAAGCTATTAAGCATCATCAGCACGGCAAACCAGGGCCAGCCGTGTTCAAAGATTAGCGCAAAAATCGCCAAGGTGGACAGGCTGACTCCCAGGACGGCCGTCTTATACTGGTCCCAATGGTCAAAGAGCCACCCACCAAGGTAGTTACCAGCCATCATGCAGATGGAAATAAAAAGCATGACGATCCCAGCCGTGGTAAGACTTTCGTGCAAATAATTGTGCATGTACATGGTCGTCAGGGGCCACAAAAAGGCAGCCCCGGTGTTGTTTAACAAACTTGCCAGGGCTACCCATTTTAACTTAACCGCCGTTCGCTTCGTCATTGTTTCACCTCAGTCAAAGCAAAGTTAGTGTTCATGAACCATTTCTGAAGACGGTACCCGAAGTAAGGTATACGTTACCGCATCACGGTCGGCCCGTAATCCTAAGCCATTTAAAACGGTATTCTGATAGTGAACCGTCATCTCCGCAGCAAAGGCCTTCCCCGTCGTGCGGTTTTCCTTACGTAACCGGGCCTTATCCCAAGGTAACGAGCTAGCATCAAGGGTGATGATCCGGTCCCCATCGGCTACCGACCCGTAACGGGAATTAGTCGTGTACCGGTTCCCGTTTGCCCAGTACGTGTATGAAACAATCGGGCGCTTACCGTTCTTACTGCGCGTCGCTGAAACATAGTAGTAATCATTACTCTTGTTGTGGAGTTGCAGTGGTGAATACTTTGTCGTAATCGTAGTCTGCTGGTGGTCGCTAATATCAACCTGCCTAAAGAAAGTTAAATATGCCATCCCACCAAGCCAAACCAACGCCACCACCAGCATGGCAACGTAGCGCCAAAAAAGTTTAGCTGAAAAGGCCGTCTTGGTCTTTGCGATTAACATCAACTGTTGTACACGGATGTAGTGAATGACATAGCAGAAGAAAACGACTGCCAGGATCCACGATAACCATCCCAACCAGTTCCAAGTCATAATTTCTAATTCTCCATTCTATTTGCCAAAGTTATATCTTGATTATCACACAAAACCACTAGCTTGTCCTGCTAATTCAAAGTGAATTTAAATAAATTAAGGGTTTCTTTTTTGTAAATCCGCAAACTGTGCTAAACTAAATTTTAGTATCAAAACGGTATTGTTTTATCATAGAACAAACCGGCAAGATTGTAGTTTTAAAAACTACCTGATTCATAAGGAGGAATTGATTTCATGGATAATTTGAGTGAGTTAGCCCAACAATTAATTAAATTTGAGCATGATAATAACTTAAACGATAATGAAGTTGCTTTTGGGAGCCACCTGTCAGTCGAGCGGATTCATGACATTAAGTCGTCAAATTCCGTTGCGACTTCTGAAGAAACCGAATTACTCCAACGTTTTATGCAAAGTAAATAAATCATACCCAAGGGATTTTAAAAGGGAGTGCGACAGGACTAGCTTGCTAGTTCGTCTTTCGAAGCAAAGCCAGCCTGTGGCCCCCCGTCAATGCGTAGCTAGCCTTTAGGAAGCATGAAGAGGCCTTTAGTGTTTGAATTTTCCGAACGCTAAAGGCCTCTTCGTGTACTGCACTGTAACATCTTCCTCTTTGTGGGCGAGTTTTCTCACCAACTACTTTTAGTTCATTCCCGAAAGGTTACTGGGACCGTCACCGATGGAACCGGGTCTTGAGGAGCGGCCACCCGCTTAAAGAGGGTCGCAATCAGTTTATCGGCCAATTTTGGAATCGGCTGGACCACCGTTGGCAACTGTGGGGCAATCTTACGGATCAATTGTGACCCGTCATAACCGGTGATAAAGAAGTCCGTCCCCATCTTTAAGCCGTGCTCTTGGTAAACTGCCGCAATCTCCAATGCCTGAACATCATTTGATGCTACCACCCCATCATAGATGCCAGGAAAGGTCGTTGTAAAATCAAGTTTATCCAGGGCCAAGGGGTCAAAACTCCGGTGTTCCGCTGTCAAACGGTCAACCGCCCCCTGCAGCCGGTTCAAGGTGGGGGAAGCCGAGGTATCTTCATCCACGATCACTGCAATGTGAGTTGCGTGGTTCTTCAAGAGGTATTCAACCGCTAGTTGCCCGCCCCGGTAGCTATCGGCCGCTACAATTGGAATATTATCGGCTAGGTAACGGTCAAACGACACAATTGGCGCTGAAATCTGGTGGTACTCATCAATATCAAGGTTATGGGAACCAGAAATAATTCCATCAACCTGGTTAGCCATCAACATGCTTAAGTACTCATGCTCAATTTCCGGATTCTCCGCCGATGAGGCAATGATTGTCTTATACCCTTGTTCGAACAGCTGCCGTTCCAACTCGTTCGCTAATTCTGCAAAGAAGGGGTTCGTCAGGTTAGGAAAGATCAGGCCAATGAACTTTGATGGTTTCCCCTGCATTGCCCGGGCCAAGGCATTCGGCTGGTAGTTCAGCTGCCGCATTGCCGCATGAACTTTCTTAATCGTCTTTTCACTCAGCGACCCGTAATTATTAATAACCCGGGAGACCGTCGTGACCGAAACTCCTGCTAATTCTGCAACATCCTTTAATTTTGCTACCATACTCCTACCTCACATCACGTTAAATTAATGATACTTTATTATAAAACAGTGTCCGACAAACCGGAATTATTTTCCGTATATTATAATATGGCTTATTATTCACTTTCCACAAGTTGTTTTTCGTTCGATAAGGCGTCAGTAATCGGTACCAAATGCATAATTCAGTTGCGAATAGGCTGACCCTGCCAATATAAATTTTCTTATTGTATTTCCTTGATCTTGTTGACTCCCGAACAAATAAATGCTAACTTTAAAGACAGTGAAATCTTAATAACTTCTTAACAATTTTATTTAAATTTTAGTAAGTTAATTAACAACTTCAAAAATAGTTTTCAACTATCACTTTTTAAATGACGAGGGGGAGCTAACGACTAATGAAAGCAGAGCTTAACAAGACAACGCATTTTAAGATGTACAAGAGTGGCCGCAAGTGGATGGTTGCCGGTTTAACTGCCGTTTCTTTATTAACGGCCACTGGCGCGGTCGCTCACGCAGATAACAATGCTAGTCAAGCACCAGTAGCTAACGCTAATGTTAACAACCCACAGGCAAGTACCACTAGTCAAACCGCCAGTGACAGCAATGCACAGGTCAATAGTAGTACCGCTACTACTAACAACGACCAGCAGGCTCAAGCAGTTTCTACGGCAGCCTACGCGTCCCAACCCAATAACAGCCAACAACAGTCTGTTGATTTAAATTCGCTGCACTTTACCAACAGTGCTTCTCACCAACAGTTCATCCAAAACATGGCGGCAGGTGCAATTGAAGGCTGGAACAAGTACGGGGTCCTTCCGTCAGTAACGGTTGCTCAAGCAGCGGTTGAAAGTGGCTGGGGGCAAGCAGCAGCTGGTAATAACTTATTCGGTATCAAGGGCAGTTACAATGGGATGACCCAAAAGCTGCGTACCCGTGAAGTATACGGTGGTCGGAGCGTTTGGATTTATGATAATTTCCGTGCTTACCCAAGCTATAACGAATCGGTTGAAGACCACGGCCGTTTCTTAAGCGTTAACAGCCGCTACCACAACCTGCTGTGGGACCAAAACTACGTTTCCGTAACGAACAAGCTCCAGCTCGATGGCTATGCAACCGACCCATCATATGCCCGGACACTGCAGGGAATCATCCAGTCATTTAACCTGACCCAACTTGACTCCATAGCCTTCTCTGGACACGTAGTAGTTAATAAGCAGCAAAACGATAACTCATCCAGTAGTTATGGTAACAACACTAACTACTACACTGTTCAAAGCGGGGATACCCTTTCCGGTATTGCCAACCAGTTCTCCACAACGGTCAACACGTTAGCCCACCTCAACGATATTCAAAACGTTAACCGGATTTACGTCGGTCAACACCTGCTAGTACGGCAGACCACTACTACACCGGCCCCTACCCCGAGTCAACCGGCTAAGCAAGCCAACCAGCAGCAACCAGCTGCAAACCAGCAACCGGTTCAACCCGCAACGCCAACCAATGCTAACAACACGACGCAGAGTAGTTACACGGTCAAGAGCGGGGATACCCTTTCTGGCATTGCCAACCAGTTTGGTACCAGCTACGTCCAGCTTGCCCAAATCAACCACATTGCTAACCCGAACCGGATTTACGTCGGCCAAGTCCTTCAATTAAATGCCACGCGCACTACTAGCCAGGCAACCCAGCCAAGTACTACGCCTGTCCACCACAATACGGTAACCAACAACACGCCAGCACCAACAACAGCTACTACTGGTTCTTACACCGTTAAGAGTGGGGACACCCTTTCTGGCATCGCCAGTCAGTTTGGTGTTTCCTACGAGCAATTGGCACAAGCAAACGGCATTGCCAACCCGAACCGAATTTACGTCGGTCAAGTCATCCGGGTAAGTGGAGCGGCCACCACACCCACTCATTACACTAGCAGTTACCGTGCCGTAGCCGTTAGTCAGGGAAGCTACACCGTGCAAAGCGGTGACACCCTTTCCGGCATTGCCGCTCAGTATGGGTTAAACTGGTATAGTATTGCCCAAAAGAACGGGTTGGCCGCACCTTACACTATTTACGTGGGCCAACGATTGGCACTCTAACCTAATGACCATTTTTAAGTAAAGTGATTAAAGCAAGACGCCCAAATTAGTGTTTTGCTTTTTTATGTTTGGTAGGCTAGAATTAAATGAAAGTGCTTTATTATTTCTTAAGGGAGTAATGATGGCTATGACTAAACAATATACTAATGAGCTTACCAATATTATTAAGGCGAGCCAGCTTTTTAAAATGCTGGGTAACCCCAAGCGGCTCCAACTGATTTACCTTCTGATTCAGCATTCAATGAGCGTCACAGAAATTAGCAAGGAATTACATTGGGAGCGATCTGGGGTGTCCCACCAGCTACAACTATTGCGTAAGTACCACCTTGTCCAGCAGCACCGCCACGGCAAGACGGTTATCTACCACCTTGATGATCCCCGCGTGATGACCCTAATCGCCGACGTCTTAAGCCACGCTGATCAAATTTTAGGTAATTAACGTGCAACCAACCGTAAAGCGGCCGCCAAAGTTCGGGCTTTTCGAACTTTGGCGGCCGCTTTGTATTTCCCTTATTAACAATGCGCGTTAAACAAACTGCAGTTGAAAGTCATCCTCGCTTTGAATATCCTTAACCACGATATCCTCGCCATTATGAAATTGGTCCTGGTCAACCCAAAAGCTCGGGTGAACATAGCTATAAAACCGAAATGCATAATATGGTGCTGAGTTCTTTTGACTGACTTGCATAACCCCTTGTGAACCGTCAGAACAATGAATCGTTTGCGTCTTATCATCGTCGTGAACAAAAACTGTTGTCACTTTTAACACCTCCATTATCAATTATAGCTCAATTTTGGCTTACCTAACAAAAAATATATAGCTGGTTAACTTAATGACCATTATCCTGTTAAAAGTAAAAAACTCGCTAGTAAGCAACAAATTACCACTAGCGAGTTATTCAGCTATTTAGTCGGCCGCAAGTGCGTCAATTGGGTTGAGCTTTGCCGCATACCGGGCTGGCAAAAGGGCCGCAATAAAGGAGATAATCACTGCGACCACTACCGCAAAGACAACGTCGCTGGCTGTGATTTGAACAATATTATACTTAATCAAGCCGTACAGTGCGTGGTTGAGGCAAATCGTAACAATTGCCACAATCACCAGTGCTAACAGGGCAGAAAAAAGACCAATAAAAATCGATTCTGACGTAAAGAGGCGGCGGATATCCTTCTTCCGTTCACCGAGTGCCCGTAAGATACCGATTTCCTTTGTCCGTTCCGAAACTGACATGTACATCGTCACGATAATCATCAATGCTGAAACCAGCAAGGAAATTCCGGCAATTGCCGCTAAAATGGTCGATGCCAGGTGGACGTAAGTATTAACCGTCTTAAGGATTGAGCCAACGGTAATCGCGCCCAGGATCCGTTCGTGCTTACCGTTCCGTAAATTATTGATCCGGTTAGCAACCTCTTCCACATTTGTGAGGCTAGAAGCATTTACGGTTGCAAAGTTTGGCCGGGTATCGGCGCCCTTTTGCTTCAGCATGTGCTGAAGGGTTGCGTAGTTGATAGTAGTCCCGGCACTGGCGCCTTCACTAAGGCCCGCTACCTTAACTACCCCATCAATGGCCACGGGATCCCCTTTAGCGTTAACCCAGTTAAAACTAAGCTTGACCGATTTACCGACCAAGTCACGGTATTTCTTGGGGCTGGTTAACTGGATTGCCTGTTGCTTAGTCAATACCACTTCACCCTTGCCAGGCTTATGGCCATGCTTAATAGAATTAGCAGTCACGGACTTGTTCCAGGTTGTCATGCTAGAACCACTCTGCTGGAGCTTACCATAGCTTAGACGGTAGCCACCGATCATGTTCCCCTTTTGAACACTCGCCGCCCCGGTTACCTTGGCCATTCTTTTTAGGTCCGCCTGGTTGATTACCATCGACTGCGGGTCGGCCGCCATATTTTGCATCAGAGACGACTGGATCTGGTCCTGAGTTAGTTTCTTCCCAGTTGGGTTTTTAAAGACGGTAATCGACCGGGGATTCGTTAGGGAGTTAATTTGGTTTTGAATGTAACCATTTACCCCGTTCCCTAACCCACTAAATAAGAGAACCGCAAAGATCCCAATCGCGGTCCCTAACATGATGAGGGAATTTCGCCAGAAGTTATACATGAGGTGTTTAAACGACATCCGGTAACTAGCCGCCGCGGGAAGCTGCCGTGGCTTAATATGGGTGGGGTCTTCCGGCAGCGCATACGCGGGCCGCAATTGTTCATCACCATCAATTTTCCCATCTGCCAGGTGAACAATCCGAGTTCCGTGATCAGCGACCTCTTGGGAGTGGGTTACGGCAATTACGAGCTTGCCGTCCTTGGCAATCTGGTCGAGCAAGGTCAAAACTTCTCGTGTATTTTGCGAGTCCAGCGCACCAGTCGGTTCATCAGCGATGATAATCTGGGGATCACTGGCCAGGGCCCGGGCAATCGCTACCCGCTGTTTTTGACCACCAGATAAGTGGTTAGGGTGCTTATGGACCTGCTTACTGAGCCCCACTTGGTCAAGTAGCTTCAGCGCCCGTTGACGTTTTTCATCCTTGTTTAAGTTTGTCATGTCCAGGGCTACCAGCACGTTATCCAAGACAGTCAAGTGGGAAATCAGGTTGTACGACTGGTAAATGTACCCCACCATTGAGCGGCGGTAGTTATCCAACTGCTGCTCTTTACGGTGGTCAAGTAACTCGCCATTTACCAGCACCTGACCGTCAAAATTACGGTCCAGGCCCCCAATAATGTTCATCAAGGTGGACTTACCACCGCCCGACTCACCAAGGATTGAGACAAACTCGCCACGCTCAAATTGGAGGTCAATCCCCTTTAGCACCGGGAAGGCCTGCTTATCCAAGTAGTATGCCTTTTGGATCCCTTTTAATTCTAAAAAAGCCATCTTATTCTCCTTACTATTGGTAATAGTTTGATTATACCAAAGTACTAAACCTCGTCACCAGCCGTCTGAACCGTTCTTAATTCCCGAAATGAACAACCATTTCCCGGGAAATATTTATTTCTCTTGCGTTAATTTGCCATCCATTAGTTGGTAAATATGGTCAGCGTAATCACGGAGACGCAAGTCGTGGGTCACCACCACAATTGCCTTATTGTGCTGGCGGGCCATCCGTTTGAGCAGCTTTCCGACTACCTGAACCCGGTTACTATCCAAGGCCGCAGTCGGTTCATCAGCCAGGATGATCTCGGGATTAGGGTACAGTGCCCGGGCGATCGCCACCCGCTGATTCTGGCCACCCGACATTTCATCGGGGTAGTGATTAACTAGCTGGTCAATGCCAAGGTCCGCTAGCAAGATCTTTAGCTCTTCTTCCGTCATGTTGCCGTCCCGTTTGATCTTGCGAACCAGGGCAAACTGCTCTTTAACCGTTAAGTAAGGAAGCAAGTTATAGGATTGGAGGACAAAGCCAATCTTATTTAACCGTAACTGGTCCCGTTCCTTAGCGGATAATTGTTCAAGTTGTTCTCCTTCAACTACCACGGTACCAGCGGTTGGTGTCTGCAACCCGCCAGCAATGGTTAAGAAGGTACTCTTACCTGAACCTGATGGGCCCAGGATTAGGCTTAATTCGCCCCGGTTGGCTTGAAAGTTTACGCCGTCAAGTACTTGGACCCTACTAATGCCGGTACCAAATTCCTTATTGATATTCTTTAACTCAATTACTGCCATGATAAGCCTCCTAACCATTAAGTGCCCGTACCGGGTCAATTTTTAGAATCATGCGGACTGGTAAGAGGGCCCCTACTACCCCCAGTAACACTAGGACAATAGCCATAGTGACGATTAATGGCCAATCTAATACTAGGGCCACCGTCATCGGCATCAGCCAGGTCGTGATCAGTGTTAATACGAGGCCCCCTAAGATCCCACTAACCATCAAAAGGACGGCCTGGTGGATTGTCGTTGCGACCAAATACCGGGTGGGAATCCCCTGAGCCCGGAGGACCGCGTAGTTAGGCATCTTTTGCATTGTCAAGATATACAAGAAGACGGCAATAATTATCAATGAGATAACCATTAAGAAGCCGATCATAAAGATGAACGTGCTATTTTCCGCTGCATAACCAGGGAGCTTTTGGATAAACTGGTTAACTGAATAATGTCCTAACTTACCAAAGCGCCCCGGCTTTTCAGACTGGTTGGCAATAATGCCGCTGGCAACGACCTGGGGCGTCACACCACGGAGTTGCCGCCAGGTTGCTAGGTGGCCATAGACCACTGGCGCTACATTAAGTTGCGCGTCCTTGGCAAAACCAACAATCCGGTAGTTAGTACTCGTGGAGTTCAACTTTACCCGGTCACCTACTTGGTACCCCTTGGCTTTTAAACTTTGATCGACAACTAATTCATGACGGTTGTAGGCATGGCGACCAGCAGTAAGTACAATGTTATCCTTGGCAATGTATTGGTGCGGATCCAGTCCAACAAACTGGGCACTCTGCTTTAAAGCCTTCCCACTGGTCTTCTTAATTACCACCGGTGATTGACCCACCAGTGCTTCATGGGAATTCAGTTTTTTACCAGCCAACTGGTCCCTGGTGATTAAGGATTGGCTCATGTTATCGTTCGCATTCTTATTCAGGTAAACCGTCTGGGTATCCCAACTGGTGATTGCAGCCTTGTTTTCACCTGCTAGCCCCAGCATCATGCCCATCAAGACAAACATCAGGTAACTAATCATCACGATCATCGCGATAATTAGGCTATACCGTAGCCGTTCGTGTTTGATTTCTTTAATTGCCAGAAACATGATTCTCCTCCTTTGCTAATAAGGTACTGAGCGCCGCTTGCAACCGAGCAACCACCACTCCAGCCTGGTCCGGTTGTGCCAACCCCTCCTTGATTGCCTGGTGGACAAGTGTCATCACTGCCCATTCAACTGTGCTGACGGGGCGCAGCTGGGGATCCTGTTCGGGGTGCAGCAGTGCTTCATTAACCGCAAAGTGTCGCTTAACTAGGTCGTAATACGGGCTCGCATTGACCTGCTGCAAAAAAGTGGTCACCTGCTTGGCGTATTCAGCAGCCGTTAAAAGGTGGTGCTCCTTAATGGCATAGTCATGCAAGTTCATTAAGGCAAAGTGGTAAAGGTAGTTATAGGCATCGGTCAAGTCCGTAAAGTACTTGTAAAAGGCCCCCCGGGCAATTCCGGCCGCTTTGACAATTCGGGCCACCTGGGCATCGGCAAGGTCGTGGGTACTAAACTCCGTTAATAATGCTTGCTGCACCGACGCCTGTTTAGCCGGTGGTAAATTTTGAAACGTCTTACTTGCCATCTTCTTCCTCCCTTAAGTGACACGGCGTCACTAGTAAATTATCATTATTCTACACCATGGTGACACAGTGTCAACATTTTGGCATAAAAAAATTCCCGAGGAAGATTTCCCGGGAAATTTTTTAATTAGGCTTCTTCGCCAGCTAACTTAACAACGGCCTTTGAAACATTTTCGATCCGTCCATTGACGAAGTCGTCAACCTTTTCAACGCCAAACTCATGGGAAAGTAATGGCAAAACATCAACCTTCCCGGAAGCCATCAAGGCAATTGAATCTTCGAAGCAGTAAGGGTTAATGAAGGCTCCTTGAATCTTCAACTGCTTTTGGAAGACTTCGTAACTATTAATGGAGAACTTGTCATCAGGGTTACCAACACCAAACATGGAAACTTGACCGCCCCGGGCCGCAGCCTCAACCGCTTGTTCTTGGGTTTCAGGACGACCAACAGCTTCGATGACAATATCGTATTCGTTAGTTGGGATCTGTTCACCCTTCTTGGTGTTAATCGTCTTGGCACCAAACTTATCATGGTTCAATTGTAACTTAGCATCGTTACGACCACTCAGGGTAACTTCACTCACCCCGTAAGCTTGCAGCGTTTGAACGAACAATTGGCCCATGAAACCATCACCGATCACCAATGCCTTTTGGTAAGGGTGGATCTCCAACAGGTCAACACCATGGACAGCACAAGAGAGTGGTTCAGTCACTGCAGCAGCTTTTAATGAAACACTGTCAGGAATAGCATAAACAACCTTAGCCGGTGCCGTAAAGTAGTCTTCAAAGCCCCCGTCACGGGTAACACCAACTGCCGAAAGATTTTCGCACATTTCAGGACGGGAAGTCCGGCAGTACTTACATTCTCCACAGTAGATGTTCGGGTCTACTGTTACCCGGTCACCAACCTTGACGTTCTTAACTGCCGAACCAACCTTAGCAACTACACCAGAGTTTTCGTGGCCCAAGACGATCGGTGGAACGGCACTTGCGGAACCTGGTAACCCAGCATACAATGCGTGGTCGGTCCCACAGATACCAGCATAAGCGGTGTGAACCAAGACTTCATCCGGCTTAACTTCTGGAGTGTCGACATCCTTAACTTCGAGCTGCTTTGTGCCCGTTAATACAAGTGCTTTCATAAAACAATTCTCCTTCTCTTGTATGGTTGAATCTGCACCATTATAGTTAAGTTTTACGCGTGTTGTCAAACGTTTATCAAATTAAACGTTTTACTTACCGCATTAGGCTTTTACCCGACCAAGGACATAAAAAGTTTTAATTTTTTAAAGCTTTTAAGAAACCGCTTTAATTGGTTATAAATCGCCTATTCTCCCCATTGTACCAGTTTATGAATGGACGACAAATGCCGTCACTTCGGCGATCTTCCGTTGAAATGTAATATTTTTTATGCTAACCTAACAAAGTATTCGAATTAAGTTAAATTTGATTACCAATCAAGTTAACAAAATAAGATGAAAGGTGGATT
>DXAF01000059.1 GCA_019117185.1 Candidatus Limosilactobacillus intestinipullorum | reverse complement strand
CTAGTTCGTCTTCGAACCCCCGCAAGCACAAATAGGCCTCCAGTGTTCGGCTTTGCCGGGCACTGGAGGCCATTTGTGTACTGCGCTGTTCGTACTTTAGCTAGGCTGTAGAGATTATGTCACAGCCCCTTATGTAATAAATACGAATTGTTAGGCGTACACTTTGGTGAGGGCTAATAATTTGTGGGCATGGCGGCGTGACAGGGGACAGGAGAGGCCAGTGTAAAATTCCGCCCGGTGGTAATAAAAATCAACCTTGCAGACTTGGCAGGGATTGACGAGGAATCTGCGGTGCGCACGGAAAAAGTAGGGATTAGCTTGCTCGATTTCATGGAGGTTCTGGTGAATCTGAATCGTTTGGTGGTCAGCCGTTACCATTGTGCTGGCGTGACTATTCGTTTGGTTAGAGGTGAAGTAACAGATGCGGTTAATCGGAATGGTTGAGACGTGGTTGTAAGACTTATAGGTAAATAGTAGCGTCGATGATGCCTTTGAACTTTCTTTAATAATCGCTTTAAAATCGGTGCTTAGTTCTTGGAGAACGTTCCCCCGGTCCTTGGCAATGAAGTCGAGCGCGCTAACCCGGTACTTGCAGGTTGTATAAAGAAGTTCGTCATGAGTTGTGATGAAGATGATCTTGGCTTGGTGGTCGTGCCGACGAATTTGCAGGCTCATTTGCAGGCCCGCGCGACTATTACCATTGATTTCAATATCGAGGATAAAAATATTATTCGGACTGGCTACGGGGAGGGCCGCGCACAGCTGACTAGTTGAACTACAGAGGGTTACTTGGGTACCAGTGAGGTGCAGTTTGTTGCTAATCAGATTGACGATCCCTTTATAGTAGCTCAGTAAGCGTAGATTATCCTCCATGATGAATACTTTTAACATTTTGTCTCCCCCTAATTAGTTATGAATATACTATATTTTAGGAACACCGTTGAATATCAAATTCAGTTTGTGACTCGAGCCTGAAAAAATGAGACGCCTTTTTCAGGGAAATGAGTTAAAAACGGGAAAAGGGGAAGGAATACCTTAAAGAATGTTATTAGCTTTCTTATACTAAAATAGTCATAAAATTTTAGGGAGGAACTATTCATGCTTAAGGAACATAAGAAGATGTACAAGTCTGGGAAGAGTTGGGTAGTCGCTTCGCTAGCGGTTGCTGCACTGGGTATTTTTAGCATGCAAACGGGAGTTGCTGCTGATAGTACGGTAGTTGACGCTACGCCGCAGTCATTGGCGACGACCGCTACGAATGCCCAACAAGTTCAGTCAGCCCAGGAAGCCGTCAATCAAAAGCAGACCCAGGTTGACCAGCTTCAGCAAAAGCTTCAAATAAGTCAAGACAATTTATCAAAGGACCAGCAAACGCTGCAGGATGCCCAGGCAATGGCGGGTGGTCAAGACCAGGCCGCGGCACTTCAAAATGCTAGGGATAAGGTTAACCAAGACCAGGATGCCGTTAAGAATTCTCAACAAACACTTCATCAGGCACAAGAACAGCTGCCAGCGAATGCAACGCAGTTGAAGGATAACCTGACAAATGCCGAAAACGAATATAATAAGTATAACGTGATCGGCTTCTTTAACTACTTAAAGACTAAGTATGCCGGTAATGCCCAGCTAGTTCAAGACGCTAATACCGCCATTCAAATGTTAGAAGGGAAGACGGTGACGATTAACGACCACCAACTGGTTAAGGCACCATGGTATGACAAAAACATTAAGGGTAAGTTGTTCTCTATTGGTGACGTATATAATCCAGATAAGTTTGCGGCAACTAACTTTGAAAGGATTTTGGAAAACTACGTAGATCTTTACCAGGGCGATCCGCTTAGTTGGCAAAGTCAACGCAGTAAGTTTTTGAAGAAGTATGCTAAGGACCAGCCGAAGGGTATTACGGCGGTTAACCAGTCGAAACTTTCACTAAGTGCGATGGCGGCTGCCATGCTGGATAGCCAAAATACGAGTGTTCACCATAATGACACGAGTAGTTACTACGGTAATGCCTTTATGGCCGCAGTGAACTTAAAGGGTGATAATACAGACTTTACCATTGAGAGCATGTTGGATGCGTTAAGCCTTAATAAGGATAATGATGGTCGTCGGTCGCTTAGTGACATTTTGCAGAGTGAAGATAGTATTAAGAAAGCGACGATTGAAAATTCATTTAACGGACGGAAGGTAGCGGGGGTTACCATTAGTCCTGCACAGTCAGGGTATTCGGAATCACAGTATCAATACGCATTGCATACCGTAGACCCATTCATTAAGGCAATGGGCTTTGGTGGAATGATTGGTACTCGCGAATATGTCTTCACCGACCAGCCCGGGACGTGTGAGGGTGCTAACTTTATAAGTGACCTAAACGATTATCTGAGCCAAAATGGCATTTCAAAGACTGGTGACGTTGCAGACTATGAACATGCTAAGGCGCCCTTGCTAAGCTTCAAACTGCTCAGGATGCTTACGCAGCGGTTGCTAAGCAAGAAGATGTTATTGCGAAGGCCCAAGCTGACTTGAATCAGCAGCAAAAGCAACTGAAGCAAGACCAAGCGCACTTACAACAGTTGCAAAAGGCAGCTAGTGATAGTAAGCAAACTGCTGCCCAAAAGCAAGCCGCAGTTAACAATGATAAAAAAGATATTGCCCAAACTAACAGCCAACTAACGACGGCCAAGGGTGAGTTGACTCAGGCACAAGCTAAGTTGGCCCAGCTACAACAGAGTTTGACGGGGCAGACTGGGACGGTGGACCACCATGACGGTCAGAATGCTGGCGATCAGGGGACGGTTGCTACCGGTACTGATGCTGTTACTGGTCCAACAACCGCTACTGCGGCAGCTAGTCAGGTATTGCCGACTGCACCAGTCCGCTTGTCAGCTGCTTCCGTAACAAAGTTGTCGACCGCTACTGCTCAGCGGTCAGTTGCTAATGCTACTAAGTTGCCACAAACTGGTACGCAAGACTCTGCTGCAGTAATGGTATTAGGCGCATTAACTACGATGCTTGGTTTAGGACTGGCAGCAAAGAAACGCGAATTCTAAATATTGATAAACTAGCTCAATAAAATGGCATCTCACGACCTGGGATTAATGATCGGGGGATGCCATTTTTCTGCTTGCCTGTCTACTAGATGGTGCTATCATGAACTTGTCATTGCATTAAATGATGATTCGATATATTTGGAGGCGATTACATTGATAATTAATTTTAATCACGCCAAGAAAGTTGCGGCGGGGTGTGCGGCGTTAACAAGTTGTGCATTCTTGCTGTGGGTAAATCAAAACAGCGTTCAGGCGGATGCCCAACAACCAGCACCAGTTGTTCAACAAAGTGCTGGTCAGGTAACGAATAGTGTTTCGCTGCAAAATGGGGGGGTCGCAAGCCGCTCCTAACGACCATGGCAACTACGCCTACCTTGATCAAGCCCAAATTGATGATCACGGTTGCTTAACGGTTAGCGGTTGGCACGCCACCAGTGCCGCACAAAACCGTCCCTACCACTACATCATTGCTTTAAACGGGACGGACAAGACCGAATTAGCCCGGCAAAATGTTACCGACCAAGAAGTTGCCCGTCCGGATGTTGCTAAGGTCCACCCCGTTTATGGTGCCAGTCAGTCGGGCTTTAAGACTAGTTTTAACCTGGGTAAGCGGTGGACCAATTTAAACCAGGTTCAGATCATTAGTCGTTACACTGACGATGCTCAAGGAAACGGGAATGCGGTTGATTATTGGTTTGCGCCAATCACAATTGACCGGCAGAACCATGCTAACTTAGACCGCGCGACAGTTGCTGATAACCACCTAGTTGTAACCGGCTGGCACGCCACCAATCTAGCCGTTAATAAGTCCCATCGGTTCATCATCGTTTACGACCGGACCGCCGGCAAAGAAGTCGCCCGAGAAGCGGTCACTGATGTTGCCCGTCCGGACGTTGCTAAAGTGTTCCCGGGCGTTGCGGATGCCAGTCAGTCTGGCTTTGAAGTTAAGATTCCGCTTACTAATATCAAGTTTAACCATGAATTGCAAATCATCAGTCGCTACTCGGGAGCTGCTGATGGTAATAGCAACTATGTTGACTACTGGTTTAGCCCAATTACGAATGGCGATGTAGTTAACCAGGGTAACTTAGATGCCTTTGACATTAGCGATGGTCAGTACCTGGTCGTGACTGGTTGGCACGCCACCAACTTATCATCCTTTGAAAAGCACCGGGTTGCTATTTTGTATGACGATACTGACCGCTATCAAGTAGCGACGGTACCAACGACAACCGTTAAGCGGGATGACGTTGCCAAAGCGTTCCCTACTATTCCTGGTGCTGACCAAAGTGGTTTTGTCGGCCGCTTTGACTTATCAAAACTCCATTTATATCCGGGTCATCGCTACACGATTATTAGTCGTTACTCAACCGGCAGTGATAGCACCGCAGAAGATTACAGTGATTACACCAGCACCACGCCAGTAGCATTAGACCACCAGGGGTATAACTTCGATAGTATCCAAATGACCAAGGATGGTCTTAAGGTTTCTGGTTGGATGATTAGCGACCAGTCAATGGGCTGGCCATATGCCTACCTGATTGTTTTAAATAATGGCCAAGAGGTCGGTAGGGCCGCTGTTAAATTAACGGAACGTCCAGATGTTGCTAAGGCTTACAGCAGTACTTTTAATAGTGCGCACAGCGGCTTTTCAACCCTTATTCCATTTGACCCGGCCGCAGTCACTGGTACGATGCAAGTAATCTTACGATTTACTGGTGATTCAAGTGGTAACAGTCAGTTTACCGACCAATATTCACCCCGCTATGCCGCTAACGCTGGTAACTTTGACCAGATCCAGGTCAATGGCAACCAACTATATGTAGCTGGCTGGCACGCAAGTAACCAGGCGGTCGGTAAACCATATGAATACCTGATCTTCTTAAACCAGAATGGTCAGGAACTATATCGGCAACGGGTACTAGACATTAACCGGACCCGGGCTGATGTGGCCAAAGTTTATCCGGCAACTTATAACAGTGGGCAATCTGGCTACCAACTTGGCTTTACGATGCCGGCTAGTTTGCGGCAACAAGCGGTTTATGTAATTCACCGCTTTACCGATGATCCAGCCGGTAATGGACACTTTGCTGACTATCAGTCTGGTTTGGTTTCACTCGGGGTAATGCGGATGCCAATTGACTACCGCCAGCCATCTGAATACGCGCCGTACCCGAATGTTCGTCAATTAAATAATTTCTGGATCAATGTCCGGATCCGCCAGAACAGGGTTTACTTAATGAACGGTAATAATGTTGTTTACACAATGTATTGTTCGGCCGGTTACTATGATCATGGTATTAGCACGACCCCAACCGGGACTTACTATGTCCAAGCTGAACGGGGCAACAGTTTCTACAATGGCTCACTAGGCGAAGGGGCCAACTATTGGACGTCGTTTTTGGAACATGGTGTTTACCTCTTCCACACGGTGCCAACTGATGCTAATGGTAATTATAAACCTTACGAGGCTTCCCAACTAGGAATTAACCAGGGGTCGCACGGGTGCATTCGGCTATCCGTGCCTGATGCCTACTGGTTCATGCACAATGTGCCGACCGGAACGAAGGTTGTAATTGAAAATTAAAATTTTGAAGCTACTTGGGGTTGAACAAAACCTGAAGTAGCTTTTTTGATCATTATAGTTTAATCGAACGATCATTGACTAAAATGTAATTTAGTTCGTCTTTTATGTTGAAGAACAGCGACCAATCTGGTATTCTTAAGGCAGCTTTTAAGGAGGTACCATGATGAGTGAAATCAGTGTTGTAATGGGTAGTAAGTCAGACTGGCCAACGGTTAAGGAAACTTGTCAGATTTTAGATCGATTTGGCGTTGCCTATGATAAGAACGTTATTTCGGCGCACCGGATGCCAAACGAAATGTTCGCCTTTGCCCAAGGGGCGGTTGCTAAGGGAACTAAGGTCATCATTGCCTGCGCGGGGGGCGCGGCCCACTTGCCGGGGATGATTGCGGCCAATACCCCGCTACCCGTGATCGGTATCCCGGGACAGACCAAGACTTTGGGCGGGATGGACTCCCTCTTGTCGATCGTCCAGATGCCGGCGGGGATTCCCGTTGCCACGACGGCAATCGGGGCTGCGGGCGCTAAAAACGCGGCACTGTTAGCTTTGCAGATCCTGGGGACCACTGACCGGGCAATCCAAGACCAAATCATTGATTACCGTAAGCAAATGCACGATGCAGCAAAGGAAAGCGGGGCGCACCTTGACTAAGATGATCCAACAGGGGCAAACAATTGGGATTATCGGTGGCGGTCAGCTTGGCCAAATGATGGCCCTTGATGCCAAGCAAACCGGGATGAAGGTCATCATCCTCGACCCGACGCCGCACTGTCCAGCCGGCCAGGTGGCTGATGATCAGATTGTGGCCGAATACGCCGATGTCCAGGCAATCGAGGAATTGGCCCGCCGGTCAGACGTCCTCACCTATGAGTTTGAGAACGTCGACTTGAACGCCCTCCGTAATGTGGCCGATAAGGCGTATGTTCCCCAGGGTACCCACCTGCTCTACACTACCAAGAACCGGATCCGGGAAAAGACCTTCCTGCGTAATGCCGGGCTTAAGACGGCACCGTTTATGCCGGTTAAGAACCAGCAAGACCTGGCAACGGCGGTCGCAAAAATTGGCTACCCTTGCGTGCTGAAAACTTGTGAGGGCGGATATGACGGTCACGGCCAAGAGGTCCTTCACGGTGACCAGGACTTGGCCAAGTGCGGGGGAATTCTATCCACTAAGGATGCCATCTTGGAAGGGTGGGTGCCCTTTAAGCTCGAATGTTCCGTCATGGTCGGTCGCAACGAAAATGGTGCGGTCACCGTCTTCCCCGTGGCGGAAAACATCCACCACGACGAGATTTTGCACATCAGCATCGTTCCCGCCCGCATCACACCGGAACTACAAAAACGGGCTCAACAGATGGCAATTAAGATCGCCCATGCAATCGACCTCCGCGGAATCCTGGGGGTTGAGATGTTTGTGGGCAATGATGGCGAGATCTATATCAACGAGCTAGCTCCGCGGCCCCATAATTCGGGGCACTACTCGATCGAGGCCTGTAACTTTTCTCAATTTGCCATCCACAACCGGGCAGTCTGCAACTGGCCCCTGCCTAAGGTTGAGCTACTGCACCCGGCAATCATGGTCAACGTCTTGGGTCAACACGTTCCGGGGGTCCGTGAACAGGTCTTTCAAAAGCCGAACTGGCACTTCCATGACTACGGCAAGGCGGAAATCCGTCATAACCGGAAGATGGGGCATGTGACGATCTTAAGTGATGACTTTGCCGCCACCCTAAAGGAAATCGCGGATACCCATATTTGGGATGAATAGGGCTTGGGAGATTTCTCAACCTGTGCGATAATAACTGCAGAATAAACATAGAGAGGATTTTAATCGATGATTGACCGTTATACTAGTCCAGAAATGAAGAAGATCTGGAGCTTGGAAACCCAGTACCAGTGCTGGCTGGAAGTCGAAATTGCCGCTGACGAAGCCTGGAGTAAGCTGGGACATATCCCGGCTGAAGATGTGGAAAAGATCAAGAAGAACGCCAAGTTTAGCGTCGAAGGGATCGCAGAGATTGAAGCGGTAACCCACCACGACGTGGTTGCCTTTACCCGGGATGTCTCCAAGTCCCTGGGTCCGGAACGGAAGTGGGTCCACTACGGGATGACCAGTACCGACGTCGTTGATACTGCCCAGGGCCTTCGCCTGAAGAAGGCTAACGATATCCTTCGTCAAGACATCGATGACTTTATGGGTGTCTTAAAGGAGATGGCCGAAAAGTACAAGTACACCGTTTGCATGGGCCGGACCCACGGGGTGCACGCTGAACCAACCACCTTTGGCTTGAAAGCGGCTCGCTGGTATTCCGAGATGAAGCGAAACAAGGAGCGGTTTGAACATGCCGCCCGGGGCGTCGAAGCCGGGAAAATTTCCGGTGCGGTTGGGACCTTTGCGGAAATTGACCCCTTCGTTGAGGAATACGTCTGCAAGCGGCTCGGTCTCCGTGCTCAGGAGATCTCAACCCAGGTTCTCCCACGGGACCTCCACGCTGAATACATCGCCACAATTGCCTTAATTGGGACCAGTATGGAAGAAATGGCGACCGAGATTCGTTCCCTCCAGCGGACCGAAATTCATGAAGTCGAAGAGCACTTTGCCAAGGGCCAAAAGGGGTCATCGGCCATGCCGCATAAGCGTAACCCAATTGGCTCTGAAAATATCTGTGGTTGTGCCCGGGTCCTCCGTGGTCACGTGGTGACGGCTTACGAAGACGTTGCCCTATGGCACGAACGCGATATTTCCCACTCCAGCGCTGAGCGGATGATCTTGCCGGACTCCACTTCATTGCTGGACTACATGCTCCGTCGCTTCGGCCGCATCCTGAAAAAACTGGACGTCTTCCCAGAAACGATGAAGAAGAACATGGACAAGACTCTCGGCCTGATCTACAGCGGCCGGGTCCTCTTGAAGTTGGTCAACAGCGGGATGAGCCGGGAAGCAGCCTATGACTTGATCCAGCCTTACACTGCTAAGTGCTGGGCCGACCAGGTACCGTTCCGGCCACTGCTGGAAGCTGACCCGACGATCCAAAAGCAACTTACTAAAGAAGACTTGGATGACGCCTTTGACTATCATTGGCACCTTCGTCACGTTGACGATATTTACCAACGGTTAGGTTTGAACTAGGCGTCTTACTCCCCCTTTCGTGTACTATGCTGTAACACTTTTCTCTTTGTGGGGAACTTATACTAAATTAAGCGTTCACTAATGGTGCGGCTCATGGCCCCGCCACTAGCGGACGCTTTTACTTAGGTGCTAAGATCTAAGATAAGGGGTACCAGGACTCACGGCAACGGTGGCCCGCGTAATCATTAGCAAATTATGGATAAACAGGTGGATGACATGAAATTCAATCGTCACTTTTATAAAACGAATAGCTTCCTCTTCGGCCTCGCCCTGGTGTTGGCGCCACTAGTCGACCTAGTTGTTGACCACGACCCGCTTGGTCGCCTGCTTGACTTTAGCTGCCAGGTCTTTGGGGTGCTTTTCTTGCTGGCCGGCCTGGTTCAGCGCCGTTCCTAGACGGTAGGGTAGTTTTTGCCAAAAATTTCTAATTCGCGATACTCACCATTGATGTAAGAGATTGCTGGCAGGTGGCCCCACCGTTCATAGCCACAGCTGGTAAAGAGTCCCTGACTCGGTTGGTTATGTTCATAAATGTAAGCCACCACGGTTTTAAAGTAGCGGTGACTGCGCACCTGCTGGTCAGTGTAAGTTAAGAGCGCGCGGCCCAGCCCCTTACGGTGAGATTGTTGTCGAATATAGATGGCGATTTCGGCTGAATCACGGTAAGCCGGGTGGGGGTAGAATGGCTCGAGCGCACACCACCCGCCGACCTGGCCGTCAACGGTGATCACCCAGAGGGGGTGGCGGTTATCAAATTGATCAAACCAGGATTGGCGGTCCGCAACCGTCACTGGGTGGCTCTCATCGGTAGCGATTCCTACCCGGACGGCATCATTAAAGATATCAATTATTGCTTGGTAGTCGGCAGGGTGTGCGCGCCGAATCTGGACATGGACTTCTTCGGACATGCTGGTTCCTCCTTAATTATTTACTTAATATTGTAGCGCTAACGGTGACTGTTTCCTAACAATTTAGTTTAGGAAACGGCCGCCTTTTTGATTTTTACGAACAAATAATTGGATGATGACAAATAAAGTTAAGAATTAACGTTGACACCCATTGCTAACCATAGTATATTGATGACATGAAATAGCGAATTACTATTGCTGATATTATGATAATGTTCGGTTTTTACAAAAAGGAGTCGCAAGCAAAATGGAAAAATTATTATATACCGGTAAGGCAAAACAAATGTGGCAAACCGCTGACCCGGAGGTGCTGCGGGTAGTTTATATGGACCAGGCAACGGCCCTTAATGGAAAGGAAAAGGACCATTTTGCTGGCAAGGGGAAGGCAGCTAATACCATCTCCACCCTTGTTTTTCAATACTTGATCCGTCACGGGATTAAGACTCACTTTATCAAGAAGCTGGCGGATAACGAAGAGTTGGTTAAGAAGTGCCAGATGGTGCCACTAGAATTCGTTACCCGGAACGTGATCGCAGGCCACTTTGCCAGCCGGTATGGTTTGGAAGAAGGCGGGAGTTTGACGACTCCGGTTGAGGAAACCTTCTTCAAGAGCGACCAGTTAGACGACCCCTTTATTAATGAATCAGCATCAATTGCGTTGGGCATTGCAACTCACCAGGAGCTGGAACAGATGTGGGGAGTCTGCCGGGAGGTTAATACCTTATTGACCCACCTCTTTGCCCAAGCCGGGATGCGGTTGGTCGACTTTAAACTTGAATTTGGTCACCTTAGCGACGGTACCATCGTTTTAGCTGATGAATTTTCGCCAGATAATTGCCGCCTGTGGGACCTTAAGACCAATGCCCACCTCGATAAGGACGTTTACCGGCGGGACCTGGCCGATCTGACGACTACCTATGATGAAGTCTTGACCCGGTTACAAGCAGTGGTTACGGAGGAAGACTAATGACTAAAGTTCGGATTTTCGTTACTTACAAACCATCCGTGTTCGACCCCCAAGGCGACACGATTAAGAAGACAATCCATGCGTTGGGCCACGATGAAGTTAAGGAGGTCCAGGTTGGTAAATTCTTTGACGTAACGGTGGCCGCAACGGGAGACCAGGTGGCCGCAACCGTTAAAGAAATCGCTGACCAGTTGCTAGTCAATTTCAACATGGAAACGTACACCTACCAGGTAATGGAGGACCACCAATGAAAATTGCGATAATTGTTTTTCCCGGTTCTAACTGTGACATTGATATTTATGAGGCGCTAGCAACGGTCTGCCAGGCCAACGTTGACTACGTTTCGTCCAAGCAAACGGACCTAACCGGCTACGATGCCGTGATGTTGCCGGGAGGCTTTTCGTACGGTGACTACCTCCGGGCAGGAGCAATTGCCCGTTTTGCCCCGGTGATGGGGGCCGTAGTAAAGATGGCCCAGCAGGGACGCCCGGTTTTTGGGACCTGCAATGGTTTTCAGATCCTGACGGAGGCCGGGCTGTTACCGGGTGCTTTGAAACGTAACGATTGCCAGCAGTTTATTTGCAAGACCGTGCCGTTGGAAGTGGTCAATAACCAGACGCTCTTTACCAGCCAGTATGAAGAGCACGAACGGATTGCCCTACCGATTGCCCATGCGGATGGTAGCTATTATGCCGACCAAGCAACCTTGGATGACCTTGAGGACCACCACCAGGTCGTTTTTCGCTACGCCGCGGAAAACCCGAATGGGAGCCTGCGAAATATCGCGGGAATTACTAACCGGCGGGGCAATGTCTTGGGGATGATGCCCCACCCCGAGCGGGCGGTAGAGGCGCTGCTCGGCAATACTGATGGTTTGCGACTATTCAAGTCACTATTGGAAAACGGCCGTGTAAAAGTGGAGGATTAAACTAATGAAGCAAGCAATGTCACCGGAAGAAATTAAAACGCAAAAGCCGTACTTAGACTGGAGCTTGAGCGAGGACGAATATAACTACATCAGCGAAAAGCTCCTCGGTCGCCTGCCTAACTATACCGAGACGGGCCTCTTTTCCGCGATGTGGAGTGAGCATTGTTCTTACAAAAAGTCGAAACCGGTGCTCCGGCTCTTCCCGAACCAAAGTGCCCGGGTACTGCAGGGCCCTGGTGAAGGCGCCGGGGTAGTTGACATTGACGATGGGCAGGCGGTGGTTTTCAAAGCGGAAAGCCATAACCACCCCACCACGGTGGAACCTTACCAGGGGGCGGCAACTGGTGTTGGCGGCATCCTCCGTGACATTTTTAGCATGGGTGCCCGGCCGGTGGCGTCGCTCGACTCCCTTCACTTTGGCGAACTGGATAACGACCAGACCCGGATGAAGGTGGCGGACACGGTCCGTGGGATTGGCGACTACGGCAACTGCATGGGTATCCCAACGGTGGCAGGGGAAATGACCTTTGACCCCTGTTACCAGGGAAACGTGCTCTGCAATGCCATGAGTGTGGGCTTGATGGACCAAAAAGATATCCAACAGGGCCGGGCTGCCGGAATCGGCAATGCAGTAATGTACGTCGGTGCCAAGACCGGCCGTGACGGTATTCACGGGGCGACCTTTGCCTCTGCTGATTTTAATGACGAACATGCTACACAACGGTCGGCAGTCCAAGTAGGGGACCCCTTTATGGAAAAACTTCTCTTGGAAGCTTGCCTGGAAGTAATCACTAAGCATCCAGACTGGCTGGTCGGTATCCAGGATATGGGAGCCGCCGGGATTGTTTCCTCCAGTGCCGAAATGGCTGCTGAAGGGAAGAGCGGGATGGACCTCAATTTAGACCTGGTCCCGCAGCGGGAGACCAACATGTCGGCCTATGAAATTATGCTTAGTGAATCGCAAGAACGGATGCTGTTGTGTGTTAATAAGGGGCACGAAGCGGATGTTCAAAAGGTCTTTGACAATTATGGCTTAGCAGCCGTGACCATCGGCCGGATTACTGCCGGACACCAGTACGTGCTCCACCATGACGGTCAGGTGGTTTGTGATATTCCGGTAGCGAGCCTAACCGATGATGTTTTAGAAGAAGCAAGTGCCGAAAAGAAGCCGGTGCGGATCAGCGCAGCCGAAAAGGCACCGGCTTGGCAACCCCAGATTGATGACCCCGCTGCGGTCCTACGGCGCCTGCTCCAACAGAGCACGGTGGCTGATAAGAGTAGCCTCTACCAACAATATGATTCCCAGGTTCGGACCAATACGGTCGTGGGCCCGGGCAGTGACGCCGGCGTCATCCGGGTTCGTGGCACACACAAGGGCCTGGCAATGACTACCGATGGGAATGGGCGCTTTGTGTACCTGAGTCCCAAGATTGGTGGCCAAATTGCCCTAGTGGAAGCGGCTAGTAACGTGATTGCGGCTGGAGCAGAACCACTGGCAATTACCGACTGCCTAAACTATGGCGACCCCAACGACCCGGAAATATTTTGGGAACTTCATCAATCTGTTGCCGGGATGGCCGAAGCCTGCCGGGTCTTTGATACGCCAGTTATTTCGGGAAACGTTTCCCTCTATAACGAAAATAATGGCCGGGCAATCCACCCGACGCCGATGGTTGGGATGGTCGGCCTGGTTAAAAACCTAGACCATGTGATCCCAACGGCGGTCCAGCACCCGGGTGATCAGGTCTACCTGGTGGGGAAGACCGGCGCTGACTTTGCGGGTTCGGAACTGCAGAAGATGATAACGGGAGACATTAGTGGTGTCCTTAATCCACTAGATCTGGACCAGGTTCATACTAACCTTACGAACTTGCTAGCCCAAATGCAGGTTGGTCACGTTGCCAGTGCCCACGACCTGAGTGAGGGTGGCCTCGGGGTGGCCCTCAGTGAAACCCTGTTTAAGACGGAACTGGGCTTGGACCTCGATTTGCGGTTCTTGCCGGCGACCCAACTATTTAGTGAGACGCCAGGCCGCTTGGTGGTAACCGTTCCCGCCCAACACGCCGCGGACTTTGCGGCAGCGCTGGGGGATGGTGCCCGCCTGGTCGGGACGGTCACGAATAGCCACTGGCTGGCGGCCCGGTTGGCCGACGCAGAATTAAATATGAACGTAAGTGAACTACAACAACTTTGGGAGGAGGCCTTACCGTGCCAGCTGAAATCAAGGGATTAAACGAAGAATGCGGCGTTTTCGGCGTTTTTGGCGCCCCAGACGCGAGTCAACTGACCTACTATGGCCTCCACACCCTCCAGCACCGGGGTCAAGAAGGGGCCGGGATTGTTTCTACCGACGGCCAGAACCTTTACCAGCACCGTGACCGCGGCTTGTTGGCCAAGGTGTTTGCCGACCCGGCCGAACTAAAGCGGTTGGTTGGTGAAGCGGCAATTGGACACGTTCGTTACGGGACCAGTGGTCACAACTCGATTGTCAATGTCCAGCCCTTCCTTTTCCACTTCCACGATGGTGACATAGCGTTAGCACACAACGGTAACCTGACCAACGCCGTAACTTTGCGGCGCCAACTGGAAGATGAGGGTGCCGTTTTCCAGTCGGATTCGGATACGGAAATCCTTATCCACCTGATCCGCAAACACATTAAGAAGGGCTTGGTTGCTGCCGTAAAGGAGAGCCTGAACCAGGTCCACGGGGGCTTTGCCTACCTGCTTTTACAAAAGGACCGCCTAATTGCGGCTCTGGATCCCAATGGGATTCGTCCCCTGTGCATCGGCCAGCTGTCGAATGGCGCCTACGTGGTGGCCAGTGAAACCTGCGCGCTAGATATTATCAACGCCAAGTTCGTCCGCGACGTCCAGCCCGGCGAACTCATCATTATCGACCGTGATGGCCTCCATATTGACCACTACACGACTGATACTCGGTTGGCAATTTGCTCAATGGAGTATATCTACTTTGCCCGGCCCGATTCGATCATCCATGGGGTGACTGTTCATAACGCTCGTAAAGCGATGGGCCGGCGGCTGGCTCACGAACACCCGGTGGCTGCCGATATGGTAATTGGGGTGCCAAATTCCTCACTATCAGCGGCGTCGGGGTATGCCGAAGAAATTGGCTTGCCCTATGAGATGGGGCTGATTAAAAGTCAGTACGTCGCCCGGACCTTTATCCAGCCAACCCAGGAATTGCGTGAACGTGGCGTCCACTTAAAATTATCAGCTGTCCGGGGGGTTGTTAGTGGTAAGCGGGTGGCGGTGGTCGACGATTCAATTGTCCGTGGCACCACCTCTCGGCAGATTATTAAAATGCTCCGGGATGCGGGGGCTAAGGAAGTCCACATGCTGATTGCCTCGCCACCGTTTAAATTTCCTTGCTTCTATGGGATCGACATTTCAACCCGGTCGGAACTTTTAGCGGCCCATTATTCGGTTGAGGGAATGCGGCAACAAATTGGTGCGGACTCACTTAGCTTCTTAAGCGTTGCTGGTTTAATCGAGGCCATCAACGTTCCGGATGCGGGGGATGCACCTGATGGTGGGTTGACGGTGGCCTACTTTAATGGTGACTATCCCACCCCGTTATATGACTACGAGGCTGGTTACCTAAAGTCGTTAAATGAACAGGAACAACGTGAACGAAGGGAGCGTGGCAATCAATGAGCCGTTACCAAGAAGCGGGCGTTGATGTGAACGCTGGTTATGAACTGGTTAGCCGAATCAAACGGGCGGTTGCGACGACCAATCGTCCAGGAGTCGTTGGTGGTTTGGGCAGTTTCGGTGGTCTCTTTGACCTGGGAATGTTACACGTGAAACACCCAATCCTCGTATCGGGGACCGATGGTGTCGGGACTAAGCTCCTGATTGCCCAACGGATGAATAAACACGATACGGTTGGTATTGATGTCGTCGCCATGTGCGTCAATGATGTTTTAGCCCAGGGTGCCGAACCGCTCTTCTTCTTAGACTACATTGCGACCGGGCATAATGACCCTGGCAAGATGGCCGATATCGTCAGTGGAGTGGCGACCGGCTGTCGGCAGGCTGGGGCCGCGTTGATCGGTGGTGAGACTGCTGAAATGCCTGATATGTATGCTAAAGAGGAGTATGACCTGGCCGGAACCGTCACCGGGGTAGTCGACAAGTCGGCAATGCTGACGGCTGATTTGCCAGCTGCCGGGGACATCCTGCTCGGCCTACCTTCTACCGGCCTACATTCCAACGGCTTTTCCCTGGTCCGCCAAATCCTGTTTAAAGACCACGCCATCAAACTTACCGACCGGCCAGCCGAATTAATGGGACAGACGGTCGGTGCCGCCATCCTGGCACCAACAAAGATTTATGTTCAAGCAGTTTTGCCGCTAGTTCGGCAAGGATTAGTTCACGGTATTAGCCACATTACCGGGGGCGGCTTAATTGAAAACGTCCCACGGATGTTTGGCGATGGCTTACAGGCGGTAATTGACCAGCAAAGTTGGCCCAAGTTGCCCATCTTTAACTATTTACGCCGGCTGGGCAACTTACCACTGGCTGACTGTTGGGCAACCTTTAACATGGGGTTGGGGTTAGTTATCGCCGTTGCACCAACGAAGTTAGCGGCAGCCCAGACCGCCCTAAAAAAGCAGGACCAGGAATTTTATCAAATTGGGGTCCTCCAAGAGCGGCCCACTGGCGCGGCCAAGATTGAAATTAAGTGAGGCAATGATTATGAAAGTGGCAATTTTTGCATCGGGAAACGGGACCAACTTTGAAGAATTAGCCCAGCGTTTCCACACCGGCGACCTCCCCGGAGAGTTGGCCTTACTCTTTTGTAACCATCCGGATGCACCAGTGATGGCGCGGGCCCGGCGGTTAAGCGTTCCCGCGGCGAGCTTTACGGTCTCGTCGTGCGGTGATAAGGAACACTACGAAGGACGGGTCCTAGCACTGCTGAAAGAGCACCAAATTGACTTTATCGTCCTGGCTGGTTACCTTCGGGTGGTGGGGCCAACCTTGTTGAATGAATATGATCACCGGATTGTGAACCTCCACCCAGCTTGGTTGCCGGAGTATCCCGGACTCCATTCGATTGAGCGGGCGTTTAATGACCATCGTAGCCAAACGGGGGTTACTGTTCACTACATCGATGTGGATCTGGATGCCGGACCGGTGATTGCCCAGTGCCATGTCCCTATTTTACCGACGGACACGGTCGCCACCCTGGAAGCCCGGGTCCACGAAACCGAGCACCAGTTATACCCATTAGCACTACGTGAAGCACTACTTGCGGCAGGAGAAAAGGAGCATCAATAATGAAACGAGCATTGGTAAGTGTATCCGATAAGACAAATCTGGTTCCCTTTGTAAAGGGCCTGGTCGATAATGGTTTTGAAATCGTCTCGACCGGTGGTACCAAGCGGGTCCTTGATGAAGCGGGGATTCAAACGGTTGGAATTGAAGATGTTACCCACTTCCCGGAAATCCTTGACGGCCGGGTGAAGACCCTTAACCCTTACGTTCACGGTGGTTTACTGGCCCGCCGGGAATTGCCAGAACACATGGCGACGTTAAAGAAGTTGCACATCACACCAATTGACCTTGTTTGCGTTAATCTCTACCCATTTAAACAAACGATCGCGCAACCTGACGTTGATCAAGCGACCGCGATTGAAAATATTGATATCGGTGGCCCGTCAATGGTGCGGTCCGCGGCGAAAAACTACCGGGATGTAACCATCGTGGTGGACCAGGCCGATTACAAGCAGGTGTTAGCTGAAATTAGTGACCAGGGTCAGACCACGTTAGCGACCCGGGCACAACTTGCGGCCAAGGCCTTTCGCCACACCGCTGCGTACGATGCTTTAATCGCCCAGTACCTGACCAAACAAGCAGGGCTCGTGGACCCAGAGAAATTAACGTTGACCTGGGACCTGAAAGAAAAAATGCGCTATGGCGAAAATAGCCATCAGCAAGCCTGGTTGTACGAAGATGCCCTCCCCAAGTCATATTCGGTCCTGGAAGCTAAGCAGCTACACGGGAAAAAACTTTCCTACAATAACATTAAGGATGCTGACGAGGCCTTGCGGTGCATCCGGGAGTTTGACGAACCAACCGTTGTTGCGATGAAGCACATGAACCCCTGTGGAATTGGACGTGGGGCTAGCCTTGAGCAGGCCTGGGACCGGGCCTACGCGGCTGATAAGGTGTCGATCTTTGGTGGTGTCATTGCCCTTAACCGGCCGGTCGACCGGGCCACGGCCGAAAAGATGCACCAAATTTTCTTAGAAATTGTGATTGCACCCAGCTTTGATGATGACGCCTATGCTATCCTGGCGAAGAAAAAGAATATCCGGCTGTTAACGGTTGACTTCACTAAAAAGGACGAAGCGCCCCGCCAAGAAGTGGTGTCCGTGATGGGCGGACTTCTGGTCCAAGAACAAGATGTCCTAGCGGAGGACTACCATGATTGGCAATGCGTCACCATGGCTAAGCCAAGCGAAGACCAGCTGCGGGCGTTAATGTTTGCTTGGAAGGCCGTCAAGCACGCCAAGTCCAACGCAATCGTCGTGGCTAATGGCGACCGGACACTGGGGGTTGGTGAAGGGCAACCAAACCGGATTGATTCCCTCAAAATTGCCGTCAAACACGCTGGTGCGGCGATCGACAGTCGAACGGTGATGGCTAGTGATGCTTTCTTCCCGTTTGGTGACTGTGTCGAATATGCTGGCCAGCACGGTATTAAGGCGATTGTCCAACCTGGTGGCTCCATTCGAGACCAAGAATCGATTGACATGGCCAACAAGTACGGGATTGCCATGGTAACCACTGGTGTTCGCCACTTCCGGCACTAATTTGCGGAGGAATATTATGGAAGAACAGGTTAACCTTTTAGTAGTCGGTGAGGGTGGTCGTGAGTTTGCGATTGCCAAGAAACTGCAGGAGAGTCCACATGTAAAGCAGGTTTACTGCGCACCAGGAAACGTGGGGATGCCATCGGTTGGTGTTCAACCGGTGAAAATCGCCGAGACGGACTTTGCTGGACTGATTAAGTTTGCCAGGGAACATGACGTAGCGTGGACCTTTGTGGGGCCGGAAGACTGCCTAGTAGATGGGATCGTTGATGACTTCCGAGCTGCGGGGTTAAAGGCGTTTGGACCCACAGCCCGGTCGGCTCAACTGGAAGGTTCTAAGGACTACGCCTTAAATTTCATGAATAATTATGGGGTACCAACTGCCCGGCATGTTTCCTACCGCGACCAAACTGCTGCCATTGCGGGGGTTGGGCAGTTCGGCTTCCCCGTGGTGATTAAGGAAAACGGCCTTGCTGGTGGGAAGGGGGTCGTGATTGCTCCCGACCGGGAAAGTGCGGTTGATACGATTAAAGAGATGTTTGCGGGTGGTCAGGCCCGGTTGGTCATCGAAGAGTGCTTGACCGGCCAAGAATATTCAATGTTTGTCCTCTTGAGTAACGGTCACTACCGAATCTTACCGATGGCCCAGGACCACAAGCGGGCCTATGATGGTGACCGGGGGCCAAATACCGGCGGGATGGGTGCTTACAGTCCGCTCCCCCAGCTCACTGCAGAAGCGCGCCAGCAGATTATTGATGAGGTGGTTAAGCCGACCGTCAACGGCCTGGTTGCTGGTGAATACCACTACCATGGCATTCTTTACATTGGCTTGATTATGACGGCGGCGGGCCCCAAGGTGATTGAATACAACGTCCGCCTTGGCGACCCGGAAACCCAGGTAATCTTGCCCCGCCTGACGACCGACCTCTTTGAACTCGTTGACCGGGCCTTAAACGACCAACCACTCCCAGCGGTCGTGGAAAGTGCCCAGGCCAGTTTTGGGGTGGTTCTTGCTGCCAAGGGGTACCCACAAAAGCCGATTCATGGCCAACCACTGGGGCGATTACCCCTGGTGGAGGGGATCAACGTTGATTACGCAAACGTTGCTGGCCGGCTGAATGACTTGCGGGGTAATGGTGGCCGCTTGTTGATGGTTGAAACGTTAGCGCCCACCCTGCAAAAGGCCCGTGACCGGGTGTATGACTACCTCGCGGGATTAGACGAACCGGAATGCTTTTACCGTCACGATATCGGAGCCAAGGCCGGGCTGACGCAATCGTGAAAATTCTGCCCGACTATTGGAATTTACCGACGGTTGGATTAAAATGAGAGGGTATGCTATACAACATAGTGATTTTTAAGAAGAAAGAGGTCAATTGAACATGGCTAAATTAGTACTTATCCGTCACGGTCAAAGTGAATGGAACCTGTCAAACCAATTCACTGGTTGGGTTGATGTGGACTTGAGCGAAAAGGGTGTTGAACAAGCTAAGAACGCTGGTAAGGCCCTTAAGGAACACGGCATTGAATTTGATTACGCCTATACTTCAGTTTTGAAGCGGGCCATCAAGACATTGCACTACGCTCTTGAAGAATGTGACCAACTGTGGATCCCTGAATACAAGACTTGGCGTTTGAATGAACGTCACTATGGTGCTTTGCAAGGCCACAACAAGAAGAAGGCTGCCGAAAAGTACGGTGACGAACAAGTTCACATTTGGCGTCGTTCATACGATGTTTTGCCACCACTGCTGAGTGCTGACGACGAAGGCTCTGCTGCTAACGACCGTCGTTACGCAAACTTAGACCCACGGGCAATTCCTGGTGGTGAAAACTTAAAGGTTACTCTGGAACGGGTTATTCCTTTGTGGCAAGACCAAATTGCACCAAAGCTGCTTGACGGCAAGAACGTCATTATTGCAGCCCACGGTAACTCACTCCGTGCATTGAGCAAGTATATCGAACAAATCTCTGACGAAGACATCATGAACCTGGAAATGGCAACTGGCCAACCAGTAGTTTATGACTTCGACGACAAGTTAAACGTCCTCAGCAAGGAGAAGTACTAAAAAAGAAGTGTGGAGTGGTAAAGCAGTCCGGATGGCTAGCATAAGGGCGGAGGTGACGCGGTACGCGTCGACTACGGCCTGTAGCTAGACACTAGGACTGCCCACGGAGCACGTTAAAGAAGTGTGGAGCGGCGAATCCCCCGCTTTGAACCCTAAAGTTCCCGGTCACGTGACCGGGAACTTTTAGTAATTAATGAAAAAAGTACGAAGATTCGGTCAATAAATTGAGCTCCGCGCTGTATGTGTTATGATGGAAAATAAATTAAGTTGAAAAGGTGGAGTATTTTTCATATGAAAAAGCAACATAGTTTATCCTTGAGTGACTTTGTAAAAGACCTCAAGGCACTGGTAAAGCCCCACTACCTTTCGGCAATGTGGCCGATCGGTGGGGTAACCATTATCTACTTTGCCCTCGTCTGTATCGTTAGTCTTTTCTCGACTAATGTTTTACAGTCGATGATGATGAGCGTCATGATGATTATGTACGGGATGGCATCACCACTAGCCTTACTAGTAGGGTTGCTGGAAGTCTTTGTCGGGATTGCCTTAATTGCGGCGTTAGCCTTTTTCTACAACTTCTACGTCGTGGCTGCCCAGTATGTCTACCAAGACCACTTAGCTAACCCGGACCAGCCGGTTAGTGCTGGATCTATTTGGTTGCACTTTAAGCACCTGCGGAAGAACCAGCTGTGGCGGGTGGCCCTCTACATTGGTTTATTCATCTTCTTGTGGAGCTTGCCATTAAACATTATCGCAGACGTGATTGGCGGTTTGACCCACAACGCGATTTGGCTGCGGGGCCTTCAGTTGGTCAACGAAATTGTGGTAATTTGGAAGAGTATTGAATTCTCACAATCTTATTTCCTGTACCGGGAAAAGCAGCCCCAGTTCTTGGGTCAGTCAATGCGGCACGCCCTCACAGCCAGCCGGCGGTTTATGGGGGGCCGGAAGTTAAACTACTTCTTGGTGATCCTATTAGTGGTTGTATTACCGATGGCAGTTTGGACCGCAATCTTTGGTGGCCTGGCTTTCTACGGAAACTACACCGCCACTTATGTCTTGATGTATGTTGGCCTGCTGATCGCCATTCTGGGCTTGGTTTGCTACTTGCCGGTGGTCTTTGCAACCGGGGCACTCTTCTACGTAAAGAGTAAGGAAGATGACGATACCGAAGAAGACTTCCGCTATACCTTTAAACCGGTTGCCGAATTAACTGGTGAAGCCTTTGTCCACGAAGTTTACGTACCGAAGAAGGCGAAGGTACAACCATCACCAACGGTTAAAAAAGATGATGAGCATAAGCCGGAAGCAAAGAAGGAAGACTAATAATTAATTAAACGTTTGGGCGTTAGCGCACAGGCGTTTTTTTATTGCCTGACAATAGGACAAATTACGATTAACGGTTCCTTAAGCGACAAACGTGTAAAATGACTATTGAACCGACCACTGTTCAATTCCTATAATGAATAGTGAGTTTTTTTGATAGAAAGTTGGATTGAATGAGTAGTAAAAGTTTAATGAAACGGGGTTATGTTGCGGGGGCCATTTTGGGGGCCGTCACAATTTGCTGTTACCTTTGTACGGCGGGTCAATTGTTAACCCACCTTACGGGTCACGCCCCCCTCGTTATTGTGGCCTGGTGGTTTGTCAAAATGACCATCAGTGCATTAGTGGTGATCGTGCCAATTATGCTGGGGTGTCACCAATCCCCAGAGCATTCCCGTTGGGGGACAACGGTGATCCTCTGGCTGATCGGTGCCGTGGGCTTCTTATGGGCCAAGTACACAACCCAGCCCGTGATGAACGTGGCCCAGCCGTCCCCGGAACTATACGTGGCCCAGCAAATCTTTGTGGGGTGGTTGTCGACGACCGTCCTCTTTGCCGTGGCCCAGCCACTACAACGTCTCTTACACCACTGGCCGATTTACCAGCGGCGCCACTGGCTGATTGCGGTGACCGCCGCTTATTTTTTGATTCGGCTCTTTAATGGTTATGATTTACTCGGCTTCCACCGGGGGACCAGTGCCATCTGGTTTGTTTACCTCTTTGCCGTTGGTGATTGGTTGGCTAACGATCAAAAGTGGCTGGCGCAGTGGCCCCGCTGGCGGTACGCCCTCGTGACGGTAGGGGCCTTCTTAGTTTCCGGGTTATTGACTTGGTTGAACATGAACCACGTTATTTATAGCCCCCACAAGGGCCTAACGCCGGATACCCACTACCTACTGGCGATCAATGCTTTCCAACCGATGGTAGTGATCACGTGTATCCTGCTGGTTGCCTGGCTAGTCCGGTCAACCAGCCGCGGCTGGGCCAATGACTACGTTGCCAGCCAGCAAATTCTACTGTTGGGGTTGCTGGGAACTGCCCAGGCGGTGACCCCGATATTATTGCCCACGGTTAAGTGGCCGCTGGCGGTGACCACCGGAATTATCTTATGGGGGCTTGCCCTCGGCCTACCCGTGTTCGCCATTAAAGTGGGACGGCGGTGGCAAATTAAGTTGAACTGGCGTCAGGTCGCGCGGTGGGGTCAAGACTTTGCCAAGCGTTATTGGCCGGTGGTCTTAACCTACGCGCTCCTCTGGTTGATTACAGTTGCTTCCTTTTCCTACCTTTGGGCCAACGACTGGACAATGGTTCAGTGGGTGGTTACCGCACGGGCAAAGATTGTGATGGTCAACGTCTTGATTATCTTTGCCCTCGTCTTGATCTTGATGGCGATTACGAACCGCTGGTGGATCAGCAGTGGGATTGGCATTATCTTCTACCTTGGTTGGCTTTGTGCCTCCGTGCTAAAGATTACCGCGCGCAATGAGCCAATCCTGCCGACGGACCTTTCTGCCGTCACGGCGCCGGGTGAATTATTAGGGATGGTCAACCCCTGGATAATCGGCGGAACTGTAGTGGGTCTCATCGTTATACTGGGCCTGGTTGGCTGGCTAGAATATCGCGCGGGTCGCCCATGCCGCTTTAACGGTTGGTGCCGGATAATCGTGGCCGTGCTTGCGGTCGGCTTTTTAGCGTGCTTTACCCGTACCAACCACAGTGATTCGCTGGTTTACAAGCAGCTTCAACGGATCGATGACACCCCTTACTTCTATTCGCAAATCCGGGGTGCCCGGATGAACGGGACCCTCCTGCAGTTTGCCAATAACGTCGACGTCCACGTGATGACAAAGCCGGCTGGTTACTCAGCGGCGACGATGCGGCAAATCGCGCGACATTACAGTCAGGTGGGGCGCCAAATTAACCGCCAGCGGACCCACCAAACGGTCGGCAAGCAAAACCTGGTTTTTGTCTTGAGTGAAAGCTTCGCTGACCCTGCCCGGGTACCGGGGATGAAGGTCAGTGGGGGTGACCCGCTACCGTTCTTGCATAAGTTCAAGAAGCAAACGACGAGTGGCCTGATGCTAAGTTCGGGTTACGGGGGCGGGACCGCCAACATGGAGTATCAAGCACTGACTGGTTTGTCCATCGCCAACTTTTCACCGACGATGCCGACGCCGTACTCGCAGCTGGTCCCGTACCAAAAGCGGACCTTTACCATTAATAACTTGTTTAAGTATAGTATTGGGATCCACCCGTTTACCGCCAACCTCTATAGCCGGAAGGCGGTCTACAAGAAGTTCGGCTTTAATAAGTTCTACCACTTTGACGGTGGCAGTAAGATTACCTATACCAGCAAGATTCAACATAATCCCCGGGTAAGTGATGAGTCGACCTACCGGGAAATTGACCTCAACCTCCAACGGCGATCGCACGGGAAGTTTGTCCAAGTGGCGACGATGCAAAACCATATGCCTTATGAACCGGCCTACTACCGCAAGCGGCAATATCACGTTAGTGGCCAGAGCTTCAAGAATCCCGACCAGCAGGGGCAAATCGAAGCCTATATCCAAGGGATCCACTATACGGACCAGGCACTAAGAAAATGGGTTCGTCAATTGGATAACAGTAAACAGCCGACGACGGTGGTTTGGTATGGTGACCACCTCCCGGGAATATATCATGGCTTGCCAATGGGGAAGTACGGGGTACCCCTCCACGAAACGGACTACTTCATTTATAGCAATAAGGCGGCCCAACGGCTCAACCATGACCGCTTGACTAGTCAGCATCAGCTAGTAAGTCCCAACGACTTTGCGGCGATGGCCCTTGCCAAGATGGACGTCCAGGTATCGCCTTACTACGCCCTCTTGACGAAGGTCCAAACCGAATTGCCGGCGATTTCCTTGCCAACCAACGGGACCGCGAAGAATAATTCAGCCCACCAGGGGGGGATTGACTTTATTAACCAGCGTGGTCACCACGTCAAACTGACTAAGGATCAACGGCGACTTTTCCATGACTACCAGCTAGTCCAGTATGATTTGACGGCTGGCCACCATTACCTGCAAAAGGATGGTTTCCTAAAGCAAGTGGCCCGTTAATCATACGAAGGGTTGACAGGAATGGTTAAAAGCCGGTACAATAGCGGCAATTATTAAAGGGCAGTGAAGCAATTTCAGTAGTCACTAGTCGGACATTTAGAGAGTGGGCGGTCGCTGAGAGTCCACCAATGCTGAGTGACGAATTACACTTGCTAAGCCCGTCTACTTGAACGGATCGTCCCGTTATCGACGAGAGTGGTAGCTAAAAAGCTGCAATTCAAGGTGGTAACGCGGTTAAATCGTCCCTGACTCCATTATGGAGCCGGGGACTTTTTTTATCCGTAAAATAAGAATAGGAGGAATAACGAATGAACATTATCGATGATTTGGCGTGGCGCGGGGCCATTAACCAGGCAACTGACCTGGACGCATTAAAGAAGCTAACGGAGGATAAGCAGATTGCCCTTTACTGTGGGACTGACCCAACCGGAGACAGTCTCCACATTGGGCACTTGATCCCGTTCATGATCTTGAAACGGTTCCAGCTGGCGGGACACCACCCGGTAATCATTATCGGTGGGGGGACCGGTGCCATCGGGGACCCTTCTGGCCGGAAGAGTGAACGTCAACTGCAGACGATGGACCAGGTTCACCACAACGAAGAAGCACTGACGGCACAGATGAAGAAGCTCTTCGGGACGGAAAACTTCACAATTGTTAATAACCATGATTGGCTATCTAAGATTAGCCTGCTGGACTTCTTACGTGATTACGGGAAGCTCTTTAATATCAACACGATGTTGAATAAGGAAGTGGTGGCAAGCCGGCTAGATGCGGGGATTTCATTTACTGAATTTACTTACCAGATTCTCCAGTCAGTTGACTTCTTACACCTCTACCGCCACAACGATGTTCAATTACAGATTGGTGGTTCTGACCAATGGGGTAACATTACGGCCGGGATTGATTTGATCCACAAAGTCGAAGGACCAGAGGCACAGGTCTATGGCCTGACGATTCCACTGATGTTAAAGGCTGATGGTACTAAGTTCGGCAAGACTGCCGGCGGGGCGGTATGGCTTGATCCAAAGAAGACGTCACCATACGAGTTCTACCAGTTCTGGATCAACCAAGACGACCGTGATGTCGTTAAGTACCTTAAGTACTTTACTTTCTTGTCGAAGGAAGAAATCGATGACCTGGCGGAAAAGGTTCAAAAAGAACCGTGGAAGCGGGAAGCCCAACGGCGGTTAGCTGAAGAGGTTACCAAGTTTGTCCATGGTGAAAAAGCAGTTGAAGAAGCCCAACGAATTACTAAGGCCCTTTTCTCTGGGGATGTTGCCGACTTATCAGTTGAAGAAATCGAACAGGGCTTCAAGAACATGCCATCAGTTGACGTAGAAAATAAGAAGGAAAACATCGTGATCTGGTTAACCGATAACGGAATTGAACCATCCCGGCGGCAAGCACGGCAAGATATTTCTAATGGTGCCATCCGGATTAACGGTGAAAAAGTTACCGACCTGGAAGCTGAGGTTGACCCTAGTGCGCACTTTGACGGTAAGTTTGTCATTGTCCGGCGGGGGAAGAAGCATTACTTCTTGGCCCGGGTTAAATAAAATTAAATTCTGAATTGTTAATAAAAAGCTGAATTGTGCATAGCACATTCGGCTTTTTTTGTTTACAATTAGGTTAAATTACAAACAAAGAGACTGAAGTATGATTCCAAGTTCAGTTTTTACCTGGCAGATGTGTAGCGCCTGCAAATTAACGCTTGACGGTGATCATAATTCCATGTATTATAGTCAACGTTGTCAAAGCGGCAATGTGTTTCTTGAAAGAATTTTGAAATATGTTTGACATTGTTTTGACATCATGATATATTATATAAGCTGCTTGTTTGAGCGCTGACAATTAACTTCTTGAAATTAGTTGTTGACATTGAACGGCGGATATGATAAAATAAATTTGTTGGCTGTCTGCTAACAAGGTAGACCTTTGAAAACTGAACAAAGTTTCGACGAATCAAATGTGTAGGGTCTTCGGTCACTTCGGTGATTGGAGCAAAAACATTTGCGAAGTCAATTCGCTTAATTAATTTGAATTAGAGCT
>DXAF01000058.1 GCA_019117185.1 Candidatus Limosilactobacillus intestinipullorum | reverse complement strand
AACCTGGTACTAAGCGAACACGTGCGGTAGCGTCCTTACGACGACCAGTACCTCTGTATTGTACAGTTTGAGCCAATTCCATTCCCTCCTTAGATTAAGTTTGTAATGTCCAATGCTTCAGGCTTTTGTGCAGCGTGACTGTGGTCTTCACCAGCGTAAACGTGCAGCTTTAAGCCCATCTTGTGACCAAGGGAGTTGTGTGGAAGCATACCCTTAATAGCAGTTTCCAATAACTTCTCTGGTTCCTTAGCAAGAAAGTCACCGGCAGTCCGCGTCTTCAAACCACCAGGGTAGTTTGAGTGACGGTAGTACTTCTTTTGAGAAGCCTTCTTACCAGTTAACTTAACTTGTGCAGCGTTGATAACGATGACGTTGTCACCAGTGTCAACGTGGGGAGTAAATGTTGGCTTGTTCTTACCACGCAGGATTGATGCGACGACGGTGGCCAGACGACCCATTGGGACATCCTTAGCATCGACAACGTACCACTTGCGATCAACTTCACCAGGTTTTGCGATGTATGTCGTTCTCACGATTAGTTCCTCCAATTTTGTTTTCTTTTACATATAATAGTGTACCGAGTTATTAGATGGAAAAGAAATACCAAGTGTTAGTATACCTTTTTCTCCACTGTTCGTCAATCGTTTTTGGCGCTTGATCCGTAATCGACGTTGACCAGGTATAGGCCGCTAGCCGGGGCCGTCATCCGCGCCTGGGTCCGGTCCTTGGCCGCCAAGACCCGTTTCACGTCGCTGACCGGCCGCTGACCGCTTCCCACTTCCAGCAGGAAGGCGACCATGATCCGGATCTGGTTATAGAGGAAACCATTCCCCGTGAACTCAAAGACTACCTCGTTTTGGGCCGGGTCCCGGTGGATGGTGATCTTCTCCACGGTGCGGACGTTGCTCTTCGCTTGGCTCCCCGAGGCCACGAAGCTGGTGAAGTCGTGTTCGCCGATAAAGTCCTGGGCCGCTTCCCGCATCTTAGCGATATCAACCGGGTATTTAAAGTGGGCCGTGTAGTTACGCTTGAAGGGGTCCACGAATTCCCCCTGGTCGACCCGGTAACGGTAGGTCTTGCGGTGGGCACTGAAACGGGCATGGAAACTTGGGTCCACTAATTCGGCCCGCTTCACCAGAATATCCAAGGGCAGGATGCTGTTGAGGGCCTTGCGCATCGACTCGTTACTCAAGTGGTAAGGAATATCAAAGTGGGCCACCTGGTTTAAGGCGTGGACCCCCGCGTCGGTCCGCCCCGAGCCGATCACCGCAATCGGCGGATCCGGGTGCTTAGCGATCTTGTTAACGGCGTTTTTTAAGACCTGCTCGACGGTCCGCTTATGGGGCTGGATCTGGAAGCCGGAAAAGTTGGCCCCGTCATAAGCAAAGGTTATTTTGTAGCGGTACATAAGCTGCCTCCTTTCTATAACTTCCGCTGCGTAATCGCAAAAAGGGAGATGCCGATAGTTTGTGACATTTCCCTTTTAACTCACTGTCAATACTGACAATTACTTTATTAATTACTTCGCATTCGGTTCCGCATCAACAACTACCCTTGCTGAGTAGGTAGCCGTTAAGTTTTGCCCGTACTTAACACCCTGGTTAGCGGCAATGAAGTTGTCGGTCTTGACCGCCTCGGTATTATCATTCAACCAGAATTCGTAGTGGTACTGGGCACCGTTAGCAGCGGTGTATTCCACCGACTTAACGCCGTCCTTTAAACTGCCAGCCAGTGCCGCCAAGTTCTCATCACTGATGGCTGATTGCGGATCACCGGTCAGAAGAGCAGTTGCCTGGCTGTCCAGGAACTGGTCCGCGGCAACCGTACCGTTGACCGTCAGCCCATCGGCCGGGGTGACGTCCGTATCGTTCCAAATCTTGTTGATCCGGATTGTGACCGGTGACTGCTTCTTAACAACGGCCGGAGAAGTGTAGCCATCCAGGAAGCCCTTGTACATCATCAACGACTGTAACGGGTGACCGTTGTCATCGAAGAGGGTCATGTTATCCCAGGAGGAGCCACCACTGGCCGGTTGTCCGTTGTAAATCAGCTTGGAGTCCGGGTAGTAACCGCGGGAGTTCATTGACGCCCAACCGGTTCCCTGGGTTTCACCCATGTACTTGTTGAACTGCCAGTTGTCCCAGCCGGCCCGAACCGGGATCCAGTCTGGTTCCCAGTAAAAGGCCCCCAGGCCATTGCTGTTGCTCAAGATCGTCTTGTACATTTCTGACATTGCGTCCACCTGTCCCTGCGCGCTGACCGCGTAGTGACCGGGATCGCTACTGATGTTGTTTGAAGTTCCGTCCGCGTTTTGCAGGGTAAACGGCCAACTGCATTCGGCAACCATGTACTGCTTGCCGTGGTCCTTGGCCAACTGTTCAATCTTGGCGATAACTGTCGGGTTGTTGCCCCAGGTATTCGAGGAGTCACCCCAGCCCCAGAATGGGTAGTAGGAAGTGGCAAAGATGTCGTAGCTGACGTTGTGGCTGTCCAACGAAGTCATGATCAGCTGGTCATCGTTAATGTTCGGTGACTCAACGTGGAGCGCGATCTTGGTGTCCTTGCTGTCCTCCCGGTATGCCCGTGAAGCGGAGTTCAAGAGGTTAGTCAGCCTAGTTGCGTACGGTGCGTCCTTCCATACGTTAATCGAGCCGTGTTCGCTGACCTCCATCATCCCCTTGGTAATTTCGTTACCAAGTTGGACCATCCCGATCTGAATTCCGGCCTTGTTGAAGTCATTGATCAGCTTCTTGTTGTACAGGTAGAGTTCGGTGTTGATGTTTTCATCACTCAGGTTCTTCCACGCCTTTGGCAACGCCTGGGTCGCCGGATCGGCCCAGAAGTCAGAGAACTGCAGGTCAAGGTAAGTCTTGATGCCGTACTTCTTGGCGTTCTTAGCAATCTCGATCGCCGTTTGTTCGTCGTCGTTCCCACCGCCGTAGCTCAAGCCATCGGCATTGTACGGGTTGACCCAGAGACGGATCCGGACGTAGTTAACCCCGGCATCGGCAAGGACCTTCATCAGGTCGGCCGGCTGACCATTGAAGTCGTAGAACTGAACCCCGTTGTTAATCAGGGCAAGGTAAGCGGAGACGTCTACCCCCCGGACGGTGTCTAGCGTCATGTTAGGAATCGGGTCCACCTTAACGGTCTCGTAACGGGCCCCGGTTTCGCTACCGGTCTTGTAGGCAAGCTTGACTTCATCCGCCGTCTTTTCCGTTTCCGGCGTCTTATCGTCATTTGCGGCCGGCTTTACCGGTGCACCCCAGGTCAAGATAGCGCTGTAGTTGATCTTGAGGGCATCACCGTACTTAGCGCCCTTGTTGGCGTTAAGGAAGTTGTTCATCTTGTCGTTGGCACTTTGTCCTTCGAGCCAGTAAACGTAGTGGTAGCTATCATTACCATGCTTATAGGTCTTAATTCCTTCCAGCGCATTTTCGTTTCCTGGCAGGCCGGCAAAGATGGTCTTTAAGACGTCCTCGCTGATTGCTTGACCCTTGGGGCCCTTCAAAACAAGGTTCAGGTTAGCGGTCAGGTTACCGAGGTCGTCGGTCCCTAAGGTTTGGCCCTTTTGCAAGCCGTTTTCCACGTCAACGTTGACGCCGGCGTGCTTGAACAATTCCTGAACGGTCGGTGCAAGGGTTGAGGTCGACGTTTCAACCGGTTGGCTAGCCTTCTTGCTGTCAACCAAGAGGAGGGCTAACTTCATGGTATGCGGATCAAGGCCCACCCCGAGGTAGTCACCATTGACCTGCTTGGTGGCCAGTTCAGCCGTAAAGTTGGCCAGGGCCCCGTCAAAGTTCGTCTGCTTCAAGTCGGTCGTGTAGCTAGCAACTACCGTACCGTTCAACAGTGAACTCCGGTCAAGGACCTTTTCAATAATTGCCGAATCGTTCTTGATGTCACCCTGGGCAATTAACTGCGCCATTTGGTGGACGGAGAAAGCGGCGTAGTTATCGTCACTGCTTTGCCAATCAGCCTTGACGAATTGCTTGTTAGCCTGCAGCAGTTCTACTGCCCGGTCACCGGTAAGCGTCCGTAACGTATCGAGGTCGGCGGTGGCCACCCCGTCCTTATCAAAGGTCATTTGAATTCGATCGACGTTAACGGTTTGGTTACGGACCAGTTGGCCATTTGCGTCAAGGTAGTAGAACTTCCCCTGGGAGATGACCAGGCGGTTAGCATACAGCGCCGTACTATCCTGCTTAGCGGACCAGGCATCGATGTGGTTACCTTCACCCTTAGCCGCGTCGTCGCTGTAGCGGAAAACTACTTGGTAGTCGCCCTTACTGTGGTCGGTAGTGGTGTTTGGCAAATCAAAGGAAGCTTCAAAGCCACTGTTGGCGCTGTCGTACATCTGCGGGTAAACCTTGGCAACATCCGGCCGGGCCGTCGCTTGGATCTTTTGCCGGGCTACTTCCTTGCCGTTAACCAGCAGGATGACCCAGCGGCTATCCTTGTTAACGGCCGCGTCGCTAGCAAACCAGCCCTTGACCAACAGGCGGTCACCCGTTACTTCAACCGTGTCGAAATTGGAACCGGCCTGGTTTAAGGTGAAGTCCGGCAGCCAGTAGTCAACGCTGTCGCCGGAACCACCGTTACCATCTTTGACGTCTGAATAGCGGCTGACGATTGCGTAGGTATGGCCCATTTCTAAGGGGAGCTTGCCAAGGTCAACGTCAAACCGGGCCTTTCCCGCCGTCCGGGTATCGTTACCATACACTTTTTGGACGTCCGGTGAAGCGATGTTTTGGATCAGCTGGGCACCCACCTGACGATTGCTCGTCTTGTCATAAACGATCAGGGAGTGGTAAGGCGCGTAAACGGAAGCGTCATCGGCGTGCCAACCGGTAACGTGGAGGCCACCGTTTTGCAGGTCCCACAAGTCCAGGTTCGCCCGGTTAACCTTAGTCAAGCCGTTAAACCAGAAGTCGGTGGCGTTACCATTGCCCGCTGGATCAGTGGTCCAACGGCTGACGAAGACAATGTCATCCTTAGCGTACTGCGGCGTCAACTTAAAGCTGACGTTAAAGCCGGCGATCCCGGCATTGGCGATCATTGGGAAGGCCTTCGCAACGTCAGGCCGTTCCTGGTTGGCCGTCACCTGCTTCCGGGTAATTTCTTGTTTGATGGTCCGGTCGTAGGCAATGATGTAGTGGTAGGGCTTATTGGCCGCCTGGTTGCTGACGTGCCAACCACTAACCGTAACATTACCATCCTGGTCACTGCTGATGTCGTCAAGGAACGCCTGGTTGTCATTATCAACAATCACGGGGTTAAACCAGAAGTCGGTGTACTGCCCCTCACCGTGCTGGGGGTCACTACTGTAACGCGAAACAAAGCTCAGGGAGTGGCCGCTTAGCGCTGACAGGTTGGGCAGCAAAATGTTGGCGTTAAAGCCGGCGTAATCGCTGCCCGCCACGTTTGAATATGCCCGTTGAACATCATCACGACGTTGTGGCGTAACGGCCTGCCGGGTAACTTCACGCTTCGCGGTATTGTCATAAACAAGTACGTACCGGTACTGCTGGCTAGTACTGTGACCAGTTGCTTGCCATCCCTGAACGTTCAGGGTCGCTTGGCCCTGCTGGTTAGTGGAGAGCGAGTACTGGTCCAAGTGACCGGCATTCGTATTTTCAGTATTGACCGTACTTGGCGTCGTTGCCGGCATTTGGTTACTTGGCGTCGTTGTCGGCGTGCTGGTCGTGGACGTCGCCGTTTGAGCTGGCGTCGTCGTTCCCGCAGCCTGACTAGCCGAAGCATTGGTGTCGGCATAACTAGTACTGGTTAAAGTGGTTGTTCCGAGGGCAAAGGCAGCAAAAGCAATCGCTGCACAGCACCACAGTTTGCCACTTTTATAAAGTTTATAACGTTTCTTTGGTTCCATTTTTCCCCTCTACTTTAATTTTTTCAAATACTTAGATATTATATAGCAGCTATTTCTTAAAGGCCAGCAATAAAGGGGGCATTCTTAGAGAATGCCCCCTTTCAGGTTAAAGAATTATTCGTAAACCGATTAAAACAATCATTATCAGAACCAGCAAGCTTAGGCTGATGGTATCACGAGTTGCCCAGTGTAGTTGGCGGTAGTGGGTCCGCGGCGCATCCGGATCATACCCCCGCGCTTCCATCGCCGTGGCTAATTCCTCAGCCCGTTTGAACGAGTCCACGAACAGTGGAATTAGGATTGGCACCATTCGCAGCAAGCGCTTGAAGAGGTTACCCTCGTCCAGTTTCATTCCGCGTGACCGTTGCGCATTGGCGATCTTGACCGCTTCATCCATGATGGTCGGGATAAAGCGGAGGGCAATCGAAATCATCAGTGTAATCTGGTTTACCGGCACCTTAACCGCCTTCAACGGGCGCATAAACCAGGAAAGAGCGTCGGCAATCCGGAGGGTGGGCGTGGTCACCGTTAAAATCGTTGAAGCGGTAATAATGACGACGAAGCGGAAGAAGATGATCAAAGAATTGACCAGGCCGTCACGGGTAACCGAGAAGATCCCCCAGCGCCAGTAGACGGGCCCGCCGGCACTAAACAGGACCTGGAAAATGACCGTAATAAGGATGATCCAGACGAGGGGCTTAATCCCCCGCCAATACAGCTTAGGGCTGACCTGGCTGACAAAAATCGCCACTAACAGCGTCAACAAGAGCAGCAGGCAGGTGGCCAAGCTGTTCGCAAAGAAAACTAGCACCACGTAGGTGATGCACATCAGCAGTTTGGCCCGCGGATCTAAGCGGTGCAAAGGAGAATCGCCTGGAACGTAGGAGCCAAAGACAATTGCATTATTCATTGCGTTTTCCCCCTAACAGCGGTGCTAACTGGCTGGCCAGTTCCGTTAACGTTAACGCCGGGTCCAATGCAATCCCCCGTGCCCGCAACTGCTGGCTGATCCGGACGGCCGCCGGTTGTGCTAAATGGTTCTGGTTTAAAAAGGTAGCGTTGGCAAAGAGCTTGGCCGGTGTGGTGGCGGCAACCATTTGGCCCCCGTTCATAACAATCACCTGGCTAGCATAACGGGCCACCTGTTCCATCTGGTGGGTGATCAAAATAATTGTCCGCCCCTGGGCATGGAGCTGACTAACCAGTTTCATTAACTGGTCCGTCGACTGCGCATCAAGCCCGGCGGTTGGTTCATCTAAGATTAAGACCGCCGGATCCATCGCCAACACCCCCGCAATTGCGACCCGTCGCATCTGCCCGCCCGAGAGCATGAAGGGGGACCGGCTAGCGATTTCTGCCGGCAGGCCAACTTCCGCCAGGGCCCGCTGGACAGCCGCGTTGACCTTTTCAGACGGCCAGCCCAGGTTTTCCGGGCCAAAAGCGATGTCCTTAGCAACGGTCTCGGCAAAGAGCTGCTGTTCCGGAAACTGAAAGACAAAGCCGACGTGGTGGCGCAATTTTGCTAGTGCGGACCGCTTCGCACTTGCGTCGACGACGGTCGTGCCAACCTGAACCTGGCCAGTGGTGGGCTTAATTAACCCATCGATTAGCGAAACCAGGGTTGATTTTCCACTCCCGGTGTGACCAACAATTGCCGTAAACGCTCCTTGCGGAATTGTTAAGTTAACCTTGGAGAGCGCCTGGCGATTAGTATTTGCGTACGAAAAGCTGAGATCTGTTAGCTTAATTTCTGGCATAGCCATTCCACCATTTCATTCGTTGTAAAGTATTTGTCCGGGACTTGGACTCCCATGGCAGCCAGGTCATCATGAAGCTGCTGTCCTACCGGGATCCCCACCCCGAGCCTTTTAAGGAGGTCGGTCTGCTTAAGAACCGTGTCAACCGGGCCCTTTTTCGCTACCCCCTGCTGGTCAATCACTACCACCTGGTCCGCCATCGCCATCTCCACCGGATCGTGGGTGATTGAAATAATCGTGAGTTCTTGTTCCCTTCGCAGGGAGTCTAACAGCTCTAACACCATCTGGCGGCCCGCCGGATCCAGCATCGAAGTTGCCTCATCCAGGATAATCGTCTGGGGGTTAAGCGCAAGGATGCCAGCGATGGCCACCCGCTGCTTCTGCCCGCCGGAAAGCATACTCGGTTCGGCAGTGGCCAAGTCCGCCATGCCCACCCGGTCAAGGGCCGTCTTAATCAAAGCGGCCATTTTAGCAGTGGGCACCTGGTGATTCTCCAAACCAAAGGCGATGTCATCGGCAACCGTTGCCCCCACGAACTGGTTATCGGGGTTCTGGAAGACAATCCCAACCTGCCGGTGGAGGGCAGCGAGATTTTCTTCGCTGACCGTTAATCCATTAACCGTGATGGTACCGGCACTGGGTACCAACAGGCCGTCAATTAGCCGCACAATTGTACTCTTGCCACTTCCGTTGCGCCCAATCAGCGTTGTCCACTTGTTTTTCGGAATATGGAGGTTAAGCTGGCTCAGTACCGGTTCCTTAGCCCCCGGGTATGTATAAGAAATGTTATCGAGGTTGATACCGTCCACGTTTCAAAGTCCCTTCACACGTTAATACCACTTATTTTAACAAAGACCCGTCTAAAATTCAGAAATAAGCACTAAAAATTTAAAATAAAAAATCACTTACCACTGCGGCGCACGGGGTTTCCGCATTCAAGCTAGACTAGGGTCTTCCCCACCATCGTAACGCTCTATGCTATCAGTGATAGTGATTCTTTATTACGTATTTAGTTATTTAGTAATTAGTCAACGAATTGCAGAATAACCATTGGTGCACCGTCACCACGACGAGGCATGGTCTTCAGAATCCGCGTGTAACCACCCTTACGATCTGCGTACTTTGGAGCAAGTTCTTCAAACAGGTGTTGAAGTGCAGATTGGATACGGATGTCATCGCCGTCTTCCTTAACGTCAGCAACAACATTCCGAACGAATGAAGCAGCCTTCCGACGAGAAGCAAGGTCACCGTGCTTAGCAAGCGTAACCATCTTTTCAGCGGTCTTCCGAACTTCCTTAGCACGTGCTTCAGTAGTGGTAATTTGACCATTAACAATTAAATCAGTAGTTAAATCACGTAATAAAGCCTTACGTTGTGAACTTGTACGTCCTAATTTACGGTAACTCATGAAGTGGTTCCCTCCTTTGCATTTGGTATCAATTAATCATCTTGACGGAATGAAACGCCGAGATCATTTAATTTGAGCTTAATTTCTTCTAATGACTTCTGTCCTAAGTTTCGAACTTTCATCATGTCTGAAACGGTACGGTCCGTTAATTCCTTAACGGTGTTAATACCAGCACGCTTAAGACAGTTGTAAGAACGAACAGACAGGTCAAGTTCTTCAATCGTCATTTCAAGCGTCTTTTCTTTGTGGGTTTCTTCCTTTTCAACCATTACTTGAGCATTTTGTGCCGTTTCTGTCAGGTTAACAAACATTTCCAAGTGTTCGGTTAAAATCTTGGCACCCAAACTAACCGCTTCGGTTGGTGTTAATGAACCATCAGTCCAAACATCTAAAGTCAACTTATCATAATCGCTTCGTTGACCAACCCGCGCATTTTCAACGGTGTAGTTAACACGTTCGATTGGGGTATAGATGGAATCAATCGGTAAAACACCAATTGCCAGGTCTTCCATCCGGGCCTTATTATCATTTGCTGAAAGGTAACCACGACCTTTATCAGCTGTCATCTTAATGTGCAGTTCAGCACCATCAGCAACAGTTGCAATGTGCAAATCAGGGTTTAAGATAGTAACTTCGCTATCCCCTTGAATGTCACTGGCGGTCACTTCTGCAGGTCCCTTAACATCTAACTCTAAATCCTTTTGGTCTTCAGAGTTAATTTTAAGTGAGACCTTCTTAAGATTTAAGATAATTTGGGTTACATCTTCAGTTACACCTTTAACGGTACTGAATTCGTGCAAAACCCCATCAATTTGCATGGTGGTAATTGCTGCACCTGGTAATGAAGCAATCAGAACACGTCTCAGTGAATTACCAAGAGTTGTCCCATAACCGCGCTCAAGTGGTTCTACAACAAACTTGCCGTAGTTATCTGTTTCTTCAACTTTATGAATGTTTGGCTTTTCAAATTCGATCATTCTATCCCTGTACCCCTTTCAAACGTGGTTCGTATTTCATTAAAAAGACAATTGTGGAAATAAGGTTCTCCACCAAATGCCAATTAAACACGACGACGCTTTGGAGGACGAGAACCATTGTGAGGAACTGGCGTAACGTCACGAATAGCAGTGACTTCCAAACCAGTTGCTTGCAGAGCACGGATAGCAGCTTCACGACCAGAACCTGGACCCTTAACTTCGACTTCTACAGTCTTCATACCGTGTTCCATAGCTTGCTTAGCAGCAGCTTCTGAAGCCATTTGAGCAGCGAATGGGGTTGACTTACGTGAACCCTTGAAGCCCAAGACACCAGCTGATGACCAAGCAACGGCGTTACCTTGAACGTCAGTAATCATGATCAAAGTGTTGTTAAATGTTGAGTGAATGTGAGCAACACCAGTTTCAACATTCTTCTTTGCACGACGCTTACGCGTACCTTTTTTGGTTGCCATATCTAGTACTAACCTCCTTTTTTATAAAATTAAATTACTTCTTCTTGTTAGCGATGGTTACGGCCTTACCCTTACGAGTCCGGGCGTTGTTCTTGGTGTGTTGACCACGAACTGGTAAA
>DXAF01000057.1 GCA_019117185.1 Candidatus Limosilactobacillus intestinipullorum | reverse complement strand
TACCTGGTTACTCACGGGTCTAATGCCTACGTTACTGGTAAGAACCTGGCGAGCGTCAAGCCATCCGTTTCCGGGAAGACCGGGACGGCGCAGACGATTTCCAATGGTCATGAAACGACGACCCTGAGTTTTGCCGGTTTCTCGCCTTCGAAGAACCCGCAAGTTGTTGTGGCCCTGGCTATTCCGGGCTGTACGAATGATGATGGGGAAGCCAACATCACCATGGCCAAGCAGATCTTCCAGGCTTATTGGAAGACGGTTCGTAATTCGAGCCAGGCCGATGACAGCACGAATTAAGGGGCTGTCAAGGAATTTCCCTTAACAAAGTTTGGCAAAGGACTAGCCAAACTGGTCAATAAATGATATAGTTGTACGAGTTAGGGTTACGTAAATAACCAATTAAAGATTAAAAATATGTTTGGAGGTTTCAACTCATGCGTGTTAACATTACACTTGAATGTACTTCATGCCATGAACGGACTTACTTAACTAGTAAGAACCGTCGTCACAATCCCGACCGTCTTGAATTAAACAAGTACTGCCCACGGGAACAAAAGGTGACTTTGCACCGCGAAACTAAGTAATTTAGTTTCACCACTTTAATCCTGCCGATAGCGATCTGCTGTTAGCAGGATTTTTTTAAATCTGAAAAGGAGCGATTAAGATGGCAGAAGAACAATCGGCGGCCCTGGCCCAAGCAATGCAGTTGATGGTCAATGCGGGGGATGCCAAAAAAGCCGCTAAAAAAGCCTTGGCCGCGGCCCGGGCGGGTAAAATGACGGTGGCCAAGCAGCAGCTCGCCACGGCCCAAGCGACCCTCAACGAGGCCCACAACATCCAAACGAAGATGCTGACGGCCGAAGCCCAGGGTAAGAAGGTGGAGCTCACCCTCCTGATCGTCCACGCCCAGGACCATTTGATGACGGCGATTACTTACGTTGACCTGGCCGAAGAGATCGTCCACCTGTACGGACGGCTCAACCAGCCAGCCCACGAGTAAGCGGGGCCCGTTTTGTGGAAAAAACGCTTGCAAATTAATGGGTGAGCGGTGATAATGTTTTATTGAAACCGTTTATCATTATTAGTATAAAGGGGAGATTGTAGAATAATGACGTATTCAAAATCAGAACTGCGTCAGGCCTACATTGCCCGGCTTCAGCAGCTGGATGTTAATACGCGGCTCGGCGAAGAGAAACGTTTGGCATCGGAGCTGTATGACCAGCCCGCGTGGATGGGTGCAAAGGTGATTGCCTTGACCCTGAGCCAGTCCTTTGAGATTGACACCGCGCCGCTGATCCTGCACGCCCGGCATGAAGGACGGACAGTTGTGGTCCCACGCACCTTGCCCCAACGCCAGATGGAGTTTGTGGAGTTGAAGGAAAATACGACATTTGAAGAGACCAGTTTTGGTATCTTAGAACCGCAGGATGGCCGGGTATATGGTCCCGACGAGATTGACCTCATGGTGGTCCCCGGGGTGGCCTTTACCGAGGATGGCCAGCGGTTAGGCTTTGGCGGTGGTTATTACGACCGCTACCTCAGCAAGTACCAGGGGAAGACGATTTCCTTGGCACTGCCGACCCAGCTTGCCGGTAGCGGCGAGTGGTCGGCGGAGGACCATGATCAAGTCGTGGGCCAGGTGATCACACTCGCGGAGAACTAGCGGATGAAGGCTAGTTTTTGGAAGAGTAACCCGGTGACGGTGACGCTGATCGCCATCCAGGTGGTGGTCTACGTCCTGATGACGTTGGCCGGTGGCTCCACGCACCCGGCGGTTCTACTCCAGTTTGGGGCCTTACAGGCGGGCTTAGTTCACGCGGGGCAATGGTGGCGGCTGATCACCCCGGTATTTGTCCACATCGGCTTTGCCCACATTTTGATCAATAGTATTACCCTCTACTTTATTGGGATGTACATTGAGCAGCTGTTTGGTCACTGGCGGATGCTGGTGATTTACTTCATCAGTGCCCTGGCGGGGAACCTCTTGAGTGCCGACTGGCTGCCCGCTGGTATTTCGGCCGGGGCCAGCACGGCGATCTTCGGCCTGTTTGGGGCCTTTATCATGCTGGGGATGTCGTTTCGGGAAAACCAGGCTATCCGGATATTAAGTCGGCAGTTTTTAATCCTGGTCGTCTTAAACATCGTGACCGACCTGATGGTCCCTGGGATTGACCTGGCGGGCCACATCGGTGGATTGCTGGGGGGCTTTTTGGCCGCCTATACCGTTGCGGCACCCCGCCTTGGCCGGGTTAACATGCTTGAGCGATTAATCGCGACGGTGGTGTTAGTCGTGGGGCTAGTGGCATTATTCTTAAAAGTGAGCTGATGAGATGGCAAAGCTACCACGTGAGTACCGGACATTATATGATGTCCAGCAATTATTAAAACAATTTGATGTCTTTGTGTATGTGGGCAAACGGTTGTATGATATTGAACTGATGGCGATTGAATTAGACAACCTCTACCAGGCAGGTGTCGTCGACCGGCAGACCTACGCGAAAGCCAAGCTGGTTCTTCGCAAGGAGCATCGCGAAGAAGCGCGCCGCGAAGCAAGCGGCCGCTTATACTAACTTAACTATCAAATCCAGGAGGAAAGTTATAATGGCAAAGAAATTATTCGGTGTTGATTTAGGTGGGACCACGATTAAGTTCGCAATCCTGACCCAGGACGGTGAAATCCAACAAAAGTGGTCCATCCGGACAAACATTTTAGATGATGGTTCCCACATTGTTCCCGACATTATCGACTCAATCAACCACCACCTTGACCTGTACAAGATGACCCCTGACCAATTCGTTGGTATCGGGATGGGGACGCCCGGGACCATCGACCGGGAAGAAGGGACCGTTGTCGGTGCCTTCAACCTGAACTGGAAGACGACCCAACACGTCAAGGAACAGATCGAAGAGGGGACGGGCATGAAGTTCGCCCTCGATAACGATGCCAACGTGGCCGGCCTTGGTGAACGTTGGAAGGGTGCCGGTAACGAAGGTGACGACGTGGCCTTCATTACCTTAGGGACCGGTGTCGGTGGGGGCTTGATCTCCAACGGCCGTTTGGTTCACGGGGTTGTTGGTGCCGGTGGTGAAGTCGGTCACATGATCGTCAAGCCTAACGGTTACCTGTGTACTTGTGGTAACCGTGGGTGCCTAGAACAATACGCTTCCGCTACTGGGGTGGTTCACATCGCCCAAGATAAGGCGGAAGAATACGAGGGTAACAGCCGCTTGAAGGCCATGATCGACAACGGTGACGAGATCACTTCCAAGATCGTCTTCGACCTGGCTAAGCAAAACGACTACCTGGCCAACACGGTGGTTGACGAAATGGCCTTCTACCTTGGCCTGGCTTGTGCTAACCTGTCCAACGCCTTGAACCCTGAATACCTGGTTATTGGTGGTGGGGTTTCCGCAGCCGGTGACTTCCTGCTCAAGCGGGTCCAAAAGAACTTTGAGAAGTTCGCCTTCCCAACGGTTCGAACGTCCACTAAGCTGAAGCTGGCTAAATTAGGTAATGATGCCGGTGTGATCGGTGCGGCATCATTGGCCCGTCAATTTGAACAAGCCTAAGTGAGGAGCGCATCAATCGTGGTACTAGGAATTAGTAATGGACTTTTAGCTGTTAACATCGTCGTTATCGTCATTATCCTTGTCTGGCTGATCAGCTGGGGATGGGGTTACTGGCGGCGCAACCACTACGCGACCGTCTTAGACCAGGAAGACTTTCAAAAGGGACTGCGGAAGGCCCAGGTAATTGACCTCCGTCAGGAAAAGGATTTCGCTGCGGGGCACATCCTCGGGGCCCGCAACCTGCCCTACATCTACCTTCGTCAGCAGTACGGGGAATTACGGCCGGATCTGCCGGTTTACCTGTACGATGACTCGATGACCCTGTCGACCCAGGCGGCGGCTTTCTTAAGCAAGCACGGCTATGACAAGCTCTACATCCTGCGGAACGGTTACCGTGAATGGGACGGTAAGACGAAGAAGAATAAGTATTAATCATTGGTGGCCCGGTTGGGGGAACCAATATCAAAAATCGGCGCCGAGCATACGGGATAATCCGTAACTGCTCGGCGCCGATTTTTAATTCACCGTCTTTTTCGCAATTATTGCGGCAAGTTCGGCGGTGATTCTATATAATAGTGATGAAATTAGAATTGGTGAGCGGACCGGTTCTTACGGGTAGCTGCCCGACGGTTCTCATCAAACTTGATTTCTTCTTCTTCAACTGGTTTAATGACGGTCTTGTGGAAGGCCAGCGCGCCACTTGCAATGGCGGCTAACGTTGATGCCGTACCGATTAAGAATCCCTTAGTTAATGTCTTCATTTAGGTATTCCTCCTTTGTTATCAGGTTTACCTCTATTATGACCGTCTTGGTGATTTTTTACCAGTAATTCGAAGCAAATTTAGAAGTTTATAAGGAAGTTAGAAAATGAACAAGGTTATTGCAATTGTGGGCCCTACCGCGGTGGGTAAGACGGCCCTTTCAATCCGGCTGGCCCAGGCGGAAAATGGTGAAGTGATCTCGGGTGACTCGATGCAGGTCTACCGGCACCTCGACATCGGGACGGCGAAGGTTACCCCGGCTGAAATGGCGGGGATACCCCACCACCTCATTGACATCTGTACGGTTGACGAACGCTACTCGGCCGCCCGCTTTAAGGCCGCTGCCAGCCAGTGGATCGCCGACATTACCGCCCGGGGCCGCCTGCCAATCATCGCCGGTGGGACCGGCTTTTACCTCCAGGCACTGACCGAAAACCTGGCCCTGGGTAGTGACCACTTTGATGACCAGTCGGCGGCCATCCGCCAGCACTGGAACCAGGTAGCTGCTGCCAAGGGGAATGACTACCTCTGGCACCACCTGGCCAAGATTGACCCGGCTGCCAGCCAGCAGATCCCGGTGGGCAACCGCCGTCGCCTGATCCGGGCTATCGAGGTGGTAGAAAAGACCGGCCGGCCCTTCTCCAGCCAGCCCCAGTCGGCACCCCAAGACGACTTCTTGCTAATCGGGCTTAACACCGCCCGGCCGGTCCTCTACCAGCGGATCAACCAGCGGGTCGACCAGATGATGGACCAGGGCCTCGAACAAGAAGCCCGCTGGCTCTATGACCAGGGCGGGGCGGATCTGCCAGCCGGGAAGGGGATCGGCTACCATGAGTTTTTCCCCTACTTCCGGGGGAAAGTAACCCGGGATGCGGCAATCGCCAAGGTGAAGCAAGACTCCCGTCACTACGCCAAGCGCCAGCTCACCTGGTTTCGAAACCAGATGCCAGTGCACTGGTTTGACCTGGTCAGCGGGCAGGATCGTGTTGAAGATATTAAGGCCTTCGTCGATGATTGGTTAAGAAAATAAAGTTACCGAACATATTTGCTTATGTTTGCCGAAAAGTTTCGGAATTAAATTGACTTGGTTCGTGTTGATTGTTATCCTAGGAATCGTATTGAGGAAGGGCACTGGCGACAAGCAACACCGCCCGGCGGACCGATTGGTCTATTCCGGTGGGGTGGACGTCGCGGGGCCGGACTTCATTTTATTAATAATGGCATGAGTTGTGGAAGTTTTTTTATGAAAGGGAATGGAATAAATGGCAAAGCGAGAACTATCAAAAGATGAAGTTCGCAAGATGGTCAAGGATGAAAACATCCGCTTCTTGCGTGTAATGTTTACCGACATGCTGGGGACGATTAAGAGCGTTGACTTACCAGTTAGCCAGCTCGACAAGCTGATGGACAACAAGATTATGTTTGATGGCTCGTCAATCGATGGCTTTGTCCGGATCGAAGAGAGTGACATGTACCTCTACCCCGACATGGCGACCTGGCTAGTCTTCCCGTGGGGAGCTGAACATGGGAAGGTTGCCCGGGTAATCTGCAGTGTCCACCTGGTTGATGGTCAACCATTCCCTGGGGACCCCCGTAACAACCTGAAGCGGGTCCTTCATGATATGCAAGACATGGGCTTTAAGGACTTCAACATCGGCCCCGAACCCGAATTTTTCCTCTTTAAGACCGATGAACAAGGAAACCCCACCCAGACCGTTAACGACCAGGAAAACTACTTTGACATGGAACCGGCCGACCGGGGTGAGGACTGCCGCCGTGACATCGTCCTGGCGTTAGAAAAGCTGGGCTTTAATGTTGAAGCGGCCCACCACGAAGTTGCCCCTGGCCAACACGAAGTCGACTTCAAGTACTCCAACGCCCTGGAAGCCGCGGACAATATCCAAACCTTTAAGCTGATCGTGAAGACGATTGCCAAGAAGTACGGCCTCCACGCGACCTTCATGCCCAAGCCACTTTCCGGGATCAACGGGTCCGGGATGCACCTGAACATGTCCTTGTTTAGCAAGGATGGGCAAAACGCCTTCTACGATGCCAATGACAGCAAGCAACTTTCCCCAACGGCCTACCACTTCCTGGGGGGCCTGATGAAGCATGCCCGCAGTTACACTGCCATCTGCAACCCAATCGTTAACTCCTACAAGCGGTTGGTACCAGGCTATGAGGCCCCGGTTTACGTTGCTTGGTCCACTTCCAACCGGTCACCTCTGATCCGGATTCCAAGTGACCGCGGGATGGGGACCCGGGTTGAACTACGGTCCGCGGACCCATCGGCCAACCCTTACCTGGCAATTGCGGCCGTTTTGGAAGCCGGCTTGGATGGCTTACGCGACGAACTGCCCCCCATCCATGAAGTTGATGAAAACATCTACCAAATGACCGAAGCGGAACGGAAGGAAAAGGACATCCACAACCTGCCGGATACCCTTCACAACGCCCTGAAGTCACTGGCCGCTGACGAAGTGGTTAAGGGGTCAATGGGTGACCACATCTACCATAGCTTTATGGAAGCCAAGACCCGTGAATACGATTCCTACCGCCAGCACGTTTCGGACTGGGAACGCCAGCGTTACATGGAAGAGTATTAGTAATTAAGTACTAATTCAAAACGCCCGTCCAGCATTTCGGCAACCACCTCACGCTTGTTGAGCCTTTTGCCGGGACTGGAGCGGGCGTTTTTGCGATACTGGGGCGGGGCCGGTGAAAGTCAAAGACATTGTCGACCCGCATTGACAAATGAGCACATTCCGATAAAATGATAATTGTTGAACTAGCGGCTTTTATGGTCGCTAACTAGTTACTAAAGGAGAATCGTAATAATGGATCAAAAGGTCAGAGTTCGGTATGCACCAAGTCCAACTGGTTTCTTGCATATTGGGAATGCCCAATCGGCATTGTTTAACTACTTATTTGCACGGCACTTTAACGGGACAATGGTATTGCGGATTGAAGATACCGATACCAAGCGGAACGTTGAATCCGGTGAAGACAGCCAGCGGGAAAACCTGCACTGGTTAGGAATTGACTGGGACGAAGGGCCGAACAAGCCTAATCCAAAGTACGCACCTTACCGGCAAAGCGAACGGAACGCTCAGGGGATCTACCACAAGTACATCCAAGAACTGCTGGACAAGGGTGTGGCTTACAAGGACTACACGACTGAAGAAGAATTAAAGGAAATGCGTGAACGGCAACGGGCTAACGGTGAAGCACCGCACTACGACGGCCGTTGGTATGGTAAGAGCGAAGAAGAACAACAAGCCGCGGAAGCTAAGGGCTTAAAGCCAACCATCCGTTTCCACTTCCCTAAGGACCACGAATACGAATGGGATGACATTGCCCGGGGTCACGTATCCTTTAACTCCGACAACCTTGGTGGGGACTTCATCATCGAAAAGAGCGATGGGATGCCAACCTACAACTTTGCCGTGGTTGTTGATGACCACTCGATGGACATCACCCACGTGCTCCGTGGTGCTGACCACATCTCCAACACCCCTAAGCAAATGGCCATTTACGAGGCCCTCGGCTGGGACCACCCGGTATTTTGCCACATTCCATTGATCTTCAACCCGAAGACGCGGAAGAAGCTCAGTAAGCGGGATAAGGATACCCTGCAATTCATCAATGAATATAAGAAGCATGGTTACCTGCCAGAAGCCATCTTCAACTTCATCGCCTTTCTGGGTTGGTCCCCAGTTGGCGAACGGGAAATCTACTCCAAGGATGAACTGATCAAGGTTTACGACCCGAAGCGGATGTCCAAGGCCCCGGCTTACTTTGACCAGAAGAAGCTGGACTGGATGAACGCCCAATACATCAAGAAGATGGACGTTGATGAACTGGCCAAGCGGACGATGGAATTGGTCAAGGAAGGCGAGACGGAAGAAGCTAAGCGCCTGCAAAGCGTTCCAGAAGACCAGTGCTTAGACATCGTCAAGAAGACGATCCACGTTCACCAACGCGACGTTGACAAGCTGTTAGAGGTAATCGCCTACGCTTGGGACTACTACACGGTCTTAGACCAGCACTTCAACTATGACCAAATCACCGACAATGACGACTTCGCTAAGGAAGACGTTCTGGCGGTACTGAAGAGGCTCAAGGATAAGCTGGTTAATGGTCCGGCGGACGTGAACTACTACAGCCAAGCCATCAAGGAAGTGGGTAAGGAAACCGGTGTTAAGGGCCGGAACCTCTACTTCCCATTAAACTTGGCCTTCACTGGTGCCACTTCTGCACCACAAATTTATGAAATCATGGCTATTTACCCGAAGGACACTGACATCAAGCTGCTCGACCGGATGATCGACGCGGTTGAAGGGTAGGATAGGTAAAAAGACACTGAACGGATTTACGCCGTCCGGTGTCTTTTTTTGAAATCACAATAAAAAATGGTGTTAAGACTTACTACCAGGTTTCACTATCGGTAAAGGATGAGCAAACATACCAACGGGAAGTTCGTGGCCTGCAAAAGATTAATGATAATTTCCGCAAAATCCTGTTGACGGAAGATCCGGGGAAGTACAACGACAACGGAATTGAACAGTGGAACGTCATTGATTGGCTGCTTTCTTAAATATTACACAGTAATCGCGGAAAAAAGCGTGCTCCTAGTGTCTAGTTGCGGACAATCATTGGCCCGTACCGTGCCAACGATCGTCCTATTCTAGCCATACGGAGCACTCTGCTGCTTTTTCCCAGCTTCTTTAAAACAGGAAAAGCGGCTGAAACCAGCCGCTTTAATAAATCGGATTGCTTCAAAAAGCTTAGTCGCTCAGTTTCTTGGCTTCTTCGTCAAGCTTTGCGAAACCAGAGCCATCAGGCTTCTTGCTCCCACGCTTTTCCATGGCCTTACGAGCCATTTCCTTACGTTCTTGCTTACTTAATGCCATAGTTAACTTCGCCTCTTTTCGAAACGCTCCATTAAGTAACAGGTGAATCACCTGTTGGTGTTCATTATAGTTCAACCAGTCAGAATTGCCAAGGTTGGTTAGAAAACGTGATAAATTCTTTACAATTTTCCGGTCGCCGTTTAGCATTTGCCAGTAAATTGTTGGAACCGTGCTATTGCAAAAAGGGTGAAATGTGTAAAAATAGTTTTAGTAAATAATTAAGCAATTATAAAGTTTTTGCCAAAGATTAATCGTTTAACGGGATTTTCAGCTACTATTAAGCTAGTGATTGCAGACAAGGAGTTAGTGCTTTATGGCGAATGAAGAACATGGAAACAAAGCGGTTGATATCAGTACATTAATTGAGCACCGGGTCGCCACGAAGGTTAAGTACCTACAAGAACTTAATCAGGCGGTGGCGGCACACCATGACCGGGAGATTTACCGGCTCTTGGATAACCGGCGTTACGCCAAGGAAATCGAACACCGGGAGCAGCAGCCAAACGACGAAGGGGTGATGAGCCTCGTTGACGACCTGGCGGACCAGTTGAGTAACTACCTCAGCGTTAAGCTGATCAAGTACCTGGGCCAGGCCTACCCCTTCTTTTACTACGAAGAATACCAGACCGGTCACTACCGGATTTACTTTGGTAACTGGTGGGACCGGCGGCAGTTTGGGGAGCTCGACGTGTTAAACGTCCGCTTCTCCTTTGACCAGGCCGAATATGAAAAGCTCGCCAAGTCCTTTGAGTTGGCCCGTAAGAATAAGCGCTACAACAGTGACCGGATCGAAAAGATCTCCGAGCAAAATGACCAGCTGCAAGCATTGATTGATAACCAGGCGGCCCGGGAACAGCGGCGCCAGTCGATCGAGACCCAACTCGAGGAGGTCAACTCCCGGTCGAGTATCTTTGAATCAAGTAAGAACAAGGAGACCCGCCAGGAGCTGGTCGACCAACTACAAAAGATTGAAGATGAGGAGCAGGAGGCCCGGACTGCTAACAAGACGATCCGGGAAAACGACCAGGTGGTCCTGTCACTTTCTAAGGAAAATACCATCTTAAGCTACGAACAAAAGAGCATCGTGGATACCTTCGGCAGCTTTGAGGACTTTGAGCTGGCTAACCGCAACCTGTACGCGGATTACCTGGCTAGTCTGGCTGGCGGTAAGCAGGAAGAAAAGCAGGTGAGTGCAGATGAACAATAATAAGATGATCAGCTCACCAAGCGAACAACTCACTGCACTGTCGGATTCATTTAAAGACGTCCTAAAGCTCGGCCAGCAATACGTTGACCTATTAGACCAGTTGGCACAGAACGACGCGGCCGAGAAGATGCTGACGGCGACGACCGCGCTCGTCAAGCTAGACTTGGCCAACGCCTTCATCAACTTCCCCCAGCACTATCAGGCGGCAGACTACTACCTGATTTTCATGGGACGGTTATTGGAGAAGCACGGGATTGACGCGGTCAAGATTAGTGAAAACGCCCGCCATGAATTTATCGCCCGGATCGACTCGGTCGCCGACCAGGAATCCTTTAAATTTACGGTTGATGGTGGTGAGGCGGCCTTCACCGAACAGGGTGAGCAGGAACCGCTCTTCTACCTGGACCTGACCAACCGGTTGATGCAGTTTAACAACCAGGCCCTAATTAACTACTTCATTGTCCGGGCGCTTAAGAAGCATACCGACCTGGAGTTGCGGGACGCGGTTAAACCGCTGATCGCCTTTGCCGAAGAACTAAAGGCGGACTTGGACTTCACGATTAACCTCGGGATCCTCAATACCGAAAATGGTCAGCACTTTAACCTGGTTCAGCCGGAACTGGACCTGCGAGTAATTGACCGGCTTTTCGTCTCGACAGCGGAGAATGACTACATGTTGATGAACCTACCACGCAATAACGGGGCCGAATTGGTATTAGACCAGGGGATCAAGCTTGACATTGCCTTCGATCCGGATGACTACAGCCAGCAATGGTTCTTTGCAGTCCAGGACCCGTCGTCACAGGTTTCCTTCTTCGATACCCTCTTGCACTACAACCTAATTCGGAAGTGGTTCTTGGCCAACCGGGAGGCACTGGCGGTCCGGTCGGACAAGCTAGTCCTGGCCGGTGATGACCAAGAAGCGACTAGCGACTATGCGGAACCAACTGAGGTCTTTACCCCGGACGGTGACCAGCAGGAAGGGGAGCACGATGACCAACAATAATCAGTTAGATATTACCCCCATGTTGCACGCGATCATCGACCTCGAACTAGCGGTTGATGATGCCCAGGAACTGTTACTCGGCCCTGACGCCCGCCTGCAGACGATCTATGTTCAATTAGACCTACAGCTCAGTGACTTTGCGCAGACGGCGGGGTGGGCAGACGTCTTGCACCCGGATTACCAAGCTGACCGGGACCAACTACTGACGGTTTACGTGCGGACGCTCGCACTCTTCTTATTGTTGAGTGCCAAGCGGCAGTGGACCCACCTGGTGGTCCTAGACGACCAGCAATGGCAGCGGGTGGCAACGGCGGACAAGAAGACCAAACTGGCCGACCTTAACCGTGAGTACCTAGCGGTCAAGAACTTCTTAAATAGTGCCTACTTTACCCGGCGGCAGGAAGACTTCCGCCACGCCTGGCACCTCTGGTTGAAGGTAGGACAGGTGGACTTTGGCTTCACTACGGAAGAAATTAGCACGGCCTACCACACACTGATGGCCACGGCTAAGCAAGAGTATACTGAATAGTAATTAGCATCTGATAATGACACCCGTTACCGGCGCGACCAAACTGGTAAGATCTCTTATGTTGATGATTCAGGTAAGGAAATCGGTACTACACCACTTGCCGGGAAGACCGATGAAGAAGTTAATGTTAAGCCAGAAGCTCCAACAGGTTGGAAGATTGTGCCAGGTCAAGATATCCCGAAGACGGTCACGGCTACTCCGGATGGTATTCCAACGGTTACGGTTAAGATCGAACACAATACAACTCCAGTGCCACATACTGATCCGGTTCCAGAAAACGGTAAGACGCCAACCGGAAAGGTAATCAATGGTGCCCACAAGAGTGACTTGAACCAGACGATCACCCGGACGATTAACGTCACGACACCGGATGGCCAGACTAAGACCATCACCCAGGATGCTCATATCTATCGTAACGCCACTTACGATGATGTCACTGGTGAAGTAACTTACGGTAAGTGGTGGATAGCTTTACTCCAGCAGAGATTGATGGTTACACACCAAGCCAAGCTGAGGTTGCCCAAGAAACGGTTAAGAATGGTATGACTGATCAAACGGTCAACATTACCTACAACTCAATTCCAGGACCAAAGGATGGTCAGCAGGTAGTTCACTACGTTGACCCAGATGGCAATGTTGTCACCACGCAAACCTTAACGGGCAAGCAGGATGAGGATGTTCCATTTACTCCACAAGTTCCTGAGAATTGGACTCCAGTTAATGGTGTTCCAAGCACGATCAAGATTACCGGTGGCACAACCACGATTTTGATCAAGCACAAGATCGCTGAGGTTTCCGACAGTCGCACGGTCACGCGGACGATTGTGGAAGAGCTGCCAAGCGGTACTAAGACCGCGACGCAAACGGCGACGATCTCACGTACAGGAATCAAGGACTTGGTAACTGGCGAAACCAGCTGGAATGGTTGGACGACTAGCCAGTGGAATGAATTTACGCCAGAAGTTCCAACGGGCTACACGCCAAGTCAACGTGTGGTTGCGCAGATGCCTGTCAATAGCGGGACGCAAGACACCACGGTAACGATCACCTACACTAAGATTCCAGAGCCGCAAGACGGTGAGCAGATTATCAGTTACCAGGATAAGGACGGTCATATTATCCATACGCAAACCGTTACTGGTAAACAAGGCGCTGATGTTTCATTTACGCCAGAAGTTCCAGCAAACTGGCAACCGGTAAATGATGTTCCTACCAAGGTGAAGATCGATGGCTCCACGACGGTAATCCTGATTGAACCGCAGACCAAACCGGTTGAGGATCAAAAGACGATCACCCGGACAATTATCGAACACTTGCCAAATGGTAAGGACCAAATTACCAAGCAAAGCGTAACTTTGAAGATGACTGGTACAAAGAACTTAGTAACCGGTGAGATCACAGATGCTAAGTGGACGAGTGGTAAGTTTGACGAGTTCACGCCAGAAGCTGTTCCGGGCTACACGCCAAGTCAGGCTAAGGTTGCTTCCGAAGCGGTAACGTCCGCCACCAAGGATCAGACGGTTGATATTACCTACACGGCTAAGGACCAATCCATCAATGTTATCTACAGAGATGGTAATCAGTTCATTAAGCAAGTGCCATTAACTGGTAAGACCGGTGAAACCGTCGATGTTAACTTGGATGTTCCAGCTAACTACCATGTTGTGAACACGCCAGCTAAGACTTACACGTTTAAGGCTGATGGTAATCAGGACATTATCGTTGAACTTGCTCATAACACTGAGAAAGTCACTGATAGTAAGACAATCACGCGGACAATCAATGTCACAAGCCCTGATGGTCAGGTCACAACGACTAAGCAGACGGTAACGCTGACCAGGACCGGAATTAAGGACCTGGTAACGGGTACCACCACTTGGGACGGCTGGTCGACTGGTAGTTGGGATGAGTTCGATGTGTCAGCAATTCTGGGTTACACGCCAAGCCAAGCTAAGGTTGATTCTGAGACGGTAACGTCCGATACCAAGGACCAAACGATCAACATTAGCTACACGCCAAACTTAATAAACCCGACGAACCCAATGAATCCCGCCAACGAGTCCAACCATGCCAACGGCACCGGTTAACCCAACCACACCTGGTGCCAATACCAACATTCCGGATGCAGTCGTTACCCCTGGACAGGTAACTACCAACGATAATCACCAAAAGGCTAACCAATTGCCACAAACTGGTAATACTGACCACAATGCTGAGCCAGTTGTCGGTGTCGGCTTAGCTGCCTTAGCAGGTATCTTTGGTTTGCTTGGACTGAAAAAGAAGAAGCGCGAAGACCAATAATGATTCCACAAGCTAATTGTGGTAATCAGCGAGTTTCGTAACTAATCGTTAACGAAACGAAAAGCCCACGAGATGGCAGATCAGAAATGCCACCTTCGCGGGCTTTTTGCGTGCAATGGAGGTTGGGGTGCGGTGCAAATTTGGTCGATTAACGACTAACAGGGGTACGCCACCTTGCAGCGTACCCCTGTTAACATGTAATCCTTATTTATAAATGAAACGGGAGGGACTTGAACCCTCAACCCTCGGTTTAGAAGACCGATGCTCTATCCAGTTGAGCTACCGCTCCAGACAAACTCCAGTATATAATTGCTTGTAAATCATTGTCAACAGTTGGCAGTCCAATATTAAAACATTTATTGAAGAAATGCTGTCAATTGTTTGACAAAGCTTGGCTGATGAACCTATACTTTAAATTAGTAGAAGTATGGAAGGGAGTAGAACTGAAGCTGAGCATGAAAGGATGATGGTTTATGTCTGTTAACAAGACAGACCCACGCGTAATCAAAACTAGAAATAGTCTGCGCAAGGCCCTTGTTTATCTGATGCGACGTGAGAAAATTGAAGACATTAGCGTCCAGAAGATTACAGAAACTGCCAGCATCACCCGCGGAACTTTCTATCTCCATTACAAGGATAAGCATGATTTTATTAAATCTGCGATCAAGGAGATCTTAGATGACTTCTTTGACGAAGTAATGGTAGATAGTCGTGACTTGAGTTTGTCAACGGAGCGAACGGTGCAGGTATTTTCTGTAAATAAGGCTTTTCGCTACATTGAAAACAACGCCGACGTTTTTGATGTTCTGTTAAATAGTGAAAAGACAGACTTCTTCTATGAGCAGATGTATGATCGTTTGGCGAACTGTTTAACCGATTATTATGAAACTGTGAGTGATAGTCAAAAGCAGTCTTCAGTTCCTCTTCAGTTGCAAGTTTCTTTTATTGATTCAGCATTTCTTGGTTTAGTTCGACACTGGTTAATGGATGGGATGATTTACACCGCCCATTACATGACCCAGAGTGTCGAAAAAATGTTTAATCAATTCAACAGTGCCAATGTCGCTATCGCTGGTTTTTTCGTCGGCGGAAAAGACTCAGCCTTAGAGGATGTTTGACCTGCTAGTGAGGGGAGTCTTAGCTACTCCGCTCACTTAGACGAGTCTTCGCACCGGTTCAACCGTGTGTGAAGGCTCGCTTTTTGTTGATAATGGTTGACGTTTAATGGGAAATTTGCTATCATACTAACGTTGTATTTGTGAACCAACAACTACAACCGCACGCTATCAAGTTCAAAGCACTGCTGCTTGATTCGGCGAGTCTTAGATATTAAGGAGGTGCACAATATGTACGCAATTATCGTTACTGGTGGCAAGCAATACAAGGTTGAAGAAGGCAAGTCCATCTTCGTTGAAAAGCTTGACGCCAAGCAAGGTGACAAGGTCACTTTTGACAAGGTTGTTTTAGTAAGTGGCGACGATACCAAGATCGGTACTCCATTCGTAGATGGTGCTGCTGTTGAAGGTACTGTTGACAAGCAAGGTAAGGAAAAGAAGGTTGTTACCTTCAAGTACAAGCCTAAGAAGCACACCCACACTAAGCAAGGTCACCGTCAACCATACACTAAGGTTACGATCGACAAGATCAACGCTTAATGCGGAGGTGAGACAATGATTCGGGCACACTTTACGTTAGATTCGAATCAGCGAATCACCAAATTTACGATTACCGGTCATGCTGATGCTGGCCCGTATGGCCAAGACATTGTCTGCGCCGCGGTATCGGCTTTAGCAATCTCCACCGTTAATGGCCTTGAGCACCTCGTTCAAGTAAAGCCAGCAGTGGAGAGCGATAATCAAAACGGGGGGCTCTTGAAAGTTTCCCAACTGGGAGTCGACCATGATAGTCAGCTCCTCCTGAATACTCTCATGAATGGTCTACTTGATGTCCAGGAGAGTTATCCAGATAACATTGAAGTTAAAATGTTAAACTAAAGTTCATTGCTGGAGGTGAACAACTATGATTATGGATTTGCAATTCTTCTCCCACCACAAGGGGGGTGGTTCCACTGCTAACGGTCGGAACTCAGCTGGTCGTCGTCTTGGTACTAAGGCTGCTGATGGTTCAATGGTTACTGCTGGTTCCATCATCTACCGTCAACGTGGTACGCACATCAACCCAGGTGAAAACGTGGGCCGTGGTGGCGATGACACCTTATACGCTAAGGTAGCCGGTGTTGTTAAGTTTGAACGCATGGGCCGCAGCAAGCGTAAGGTATCTGTTTACCCAGTTGCCGAATAAAGCAAAAAGAGGCTGGTTTCCCAGCCTCTTTATTATTTTAAATGTATTTTAAGATAAGGAGCAGGAAATGACAACGCGCATTGAACGATTACAGGGGCGGCTGGCGAAACTCTACCTGGATGCCTTCTTGGTTACCGACCCGACGAACATATACTACCTAACGGGCTTTCACCTGTTGGCGGGTGACGGTTTCTTGCTGGTCTCGACCGACCGGGCCATCATCGTGTCTGATGCCCGCTATGCCTTGGCACTGCAAGAATTTGACAGTGACGAGGTGGTTGCGGCAATTAGCCAGGACTATTATGACGACTTAAACCGGATCTGCCAGACGATGAAAATTACTGTCCTGGGGTACGAAAGTTCGTTATCCTACTTCCTGTACGACGTTTTGGACGAAGTGATGGTAGCCGATCTGGTACCCTTTACCAACCTGATCGAAAAGATGCGGGTGGTCAAGAACAGTACTGAGCTAGCTAAGCTCCGTCGAGCTGCGGACTTGCACACGGCGGGCTTTAACTACCTGCTGGACCAGGTGCAACCGGGGGTCAGTGAACGCCACCTGGCTAACCTTCTTGACTTTTGGATGAAGGAACACGGCGCGAGTGCCGCCGCCTTTCCGACCATTATCGCCAGTGGTACCAATTCGGCTAAGCCCCACGCGACGGCCAGTGACAAATTAATCGCTGATGGTGACATCGTGACGGTTGACTTTGGCTACTTTGTCGATGGCTATACCGCCGACATGACGCGTACTTTTGGGGTGGGGTCAATTGACCCCGAGCTACGTGATGTCTACCAAATTGTCAATACGGCCCGCCAAGCGGTAATTGACCAGGTCAAAGTTGGGCAACGTGGCGACCGACTCGACGCGGCTGGCCGGAGCCTGATTGATGAGGCCGGCTATGGTGACGAGTTTAACCATGGGATGGGCCACGGGATTGGCCTCGCCGTCCATGAGCTACCCGCCAGCTATGGTCCTGGCACCCCCGATGTCAAGCTAGTAAATAATGCGGTGATTACTGTCGAACCAGGGATCTACATCCCCGAACTAGGTGGGGTCCGGATTGAAGACGACGTCGTGGTTACCCACGGCGGTCCGCAGGTGCTGACCACGGCGCCGACCGACCTCGTGATTGTGGGTGATTAGCATGACCGCGTTAGGAAAACTGTACCAAGAAATCGACCAACGTGGCCAGGCGGCCCTGGCGACGGGGCAAGAAGAACTAGACCCCAACTTATTACCAGGTGCCCACGACACGCGACTGAGGTTAACCTTGCTGGGCCGGCTGCCCGCCCATGTCTGCCGCAACATTGAATTTTACCTCCAAGCACTTGCCCAACTGGCGCCCGACCAGTACTATTATCCCGCCGCGGACATGCACGTGACGGTGATGGACCTACTCGCGGCCTGGCCGGACCAGCAAATTAGTCCGGCAACCTTTGCCCGCTACCAGCGGGTGGTGGCCGACCTCGTAGCAGCCGCGCCCGCGCCCCACTGGCACTTCCAGGGACTGGTGGTGAGCCCTGGGGCAATCATGGTCAAGGGCTTCTATAGTCCGGCGCTAACGACGCTTCGCCAACGACTGCGCCAGGCGGTTCCAGCGGCTGGACTGGACCTGGCAGAACGCTACCCGACGATTTCGGGTCACGTAACCGTGGTCCGCTTTCGTCAGCGCCTGGCGCACCCGACCGCACTGGCCCGCAAACTGGCGGATGCGCAGGCGGTTGATTTTGGCAGCTTTACCATGCCTTCCCTAGACCTGGTCGTGCATGACTGGTACAACCACCAGGTACCGATGACGGTTACCCTGCCATTTGCTAGGTGATGGCCGTTGATTTTTACCGGTAATTAGTGCAAAATAGATAGGGTATATAAGTGGCGTTTGTCAATGACGATCTAATTATTAGCTCGACAAAAGGTTAATGGAGGGTTAAAGATGCCAGAAGAATCAAAAATTATTTTAAATGATGACCAATCCCTCGGGACCATTCAAATTGCGCCCCGGGTTTTAGAAATTATTGCTGGTTACGCCGCCAGCGAAGTTGATGGTGTTTCCAAGATGTACGGCTCCTTTGCCAACAGCGTTGGTGAATTGCTTGGCCGGTCCGGACATCGGCGCGGCGTTAAGCTGACTAGCGATAACGATGAACTGTCAATTGACGTTGACGTATTTGTCGAATACGGGGTGTCAGTACCAAAGGTGGCGGCCCAGATTCAAAAGCGGATCAAGCAACAGGTCACGCTGATGACGGACCTAGTAGTGACGGAGGTCAACGTCCACGTGAAGGGGATCGTGGCTCCACATTCGGAACAACAAGTGGACCCCGACAACTTATTTGGCGACGACGCAGAAGATGATGGAGGTAATGACTAAGCATGAGTTTGACTCGGCACGCAATTCGTGAAGAGGCGTTTCAGGTCCTCTTTGCCTTACAGACAAACCCTGAAGCAGACCTGGACACGGTATATCAATCAATCCCTCACCATGATGACCAGGAGATTCCGGCCTACGTTAAGCAGGTGGTGACCGGCGTCAGTGACCACCAGGAGACGCTGGACCACCAGATCAGTGCGGTATTGGCTAGTGGGTGGACGATTAATCGGCTGGCTAAGGCTGACTTGATAATCCTGCGTCTGGCCCTGTACGAGATGCAATATGTGGACGCAGTACCGACCGCGGTCGCCATTAACGAGGCACTGGAATTAGCCAAGACTTTCAGTAATGATAAATCACGAAAATTCATCAACGGTGCGCTTGGTAAATTTGAAAAAGATAATCAACTATAAAACATCGGCTGGAGAAAAGGACATCGTTTTCTCCGGCCGTTATTTACAACTGGCCGTGGCCAACACTGTCCTATGTTAAAATAGGTGGTACTTGAGGAGGAAATGTGATGGCAATATTAATCGATGGTAAGCAACTGGCGCAAAAGGTCAACGCCCAGACCCAGCAACGGGCTGCGGAACTGCAGGACCAAGGGATTACACCGGGGATTGCGGTGATCCTGGTTGGTGATGACCCCGCCAGTCAAATCTACACCCGCAACAAGCACCGGTTGGCGGTGCAGATGGGGTTAAAGTCAGACCTGTACCGGTTCCCCACTGACGTCAAGCAGGCGACGGTGCTCGGGACCATTAAGGAGCTCAACGCTGATGATGACATTGACGCCATCATTGTCCAAGAGCCCCTTCCTGACCACCTCGATGCGGTAACCATTACCAATGCCATCCGGCCAGACAAGGACGTCGACGGGCTGCACCCTAGCAACTTGGGCAAGCTCTTTGCCAACCAGCCGGGTCACTACCCAGTTGCCTGCACCCCCCGCGGGATTATGCGGATCCTTGCCCACTATGAGGTCCCCCTCGCTGGGGCCAACGTGGTCATCGTTGGCCGCAGCATCCTGGTCGGCAAGCCCCTGCTGGCCCTGTTAAACAATGCCAACGCGACGGTGACGATGGCGGGTCGGCATACTCAGGACCTCCACCAGCTAACCGAGCAGGCGGACATCCTCATCGTTGCGACCGGGATTGCCCACTTTATTGGTGCCGACGCGGTCAAAAAGGGCGCCGTGGTGATTGACGTGGGGATGGACCGCCTGCCGTCGGGGAAACTAACCGGCGACGTGGATTTCGATGCGGTTAAACCACTGGCAAAGATGATTACGCCGGTGCCCGGTGGGGTTGGCCCAATGACGATTGCTAGTTTGATGGAACAAACCGTCGACCTGGCAGAATGGAGACGAAATGGATAGGGATAAATATTTGACGGTTAGCCAGCTAACCAAGTATTTAAAACTAAAGTTTGACCGGGACCCGTACCTGCAAAAGGTGTACCTGACGGGGGAACTCTCCAATTTCCGGCTCCGTAGTGGCCACCAGTACTTTAGCTTAAAGGACGATAATGCGGTTATTGATGCCGTCATGTTCCGGAGCAAGTTTAGCAAGGTTAAGTTTACCCCTGAAGAGGGGATGAAGCTGTGTGTGACCGGCCACGTGAGCCTGTATGAACGTAGTGGTCGGTACCAGATCTATATTGATACGATGGAACCAGACGGGGTGGGCTCCTTATACCTCGCCTATGAACAGTTGAAAAAGAAGCTAAGTGCCGAGGGCCTGTTCGCCTTACCCAAGAAGCCCATCCCGTTGTTTCCCAAACGAATTGCGGTGGTGACCAGCCTGAACGGGGCGGTGATCCGTGATATTAACACCACGGTGCGCCGCCGTTACCCGATTGCCCAGGTTGTCTTGTTCCCCACCGTTGTCCAGGGGGAAAAGGCTGCCGCTGACATTGCCCGTCAGATTAAGCGGGCCGATGAACTGGGTAACTTTGACACGCTGATCATCGGCCGTGGTGGGGGCTCGATCGAGGACCTCTGGCCGTTTAACGAAGAAGTCGTGGCCCGGGCAATTGCTGACTGCCAGCTGCCGGTGATTTCGTCGGTGGGTCACGAAACCGATACGACGATCGCCGACTTGGTGGCCGACCAACGGGCTGCGACGCCGACGGCTGCCGCGGAGTTAGCGACGCCCCAGCGCTTGGACGACACGTTAATGCTACTCCAAGATTTTCAACAGCGCCTTTTCAACGTGATGAAATCACAAATTGACTTTGACAAAAAGCAGCTGGCGAAGTTGATCCAGAGCTATATCTTCCAGCAGCCCACCCGCCTGTACGAAAACTACGCCCAGAAGGTGGACCAGCTGACCCAGCGGCTGGACCAGCTCCAGCAGCGCCGCTTGATCGATGCCCAAAACCAGGTAACGCAGTTGAGCAATAAGCTGGTTGCCTATTCCCCAAGGAGACAAGTTGACCAGGGGAAGGCGGCCATCGACCAGTTGACGACTCGCCTGCAAAATGCCGTCCAGGCCCAGAGCAAGCAGTCCCGGCAGCAGCTGCAGGCCCTGGTCCAGCAGCTGCACTCCCTCGATCCGCTGAAGATCATGGAACGGGGCTACACCTATGTGACCAAGGACGGCCAGGTCGTCAACCAGGCGGCCCAATTAAAGACTGGCGACCAGATGCTACTTCACTTTGCCGATGGTGACGTGGCGGTAACAATTACGGATATTAAGGAGAAAAATAATGGCAAGTAAAGAACCAAGTTTTGAAGACCAACTGACGAAGCTGCAAGAAATCGTGAACCAGCTTGAGCAGGGTAACGTTCCCCTCGAAGAAGCGATTGAGCAGTTTCAAGCGGGAATCAAACTCTCTAAACAGCTCCAGCAGAAGCTAACCAGTGCCGAAAAGACGCTGGGCCATTTGATTGATGATAATGGCGAAGAAAAGGAATATGAAAAAGCGACGGACGACCCCAGCAACAACGGCGGTGGCAACCGTGGCTTTGGCAGCGAAAACTAGGTGAGAGGGCGACAATGGTGGAATCACTAACAAAGTTAAAAGCCCGAGTCGACGACTACCTGGCGGCCAACCTCCCGAAAGACATTGACCAGGACACGCTGGCCGCTTCAATGACCTATTCGACGATGGCGGGGGGGAAGCGCCTCCGGCCAACATTGACGTTGGCAACGGTCCTGACCCTGGGCGGCCAACTGACCGCGGACGTAATGCGGGCTGCTACTGCCCTGGAGTTGCTCCATACCTACTCGCTGATCCACGACGATCTTCCGGCGATGGATGATGATGACCTGCGCCGTGGACAGCCGACGAATCACCGCAAGTTTGGGGCCGGAATGGCGACGTTGGCCGGCGATGGCTTATTAACCCTGGCCTTTCAGTGGGTTAGTGACAACCAGCTTGCGGCCCCGGTCCGGGTTGAGTTGACGAAGAAATTAGCCCAGGCGGCCGGTCCGGCGGGGATGGTCGCTGGCCAGGCCCGTGACATTGAAAATACCGGACACCGGTTGTCACTTGACCAACTCCGCTACCTGCACCGCCAAAAGACGGGGGCCTTAATCCATTACGCCGTCTTGGCCGGGGGAATCATTACCGACCAACCGGCGCCGGTCCGTCAACTGCTCGTCCAGTTTGGCGATTCCTATGGTCTGGCCTTTCAGATCTATGATGACCTGATGGACGTGGTGGGCACGACCGCCGAAATGGGTAAGCAGGTGGGCAAGGATGCCGGCGAGCAGAAGAATACCTACCCGGGCTTACTCGGGGTCGCGGGTGCTGAAGACCAGCTCCACCAGGCCCTGGCTAGTGCCCGACGCACCCAGGCTGAACTGGCCCGGGTGACGGGGAAGTCATTTGCTGCCTATGATGATTTTTTAGCGTATTTTAAATTATAAGGAAAAGAACTATGGAAAAAGAACGTGTTGATGTTTTACTCGTGAAGCAGGGCCTATTTGACTCACGTGAACAGGCTAAACGCTCCGTAATGGCCGGCGAGATCCTGGGCAAGAACAATGAACGGCTCGACAAGCCCGGCCAAAAGATCCCGGTTACCACCACTCTCCATATGAAGGGTCACAAGATGCCCTACGTTAGCCGGGGGGGCCTTAAGTTAGCTAAGGCACTGAAGGCTTTTAACATTAGTGTTGCCGACCAGGTGGTCTTAGACATCGGTTCATCGACCGGTGGCTTTACTGATGTGATGTTGCAAAACGGGGCGAAGTTAAGCTATGCACTGGACGTTGGTACCAACCAGCTCGTCTGGCAACTGCGGGAAGACCCCCGGGTGGTGGTGATGGAGCAGACTAACTTCCGTTACAGCAAGTTGGCCGACTTTACCCATGGCCAACCAGCCTTTGCCTCAATTGACGTCTCCTTTATCTCCCTGCGCTTGATCCTGCCACCGTTAGCAGGAATCCTCCAGCCGGGCGGTGAAGTGGTGGCATTAATTAAACCCCAGTTTGAGGCGGGCAAGGAGCACGTCGGCAAGCACGGCATCATTAAGGACCACCAGGTGCACCGGGCCGTTTTAAACGAAGTGCTTGCCTTTGCCCAGGAGGACCACTTTGACGTCTTGGGCCTGGACTTTTCCCCAATCAAGGGGGGACAGGGAAACATGGAATTCCTGGTCCACCTTCGTTTAAGCGACCAGGCGGGGACCATGGCACCAAGCGTGGATATTGACCAGGTAATTGCCAATGCTGACCGGGAGTTGAATCAAAAGTAAGAAAGGTGGGGTCACTTGTGAAAAAAGTCGACCGACAAAAGAAAATTCGGGAAATTATTACTGACCAAAGTGTTGAACGCCAAGAAGACCTGGTTCGTAAGCTGAACGACTTAGGTCTGCAAGTAACGCAGGCGACCATTTCCCGGGACATTAAGGAAATGCAGTTGGTTAAGGTCCCGGCGGCGGGTGGTGGTTACCGCTACGCCATGCCGGCAACCCGGCAATACGACGAGACTGACCAGTTAGAGAGCACTCTTCAAGACAGCCTGCTCCAGTTAAAGCGCAGTGACCGGTTCTTGGCCTTGGACGTGCGGCCGGGGAATGGCCCGGTTGTTGCCAACTTGATGCGGAAAATAAAAAACCAGGACGTCTTTACGGCCATCGGTGATGACAGCAACGTCCTGGTGGTTTCAAGCTCTGCGCAGGGGGCCCAAGAACTAGCCCAATACTTAAAGCGACTAGCGGAGTAGGCGGGGTGACGCGATGCTGCAAGAATTAACAATTGATAACTTGGCGATTATTAAGCACCTGAACCTCGAATTTGCCGACCGGATGACGGTTTTAACCGGTGAGACCGGGGCCGGAAAGTCGATTATTATTGACGCGGTCGGGTTGCTTGCCGGTGGCCGGGGATCCCAAGAGTTTATTCGCCGGGGTGAAGAAAAGCTCCGCCTCCAGGGGCAGTTTACCCTGACTAAGGACCCCGGACTAATCAGTCGGTTGGATGCACTAGGAATTGATCACCAGGACGGCACCTTGATCATCATGCGGGAAATTCACCGGAATGGCCGCAACACGATTCGGGCCAATGGCCAGTTGATTAACACCACGATGCTACGGCAGATCGGTGCCTACCTGGTTGATATCCAGGGGCAAAATGAGCACCAGCAACTCCTTCAACCCGAAAAGCACCGCGGAATGTTAGACCAGTTTGCGGCCCACGATGTCCAACCCCTGCTGACCAAGTATGCGAAGTTGTACCAGGATTACACGCAGCTTAAGGCCGCGGTTAATAAGAAACAAGCCAATGAGCAGCAATGGGCCCAGCGGCTTGACATGCTGCGCTACCAGGTCAACGAAATTGGTGAGGCCCAGCTCAAGGCCGGTGAAGAAGAACAGTTGACCAGCGAGCGGGACCGGCTGGAACACTTCCAGCAAATTAATAACGCCCTCCAGCAGGCGGTGACGACCTTTAATGAGGGCGAGGCACCGGTGCTGGACCGGGTAGCAACGGTAATGGAGGCCATTAACGGGATTGCCGAGTTTGATGATGAGTATGATTCCCTCAGTAAGTCCTTAAATGATGCCTATTACGCCCTACAAGATGTCGCCAACGAGGCGGGTCAGCAACTAGACCTCCTCGAATTTGATGACCAGCGCCTCGCAGAGATTGACCAACGGCTGACCTTGATCGGCGACCTGGAGCATAAGTATGGTGATACGGTTGCCAAGGTCTTGGATTACTACCAAAAGATCAAAAAGGAACTTGACTCCATGGAAGCGGCCGCCGACTCGAGCAGTGACCTTGAAGACCGGCTAGCGACGGCCGAAAAGGAATTGCTGACGCTCGGTGAACAGTTGAGCCAGGTCCGGCAACGGGCAGCCCACGAGCTGGCCAAACGGGTCCACCAGCAATTAGCTGAACTGTACATGGCCAAGGCCGACTTTGAAGTGCACTTCGCTAAGCGGACCGGGACCACCAAATTCACCCCGACCGGGATTGACGATGTCGAGTTCTACATTCAGACTAACCCCGGTGAATCAATGGGTCCGCTGGCTAAAATTGCCTCGGGTGGTGAACTGTCCCGGGTAATGCTGGCCCTGAAGACGATCTTTGCGGCCAACGAAGGGGTCACGAGTATTATCTTTGATGAAGTGGACACCGGGGTCAGCGGCCGGGTGGCCCAGGCGATTGCGGATAAGATCCGCCTGATCGCGGCTCATTCCCAAGTCCTGTGTATTACCCACCTGCCCCAAGTGGCGGCGGTAGCCCAGCACCACTTCCTAATCAAGAAGGGGGTCCATGGCGAACGGACCACCACGACCGTAACCAGTCTGGCCACCGACCAGCGGGTCAACGAACTGGCACGGATGCTTTCAGGAGAAAAGGTAACGAAGCTGACCAAAGAACACGCCCAGGAGCTGTTGCAGATGGCACACCCGGAAGATAAATAAGAAAAATATAAAGAGGCCTCTAGCGTTCGAAAAAATCTGAACACTAAAGGCCTCTTAGTTACCAGTGGCTGCCTGCCCGGCACAAGGATTACTTGTCGTGGATGATGTAACGAACCTGGTCAAAGGTGACCACGTAAGTTACGTTATGGTTGGAAAGAAGGTACTTGTCATTGCTCAAGGCCTTGACGGTGCCATGAATGTTTTCCGGATAGCCATCCTGGCCAGCCGGCACCACCTGCATGGTCACCTGGTAATGCTGGTCAACGGCCTGCCGTAAAAAGCGCCGCCGCTGGAAGGCCGGCTGGGGATTTAGTAGGGTAATGCGGGCGTGGTCGGGCTGTTGGATCGGCTTGTCGTCAAACAACTGGCCGATCACCCGGGTCAATAGCTGGGGAGTTTCCTTGAAGATTGAATATGACTTTGGTTGTTGCATGGTGTCACCCTCCGAACGTTTGTTTGCACTCTTAGTATACGAACATTTGTTCAAAAATGCAAGCACAAATTTAATGGTGTTTGCCCGGGGACCGGAGTTGATTTTATTGTCTAGTTAGTGCATTATAGTAGTAATACGTTAAAATTTGGATAGGAGTTACAAGATGGTAAATCGTGGAATGTTAATTGTCCTTTCGGGACCTTCTGGTGTTGGTAAGGGAACGGTCCGAAAAGCAATCTTTGATTCAAATGATAATGATTTTCAATATTCAGTTTCGATGACCACGCGTCAGCCGCGGCCCGGTGAGGTCAACGGGGTTGACTACTACTTTGTCTCAAAAGAGGAGTTCGAACACCACATCCAGACTGGTGGGATGCTTGAATACGCAAAGTATGTTGACAACTATTACGGCACCCCATTAAAATATGTAAATGAAACCTTGGATTCCGGGAAGGACGTCTTCTTGGAGATCGAAGTTAATGGTGCCATGCAGGTTCGTTCCAAAGTGCCGGATGGGGTCTTCATCTTCTTGACGCCGCCGGACCTTGACGAGTTGAAGCAACGGCTGATTCACCGGGGGACCGACAGTATGGAGGTCATTAATAAGCGGATCCACAAGGCCTTCGGTGAAATCCAAATGATGCAAAATTACGACTACGCGGTGGTTAATGACGAAGTACCGCGGGCGGTTGAAAAAATTAAGGATATTATCCGGACGGAACGGTTGCGGGTTCCTCGGGTAATGCCACGTTATCTTGAAATGTTAGGAGATTCAGAAAAATGATTCTTTATCCATCAGTTGATGAGTTACTTAAGCGGATTGATTCCCGTTACTCTTTGGTTATGTTAGCTAGCAAGCGGGCTCACGAGCTCGATAACGGGGCAGCGCCACTGCTGGAACACTACGAGTCAAGTAAGTCAGTTGGTAAGGCCTTAGAAGAAATCTTAGCCGATAAGGTAACGATTGACCCTAACCATACAGAAGACTTACAAGACTAGTCAGTAGAAAACACGTAAATACGAGTGATGAGAGACTGGAGAAGTGCAGCTTTTTCAGCCTTTTTTCGTATCCACCGATGTTATAATCAAATGGTGAATTTAATTTAACGATGGGGTGAGAAAATGGCGAAGGTAACCGTATATATAACTGGGAGTATTGCTGCTTATAAGGGGATTGAGGTGGTCCGCGGTCTGCAAAAGCAAGGACACGTGGTCCGGGTCGTAATGACGGCGGCTGCTTGTAAGCTGGTGGCGCCAGCAACCTTAGCGGCGTTGACGAAGCAGCCAGTGTTGACGTCACTGTGGACTGACCAGGACCCGATCCCCCACATTGAATTAGCAGACTGGACTGACCTGGCCGTGGTAGTTCCGGCGTCGGCCGACATAATTGCTAAGCTGGCTAATGGCCTCGCCGATGATGCCGCTTCGACAACCCTGTTAGCAACCAGTGCGCCAAAAATAGTGGTTCCGGCAATGAATAGCCACATGTGGGCGGCCGCACCGACCCAACGGAACCTTAAGCAGCTCCAAGCCGATGGGGTCACGATTATTGAGCCAGCCCAGGGAATGCTTGCCGAGGGTTACGCGGGCAAGGGCCGCTTGCCAGAACCGGCGGCGATCGTTGCTGACGTCCAGGCCATGCTGACTGCTAATGGTCCCTTACAAGGGCGGCGGATCCTCATAACGGCCGGGGGGACCCGGGAGCCGATTGATCCCGTCCGATTCATCGGTAACCGGTCATCCGGGAAGATGGGGATGGCCCTAGCCAGGGCGGCCCTAGCTGCTGGGGCTACGGTCACTCTGGTGGTTGGCCAGGTTAGCGTTCCGCTCCCGCAGTCGCCACGGCTGACGGTGGTCCCGGTCGAAAGTACTGCCGATCTTTTAACCGCGGTTCAGCGTGAGTTTTCGGCGGCGGATGCCCTGCTAATGGCGGCAGCCGTGGCCGACTTTCGGCCTACCCAAGCAGCGGATCAAAAGGTAAAGAAGGCGGCGGACCGGGCCGACTGGCAGCTGACCCTGACGGAAACAACCGATGTTTTAAAGACGGTGACGGACCAGAAGCGCCCGGGCCAGTTGGTGGTTGGCTTTGCCGCGGAAACCCAGAACCTACTTGCCAATGCCCAAAAGAAGCTAGCCAGCAAGGGTGCCGACATGATCGTCGCCAATGCGGTCGGTGGCCAAAACGGGGCCTTTGGTAGTGACCGCGACCAGGTAACGATCCTCAGGGCCCACCAGGCAGTCGACCAGTGGCCCGAAATGTCCAAGGATGGGGTAGCGACCAAGCTAGTGACGCAGATAGCAACAATGATGAAATCAGGTGATTAGATGGCAGAATTGGCGCAGGTCGTAGTTGATGTGCCGACAATGCAGACCAACCAACCATATACATACCAGGTCCCTGAAGCATTGGAACAAAAGTTGCAGGTGGGAATGCGGGTCGTGGTACCCTTTGGCAATGGTCACCGCCAGGTCCAGGGCTTCGTGGTGGGCTTTACCGACGCCAGTGACTACGGCGGAAAACTCAAACCGATCCAGGCCGTGATGGACCTCCAGCCGGTAATGGACGCGGAGATGCTGGCGTTAAGCAAGTGGCTGGCGGATACGACCTATTCGTTTTGGATTGCCTGCCTATACACCATGCTGCCAAACCTGCTTAAGGGGAAGACCCACCGTGTTGTCCGGGTGGTCGATGAACTACCGGAACAGGACTACTTTGACTTGTTTGCCGGTCGTGATACCCGTGATTATGCGGATTTTGCCGATGACCCGACGGCGGTCAGCCGCTTGTTGAAGCTCAAACGGGCGGGGAAGATCCGGATTGACTACCAGGTTGAAAACCGGGCCCGGGCCAAGACGGTGATGGGCATAACCCCCCTCCTCAGCTTCGAAGAACTTGAGGAGGCCCGGACATCACTACACCCGAATGCCCACGCCCAGAACCGTCTGCTCTCGTATTTGCAAAGCATTGGTGGTCAGACCGTTGTTCAAAAGAAGGCGGAACGAGTGGCCCAGCTTTCGGCGGCCACCTTTAACCAGGGGGCGAAGAAGGGCTGGCTAAAGAAGGTCCCGGTGGAAGTTTACCGGCGACCCCAGTCCCAAGCGGCCCTACCTGATGACCACCACCTCCAGCCGGCCTTGAAACTCAACCATGACCAGCAGGTGGCGGTGGACCAAATTAATGCTGCCGTTAAGGACCAGCAGGCGGCCACCTTTCTTTTACAGGGGGTTACCGGTAGCGGTAAGACGGAGGTCTACCTCCAGTCGATTGCCCAGGCCTTAGCCCAGGGACGGACAGCTTTGATGCTGGTACCTGAGATCTCGCTGACCCCCCAGATTGTGAACCGGGTGCGACGGCGGTTTGGTTCCCAGGTCGCGGTTCTCCACAGTGGCTTGTCAAACGGTGAGCAATTTGACGAATGGCGCCGGATCGAACGGGGGGCGGCCAAGGTCGTGGTAGGGGCCCGGTCCGCGGTGTTCGCCCCTTTGAAGAACCTGGGGTTAATCATCCTTGATGAAGAACACGAGTCCAGCTACAAGCAAGACGAGGCTCCCCGTTACCATGCCCGTGAAGTCGCTAAGTGGCGAGGACGGTACCACCAGGCCCCGGTAGTGCTCGGCTCGGCCACCCCGAGTTTGGAGAGTCGGGCCCGGGCCTTGAAGGGTGTTTATCGCTTCTTGGGGTTGCCCCACCGGGTTAACAAGCAGCCACTACCGCCAATTCAGGTGGTCGACATGCGTCCCGAGATCAAGCAGCGCGGGGAGAGCAACTTCTCCCGCCCGCTCCTTCAAGCGGTGAGCGACCGGATTACCCGTGGTGAGCAGTCAATTTTGATGTTGAACCGACGGGGCTTTTCCTCATTTATGATGTGCCGGGATTGTGGGACGGTCTTGAAGTGCCCGAACTGTGACATCTCGTTAACCCTCCACATGGACACCCGGACGATGAAGTGCCACTACTGTGGTCATGAAGAACCGATTCCCCAGGTTTGCCCCAATTGTCATAGCCGGCGGATCCGCTATTACGGCACCGGAACTGAAAAGGTGGAACAAGAACTCCGCCAGCTGATGCCCCAGGCCCGGATTATTCGGATGGACGTGGATACGACTAGGCGGAAGGGTATGCACGAAAAGCTTCTCAAGCAGTTTGGGGACCACCAGGCCGACATTTTACTGGGTACCCAGATGATTGCCAAGGGGTTGGACTTTCCCAACGTCACCTTGGTCGGGGTTTTGAATGCCGATACCGGCCTAGGCCTGCCGGACTTTCGTGCTAGCGAGCGGACCTTTGACCTCCTTAGCCAGGTTAGTGGCCGGGCGGGGCGGGCCGATAAGCAGGGCCAAGTAATTATCCAGACCTTCAATCCCGACCACTACGCCATTCGTGACGCCCAGGCAAATGACTATGACCGCTTCTTTTTCCAGGAGATGAGTCTCCGCCACCAGGCCAGCTACCCACCGTACTACTACACCGTGCGGTTAATGGCGAGTCACCCAGAAGAGGCGGTGGCGGCCCGGGTAATGGCTCACATCAAGGAAAAACTCCACCAGCGCCTGGCACCCCAGACCATCATCTTGGGGCCGACCCCCCGGGCAATTGCGCGGATGAAGCGCCGTTACTACTACCAAATCGTGATTAAATACAAACGAGACCCGGCGTTGCATGCGACGCTGGAAGAAATTTTACAAGAAACGCAGAGCAAGGGATTCAAGGACGTGCAAGTCAGCATTGACCCGGACCCCCAGTACTTTATGTAGCGTGAAAGGATGAGATAAATGACAACTTCAATCGTATTTATGGGTACCCCCCAGTTTGCGGTACCGATTTTACAAAGCCTGATCGACCATCCCGAATATGATGTTCAGGCAGTGCTGACCCAACCAGACCACCGGGTTGGGCGGAAACACGTCTTGACGGCGTCCCCCGTTAAGCGGCTGGCCGTGGAAAATGATATTAAGGTCTTACAGCCCGCCAAGCTGAGTAAGAGCCCGGAAATGCAGGAGATTATTGACCTGCATCCGGACCTATTAATTACCGCGGCCTATGGTCAATTCTTACCCAGCAAGCTATTAGCAGCAGCCAAGATTGCGGCCATTAACGTCCACGGCTCCCTGCTCCCTAAGTACCGTGGTGGGGCACCAGTCCAGTATTCCATCATCAATGGGGATCCAGAAACGGGAATTTCGATCATGTACATGGTTAAGAAAATGGATGCTGGTGACGTGATTGCACAACGGGCCATCCCGATTGAAGCGGATGACGATAACGGAACGATGTTTAAAAAGCTCAGCCTCCTGGGCCGGGACCTATTGTTGGAAACCCTGCCCGACTTGATTACTGGCACGGCCACGGCGACCCCCCAAGACGAATCCCAGGTGATCTTTTCTCCTAACATCAGCACGGACCAGGAACGGATTGACTACCGGATGACAGCCCAAGCGATTGACAACAAGGTCCGGGGCTTGCGGCCAGCACCATTAGGTAACATGGTGATTGATGGTTTACGGACAAAGATCTATGACGTCACCCCTCTCGATGAACAGACGAACCTGGCCCCCGGCAAGGTAGTTCGGGCGATTAAGCACCAGTTGGTCTTAGCCGGCGGTCAGGGGACGACCTACCAGGTTAACCGCCTCAAGCCCGCCGGTAAGCAGGCGATGGACATTACTGCCTACCTGAACGGCCACCAGGACTTAAAAGAAGGGAGCCAAGCAGTAACTGATGACTAAACAGATGTCTGCCCGTGAAGTTGCGCTAGTGGCCCTTGACCGGGTGCGCCAAAACGGGGCTTACTCCAACCTGCAACTTAACCAATTGCTTGTTAAACACCACCTCAACGATAGTGACCGGCGCCTGACAACCCGGTTGGTTTATGGTGTCTTACAGCACCAGTTAACCCTGGAGTACTGGCTAGATCCCTTCGTCAAGGACCGGCAACTGGATTCCTGGGTGGCAACCCTACTGCTGATGTCGATTTACCAGTACCATTACCTCGAACGGGTGCCGGATTGGGCCGTGACGAACGAGTCAATTGAAATTGCCAAGCACCGTGGTGGCCAGGGAATTCGTAAGTTCGTGACCGGGGTGCTGCACGCAATCTTACGGAAGGGGCTTGCGGATGTTGACCAGATCAAGGACCACCACCGGCGCCTGGCGGTTAAGTACAGTGTTCCTGAATGGATCGTTGAACAGCTCCTGACCCAGTATGGGGATGAGCAGGCCCAGCGGGTGTTGGCGGCGGTTAACGAGCCCGCCCGGCTGGTGGTTCGCGTGAATACGGCCGTTACGGACCTGGCGACGGTTGAAGACCAGCTGGCTGCTAGTGGAGTTGAATTCCAAGAAAGCCAGGTGGTCCCGGATGCCCTCGTGATTACTAAGGGTAGCGTGATTGGCTCCCCCCTGTTTGACCAGGGACTAGTGACGATCCAAGATGAAAGTGCGATGCTGGCGGTTGATAGTATGGATGTCCAGCCGGGCGACCGGGTCTTAGATGCTTGTGCCGCGCCCGGCGGTAAGACCACCCAAATTGCGGCCCGCCTAGATCCAAACCAGGGTGGCCAGGTTGACGCCCTCGATATTCACCAGCACAAGACCCGGTTGATTAACCGCAATGCCGCCCGCCTCCATGTTGCTGACCGGGTCTTTAGCCATGCATTGGATGCCCGCCGGGTGACTGAGGAGTTTGCTGACGAGACTTTTGATAAAATTTTAGTTGACGCGCCTTGCAGCGGAATGGGACTTTTACGGCGGAAACCGGAGATCCGCTATACGAAGAAGCTGGCGGATAGCACTAATTTACACCAAATTCAAAAAAGTATTTTAGCTGCAGTTGCCCCAAAAGTGAAAAAAGGCGGTATAATCACATATAGTACGTGCACAATTTTAAAGCAGGAGAATGATCAGACCGTTCAAGACTTTTTGACTGACCACCCTGACTTTAGCTTGTTAAAGACAACAACAGCACGGAAGTTAAAAGATGATCGCAGTTCAAAAACGTTGACTATTTTGCCATCTGACTATGGCTCTGATGGCTTCTTTATCAGTAGTCTCCAACGTAATCTGTAGAAGGGAATTAGCACTAAGATGAAAGTTGCTTATCAAACAGATGTTGGTCACCAACGGTCGCAAAACCAGGACCGGGTGGCCGGGTTCACCGATAAACGCGGGAATCAACTAGTGGTGATTGCCGACGGAATAGGTGGTAACCGGAGTGGGGACGTTGCAGCTGAGATGACGGTTAAACGACTCGGTCATCGCTTTATTGAGGACGGACCGGAGAATCCACTGGAGGCGATCCGGTGGTTTGCCCGTGAAGTTCAACTAATTAATGATGAAATTCTAAAAAAATCAAAAGAAAAAGTTGCTTATCAAGGGATGGGCACGACCATGGTGGCCGCGATTGCGTTTGACAAGACCCTCGTGGTCGCCAACATCGGTGACAGTCGGGGCTACCTCTTTCATGATGGGGTGATGACCCAGGTCACCATCGACCATTCCTTGGTAAATGAACTCGTGAAAAACGGTGATATTACCGAGGAGGAAGCGCTAAAACTTCCCCAAAGCAATATTATTACCCGGGCAATTGGCATTTCACCAGATGCGCGAATTGAAGTAAATCGTTTTAAATTCAACAGTGCTGACCAGTTGCTGATGTGTTCTGACGGCCTATTCAAGACGGTTGATAAGCAAGTGCTTAAAAAAGTCCTGGAAGCGGACGAAGCAATTAGCACTAAGTGTCAGCGGTTGGTAACGATGGCAAACGAAGCCGGGGGTCCTGATAATATTACCGTTTTAATTGGACTAAATGATAAGAGCCAGGAGGGTTGAGTATGAATCCTGGAGATACAATTGGTAATCGATACAGGATTATCCGTTCCCTTGGTGAGGGCGGAATGGCAAATGTTTACTTAGCTCATGATTTGGTTTTAGATCGCGATGTCTCAGTCAAGTTGCTGCGCTTAGATTTGCGGGATGACCCCGACACTAAGCGCCGCTTTCATCGTGAAGCGTTAGCGGCGACCCAGTTGAATGACCCCCACATTGTTGGTGTATACGATGTGGGCGAAGATAACGGCCTCCAGTACATGGTAATGCAGTACGTTCAGGGGACCGATTTAAAGGCCTTCATTAAGGAACACTACCCGATTCCGCTTCCCCAAGTGGTTGATATTATGGGGCAGGTCCTGTCGGCAGTGGAGACGGCCCACGCGCACGGCATTATTCACCGTGACTTAAAACCGCAGAACATTTTAATTGATGCTAATAAAAACATAAAAATTACTGATTTTGGAATTGCGGTGGCGACTTCGCAAAGTACACTGACCCAAACCAACACCTTGATGGGGTCTGTCCACTACCTTTCGCCAGAACAGGCGCGGGGCAGTGTGGCCACTAAGCAATCCGATATTTATTCGTTAGGAATTATTCTTTATGAACTATTGACCGGGACGGTGCCATTTGAAGGCGAGACGGCCGTTTCAATTGCCCTTAAGCACTTCCGGGAGGATATCCCTTCCGTTCGGACCGTCAATGGGCAGATTCCCCAAGCACTGGAGAACGTAGTCTTAAAGGCGACTGCTAAGAGCCCCCATGACCGGTACGCAAGTGTTCGTGAGATGGCAGATGACCTGTCCACGAGCCTTGACCCGCAGCGGGCGGGCGAAGAAAAGTGGCACGCCCAGTGTGACGATGGCAAGACGAAGGTCTTATCCGTGGCGGAAATTGCCAAGCAGGTCCGTACGGTTGACGACCAAAAGGTGGCCGCTGCCGATGATACTGATGATTCGACGACCGCCAAGGCGACCCCGGCTAAGCACCGTTTTCTGCCGTACTGGCTTGCTGGGATTGCGGTGGTGCTGGTCATTGGCGTAGCCATCACCACTTGGTGGTTTATGTTCCGCCAGGTGATCGTACCAGATGTTGCTGGTAAGACGCCGATTCAGGCCGAACAAGTTTTAAGCCGTCAAGGTTTACGGGTAGGAAATATTACCCGGGTTAACAATGAACAGGTTGCTAAAAACCGGGTGATTTCCAGCGACCCAGATACCAGTTCTAAGAAGCGGATCAACGGGACCGTTGACTTAAAAGTCAGCACTGGGGTTAAGAGCATGTCAATGGCTGATTACGTTGGTGATGACTATGATTCTGTTGCTTCTGCATTGCGGGACAAGGGCTTTGTGGTCCACGAACACCGCGTCCACTCCGATAAGGTGGATGAGGGGACCATTATTAAGCAAAACCATAGTAAGGGGACGACCGTTGCCACTAGTGGTGACACGATCGATTTTGAAGTTAGTGCGGGTAAAGAGGAGATCAAGATTCCTGACTTCCGCAACCAAGACGTTAGCGTGGTCCAAAAGTTCGCTAACGAACACAAGCTTCAGTTAACTACCCAGGAAAAGAAGTCTAAGACGGTCGCAACCAACCACGTAATTAGCCAGACACCGAAGGCCGGTGAGACCTTGAACCATGGCGATACCTTAACAGTTACCCTGGCTAATTCGGGCAAACAGACCAAGACGACAAACATCCAGATTAACGTTCCCTTTGATGGCAATGGTGGCCAGCGGGAGAACCGGGTGCAGATTTACATCCGGGACGCTAACCACAACCTGACGATGGAGTACCAAGATATTACGATTAACCAGGAAACGACGGTCAACGTGCCGTTTACGCTTAAGCCTGGTCAAATGGGCGCCTACCGGGTGGTTCGCAACGGCCGGACGATCGCGAGTGCGACTAACATTACTGCCTAGACTTGGAGGTGTGCAGTGAAAACCGGAATTATTCAACAATCATTGAGTGGCTTTTACGATGTGTTAGCTGATGGCAAGATTTACCGAACCCGGGGCCGGGGGAATTTTCGTGCCAAGAAAATTAAGCCAGTGGTCGGTGACCGGGTCGAGTTTTCGGCCACGACGACGAGTGACGGCTACCTACTTAAGGTATTAGACCGCCGTAATCGGTTGGTCCGGCCACCAATTGCCAATGTCGACGTCGCGGTGGTGGTGACCGCGGCGACCCAACCGGCTTTCTCCGCTAACTTATTGGACCGCCAGCTGGTGGGCCTGGAAGAACAGGGAATTACCCCGGTAATCTTCTTTTCTAAGGTCGACCTCTTGTCAATGACCGCGCTGGCTGACCTACAAACGATTGCCGATGGTTACCGGCAGGTTGGTTACCAGGTCTTCTTTAACCGCGACCCCTTTGCTGCCGACCAACTGGCGGCGTTAAAGGATTCGTTGCGTGGTCAGGTAGTCACGATGATGGGCCAAACAGGGGCTGGTAAATCGACCCTACTGAACCACCTGGCCCCAGACTTAAACTTAGCGACGGGTGAAATTTCCCAGGCGCTAAAGCGGGGCCGGCACACAACCCGGAAGGTTAGCTTGCTGGACATTGATGGCGCTTTGATTGCGGATACCCCCGGCTTTTCTTCTTACGAGACCTTTACGATGACCGTTGAAGAACTGCCCCAGCTCTTTCCAGAGATGCGGCGCCTGGCTAGCGGGTGCAAGTTCCGCGGGTGCTTGCACCTAAAAGAGCCCCAGTGTGCGGTGAAGAATGCCTTGGAACATGGTATAATCATGAAGAGTCGGTATGACGATTATGTTCAGTTCCACGACCTAATCGCCAACCAGAAGCCAAACTATAAGAAATGAGGGAATTTAGAATGATTAAGGTTGCACCTTCAATTTTGAGTGCTGATTACGTAAACTTACAAAAGGACATTGAAAAGGTTGATAAGGCGGGTGCCGAATACCTTCACATTGACGTGATGGACGGTACCTTTGTACCAAGCATCTCCTACGGCCCCGGTTTTGTGAAGGCTATCCGGCCCATCACTAACATGACCCTGGATGTTCACCTGATGGTTGAAAGCCCTGAACACATCCTGCCGATGTTCATCGATGCCGGTGCGGACATTATTGGTGTTCAAGTTGAAGCGACCCAACACATTCACCGGGCCCTGCAAATCATCAAGAACGGTGGCGTTAAGGCCGAAGTAGTCATTAACCCTGGTACGCCAGTGGCAATGATCGAACCAGTCTTACACATGGTTGACCAAGTCTTAGTAATGACGGTTAACCCTGGCTTCGGTGGTCAAAAGTTCCTTCCAGAGACGGTTGAAAAGATCGCCCAACTAAACGAAATCAAGAAGCAAAAGGGCTACGACTTTGACATCGAAATCGATGGTGGGGTTAACAACAAGACCGTTGTTGACTGCTATAAGGCCGGTGCAACGGTTGCCGTTGCCGGTTCCTACGTCTTTAACGCTGATGACCCTGCTGAACGGGTGGAAGAATTACGGGACGCTACTAAGTAGTTATATCCGATTGAAGCTGGGAAATGCATTTTCCAGCTTCTTTTAATTTAAGGAGGAAAGGCAATGCGAGTAAACTTATTGGTCGGGGGCCCAAAAGAGCTGATTCCCGTCGAAGAGGTCCAACGTCGGCAAGATGAAACGTGGATTGCCGTTGACCATGGGGCGAGCTTGCTTTTGGCATGGGGAATTAAGCCGGCCATCGCGATTGGTGACTTTGATTCCACCACCGGTGCCGAAATGTACCAGTTGCGGCAACGGTTAACGGACATCGAAGTTTTTCCACCAGCCAAGGATTTTACGGATACCCAACTGGGGCTTAAGCTGGCAATTGATAAGTACCAGCCCCACCAAATTGACCTCTTCGGTGCGACGGGCGGTCGACTTGACCACCTGCTGGCTAACCTCTTCTTACCATTGCAGGGCGACTTTAGTGACTACCTCGACCGGATCCGCCTCTTAGACCGGGGGAATACGGTGACTTATTACCGGCCGGGTTCGTATGCGGTCACTAAGGAAGCGGGGATGAAGTACCTGGCCTTTTGTAACCTGACCCCGGTGACCGGCCTGACCCTCGCTGATGAGAAGTATCCATTAAAAGACTGGTCTAGCACGATCCCCTTTTCCTGGACCAGTAACGAGTTTACGGCGGCGGTCAACCACTTTGCCTTTAAGTCTGGAGTGGTGGCGGTCATCCAGTGCCGTGACCTGCCCTTGTAATAGCTGTCAAGGAAAAATACTTGAAAGAAAACTATTGCATTGTCGGAAACGCTATGGTAAATTAATTAGGTGAGTTATATCGCAGTAATTGCGTGAAATAATACTGAATTAAAGAGGAGGGTATCACCAATGGCTAAAGATTTTATCAACGGTAAACGGACGCGCTTTGGTAACAAGCGTTCTCACGCCCTTAACTCAAGTCGTCGTAGCTGGAAGCCTAATTTGCAAAAGGTAACCATTTTGGTTAACGGTAAGCCAAAGAAGGTTTACGTTTCAGCACGTACCTTAAAGTCCGGTAAAGTGACTCGGGTTTAATTAAAAATGATGCCGTCCATTTAGGTGGACGGCTTATTTTTATTACAAATAGTCAACCCCATTAACTACTTTGAACAGGGGTTACTTTTTATTATTGGTGTGCTATGCTATGATATTGTTAGCTAAAAAAAGAAATAAAAGCTTGATATACTAACAAGGAGGCCATGACGATGGCAGTTAAAATTAAGACAAAGGCTGGAACAATCGACATTGACAACGATGTGATTTCAACGGTTGTTGGTGGTGCCGCCACTGATAATTACGGTGTTGTTGGAATGGCAAGCCGGAACCCAGTCCGCGATGGGGTCAACCAGATCCTCCGCCGGGAAAACTTTAACCGGGGCGTGGTCGTCCGCCAGCAAGATAACAGTATCGTGGTGGACGTCAACATCATCGTCAGCTACGGGACGAAGATTTCAGAAGTATCAAAGAGTGTTCAATCCAAGGTTAAGTATAACCTGGAGTCGATTCTAGGGATCAGTGCCGATGCCGTCAATGTCTGCGTACAAGGCGTCCGGTCAACAGAAGATTAATTTGGAGCACGGGAGGAAATTTTAATTGGCTGTAACAGAAATTACAAACCTTGAATTTGGTAAGATGGTTCAGGCCGCCGCTGATAAGTTAAACCAGCAGGCGGATTTCATTAATTCCTTGAATGTTTTCCCCGTTCCGGACGGTGATACGGGTACTAACATGGCGTCATCAATGGCCAGCGGTGCCAAGTATGAACGCGAGGCATCGAGCGATAAGGTCGGTGACTTGAGTGTGGCTCTGGCGAAGGGACTGCTGATGGGGGCCCGCGGTAATTCTGGTGTGATCCTTTCACAGATCTTCCGGGGCTTTGCCAAGGGGGCTGCCGGCAAGGACGTCTTAACGACCAAGGACTTTGTTGACGCTTACGCCAATGGGGCCAAGGTGGCTTATAAGGCCGTCATGAAGCCGACGGAAGGGACGATCTTGACGGTTGTCCGGGAGTCAGCCCAGGAAGGCTTGAACAAGATCAAAGAAAGCGACGACTTGCTAGAGGTGGTCCACGCTATCTATGAGGCTAGTAAGACGGCTCTGGCAAAGACGCCGGAATTGCTGCCGGTCCTCAAAGAAGTCGGGGTTGTTGACTCCGGTGGTCAAGGGCTGGTTGATGTCTTAGAAGCCTTTGATGAGTCCTTGAGCGGTAAGGAAGTTACTAAGGGTGAAGACTACCAGCCTGACCAGGCCGAAGTCGATGAGATGGTTAATGCCATGGACCACCAAAGTGTCCAAGGAAAGTTGGACCCGGCTGACATCAAGTACACTTACTGTACCCAGATGCTTGTTCGATTGGGGAAGGGTAAGCAAGTCACGCAAAAGTTTGACTATGACACCTTCTACAATTACCTGGCCAAGCTGGGTGATAGCCTGCTGGTCTTAAATGACGACCAGGTTGTTCGGGTCCACGTGCACACTGAGCACCCGGGGAAGGTCTTGAGCTGGGGCCAAGAGTTTGGGGACCTCCAAACGATCGAAATCCACAACATGGTTTGGCAACAAGAAGAAATCATGGAAAACGATGGGGGCGCTGATGCTGATACCAGTGCAGCCCCAACCCCAATTGAAAAGGCTAAGCTGGCGGACCAAGATGATCAACCCGAAACCGCAGTGATTGCGGTGGCCTCTGGTGACGGGGTAATCAAGCTATTGAAGAGTTTGGGTGTTACCAACATCATCAGTGGTGGTCAGACCATGAACCCCAGCACGCAAGATATTGTGGACGCAATTAACAACAGCGGAGCTAAGCAGGCCCTGGTGCTTCCCGACAACGGTAACATTTTCATGACCGCTGAACAGGCGGCAGAAGTGGTTGACATTCCAACGAAGGTCGTCCACACTAAGACGATTGCCCAAGCGATGTCGTCACTTTTGGAATACAATCCGGAAGCTGACCTAGCGACTAACCAGCAGAACATGGAGTCCAACCTGGCGAGCGTTGCCAGTGGAGAAGTAACCCATGCCGTCCGTGATACGACGATTGATGGTCGCGACATTAAAAAGGATGATTACCTCGGCATTGTCGATGGGAAGATCGTTGAGAGCAACCCAGACCTTGAAGAAACGGCCATTGAGATGGTTAAGAAGATGCTTGATGAGGATAGTGAAATTGTCACGATCCTTTATGGTGAAGACGGCAGCGAAAAGACGGCAGAAGCCATTAAGGCCGCTGTGGAAGAAATTGATGACGAACTGGATGTTCAGATTTATAGCGGTGGACAGCCAGTTTACCCATACCTAATCTCAGTGGAATAAAACTAGTGAATTAACATAAACATGAGAAGGGATGTCGGCAGTGGTCACATCCTTTTTCTGTACAGGGGAGGGATAATCGTGAAAAGCTTGCAGGACGCGGTCGGTAACCTTAAGGGGGTCGGCCCCAAGCGGGTCGCCGACCTGGCGACTCTGGGGATCGACACGGTTGAAGACCTGCTGACGTATTACCCCAGCCGCTATGATGATGTCACCCCGGTTGACCTGGCAACGGTAAAGGACCGTCAGAAGGTCACCGTCCAAGGGATTGTGGTGTCGGAGCCCCTATTGACCCGGTTTGGCTACCGGCGCAGTCGGCTGGCCTTTCGAATCCAGGTGGGCCAGCAAGTGGTCTTGGTGACCTTCTTTAACCAGCCCTACCTTGAAAAGAAGGTCAAGCTGAACCAGCCGGCAACGGTGATGGGGAAGTGGGATGCCCAGCGTCAACAGGTGACGGCCAACAAGCTGGTAACGGCTAGTGACCAAGCGAAGGCCGGGGCGGGCGCCATTTACCCGGTTAATAAGCACCTCCGCCAAGCCACCTTAAAGGGACTGATTAAGCAGGCTTTTGATGACTACCAAAACGTAATCCCAACCCTGCTGCCGAAACCATTACGTGACCATTACCGGTTGCTAGACCGGCGGACGATGATCCATGACCTTCATTTTCCTAAGAACGCCACGGTAGCCCAGGCGGCACGACGGACGGCGGCCTATGAGGAATTCTTCTTATTCCAGCTCCGCCTCCAGGCAATCCGCCAGGCTAACCGCCACGCTGATGGTAACCGGATCTTATATCATAATGACGAACTAAAGGAGTTCATTGCCGGGATCGGCTTTGAACTGACAGATGCCCAAAAACGGGTCGTCAATGAAATCTGCCGGGATCTTCGGGAGCCCTACCAGATGAACCGCCTCCTCCAGGGGGACGTGGGCTCTGGTAAGACGATCGTTGCCGCAATCGCCATTTACGCCACAATTACCGCGGGCTACCAGGCTGCACTGATGGCCCCGACCGAAATTCTGGCAGCCCAGCACGCGGAAAAGCTGGCCAAGGTCTTTGCCGGTACCCACGTCCACGTGGGCCTGTTAACCGGGTCACTGACGGCCAAACAGCACCGTGAACTTGGTAAGGCGATCAAGAGTGGCGATGTTAACCTGGTCATTGGTACCCACGCGCTGATCCAGGATGACGTTGATTATGCCAACCTGGGATTGGTCATTACCGATGAGCAACACCGCTTTGGGGTCAACCAGCGGCAGCGACTCCGTGAAAAGGGTGATCAGCCGGACGTCCTCGCAATGACGGCTACTCCGATCCCCCGGACGTTAGCCATTACCGCCTATGGTGAAATGGATGTGTCCGTGATTGATGAATTGCCCGCGGGCCGCAAGCCAATTGAAACCCGGTGGCTGACCGTCAGCCAACAGAACCAGGCGCTTCATTTCTTGCATGACCAATTGGCGGCGGGCGCCCAGGCCTACGTTGTTAGTCCATTGATTGAGGAGTCGGAAGCCTTGGATGTTCAAAACGCCACCGACCTCTATAATGAGCTGGCAGAGTACTTTGGCCCCCGCTATCAGGTGGGCCTCCTCCATGGCCGGCTGAGCGGGGAGGAAAAGGACGACGTCATGCACCGCTTCCAGGATGGTCAAATCCAGGTCCTGGTATCGACCACCGTGGTGGAAGTGGGAGTTGATAACCCCACCGCCACCGTGATGATGATTTACAATGCTGACCGCTTTGGCCTTGCCCAGCTTCACCAGCTACGGGGCCGGGTCGGTCGTGGTGACCGGCAAAGTTATTGCTTACTGCTTGCCGATCCCAAGACGGACGAGGGCAAGGAGCGGATGAAAACAATGGTGGCCACTAACGATGGTTTCGTGGTGGCCCAAAAGGACATGGAACTCCGGGGGGCCGGTGACGTCCTCGGAAACAAACAATCGGGGGTCCCTGACTTTAAGGTTGGGGACCCGGTGGGCGACTTGAAAATGCTCCAGGTTGCCCGTGAAGACGCCGCCAACCTACTTAAGACGCCCCACTGGGATGAACAAGATGAGAATCAACCGCTGGTGTTGTACTTACACCGTCACCAGCTCGAAACACACTTTGATTAAGGAGTGAAGGAAAAATGAAAATTGCGGTAGATGCCATGGGTGGCGACAACGCCCCCCAAGCAATCATTGCCGGGGTTGAACAAGCCCGCGACCAGTACTCAGACCTTGAATTTCAATTATATGGTGACCCGGCGAAGGTAAAGCCACTGATCAAGAATAGTGAACGACTTACCATGGTCGCTACCACGGAAGAAATCACCATGGGTGAAGAACCGGTCCGGGCAATTCGTAAGAAAAAGGATTCGTCCATTGTCCGGGCAGCTAAGGCGGTCAAGGATGGGGAGGCGGAGGCCTTCTTCTCTGCCGGGAATACCGGGGCCGTTTTAGCTGCTGGGATCTTCATCGTTGGCCGGATTAAGGGGATCGACCGGCCAGGGCTGACGAGTGTCTTGCCAATTACCAAGCCAGGTTCTGCACGGCATAGTTTTGTCTACCTGGACACGGGGGCCAACGCCGAGAGTAAGGAACACAACCTGGTCCAGTACGGCTTTTTGGGTAAGTTCTACGCCGAAAACGTTCTGGGGGTTAAGAATCCCCGAATCGCGCTGTTAAACAACGGGGCCGAAGAAGATAAGGGTGATAAGCTTCACAAGGCCGTTTGGCAAGACCTTAACGATGAAGCCGACCTGAACTTTGTCGGTAACATTGAATCTGGGGACCTCCTGTATGGGAAGGCCGACGTGGTGGTCAGTGATGGCTGGACCGCGAATGCGGCGCTAAAGGCGACGGAGGGAACTGCCAAGATGATGTTAACCTTGATTAAGCACGGGATCCTTAACGGGGGACTGCGGGCTAAACTGGGTTACCTCTTACTAAAGCCGGTCTTCCACCAAATTGGTAAGCAGATGAGCACTTCCACTTACGGGGGGGCAGTCCTGCTCGGGTTGAAGGCGCCAGTAGTTAAAACCCACGGTTCATCCGATGCCACGGCGGTTACTAACACCATTGCCCAGATTCACACGATGCTGACGTCTGGGGTTATTGAAAAGACGGTCGAATTTTTTGGCCAGGCTTCATCAGTAGACAAAGACGACAAAAACGAATAAAATAAGGTTCGTATTTAATAAAGTGAGGTTATTTACCATGGCTGAAAATGATAAGCGTACAGAAATTTTTAACAAGGTTTCAGAAATCGTGGCCGACCATTTCGATATTGACCGGGCCAAGGTGACTGATGATTTGAACTTAAAGACCGACTTAGACGCAGATTCAATTGATTTTGTTGAATTTGTCCTGGAACTCGAGGACACGTTTAATGCCGAAATTGCTGATGATGAGGCAGAAAAGCTCTCGACCATTGGTGAAGTGGTTGACTACATTGCTGCCCACACGAACTAACTAGTTTAAAAATGAGAATGCGGCTGGGAATACACATTTTTCCAGCTGCTCGCTATTAAAGTGGGATTGTGACATAAGTCCCCCACAAAGAGAAAATGCTACAGCGCAGTACACGAAGGGCCTTTAGCGTTCGGAAAATCCGAACACTAAAGGCCTCTTCGTGCTTCCTAAAGGCTAACTGCGCGTCGACGGGGTTCTCCCACAGGCTGACTTTTCTTCGAAAAACGAACTCCCATCTTTTTGTAATTTTTCTAAAGAGCCTGTGCAAAGCGATTTAGTTTAGTATAATAGGAAAGAATATATGTTTTTTACTAGCAGAAAGGACTTTAACCTATGATCGATGAACTACAAGACTACTTGGCCAAGGAATTTGATATTCACTTTACTGATCCGAGCCTATTAGCAGAAGCCTTTACCCAGGCTTCATACGTCAACGAGCACCCGGAGCAGAACCTGAAATTTTATGAACGGATCGAATTTCTTGGCGATGCCGTGTTGGAACTGATCGTTTCCGAATACATCTATAAGCGGTATCCCGAATTACCCCAGGGGAAGTTAACCCGGCTCCGGGCCGCAATGGTCTGTGAGGACAGCTTTTCTAAGTTTGCTAAGGAGTGTCACTTTGACCAGTACATCCGCCTGGGTCACGGGGAAGAACTCGCTGGTGCCCGTCAGCGGCCTGGCCTGTTGTGTGATATCTTTGAATCCTTTGTGGGGGCCCTCTACCTGGATCAGGGACGCCCGGCAGTGGAGAAGTTTGTCCGCCGGGTAATCTTTCCGAAGCTGGACATGGGGTGGTTCGACCACGCGGTTGATGCCAAGACCAGCCTCCAGGAATTTCTCCAACGGGATGGGGATGTCCTGATTGAATACCACCTGCTTGATGAAACCGGGACGGAGAATGCTCCCGAATTCCATGTTAACGTCTCGGCGGATGGCCAGGTAATTGCTGATGGCCAGGGTTCATCAAAGAAGCAGGCGGAGATGCAGGCTGCCCAGAGTGCGTTAAATAAGCTGCGCGCCCACAACTAATAAATAACGTGAGAGAAGATTAGAATGCGATTATTGTCATTAACAATTGATGGTTTTAAATCCTTTGCCCACAAAACCACGATTAAGTTTGAAGAAGGGATGACCGGGATTGTCGGCCCTAATGGTAGTGGTAAGAGCAACATCATTGAAGCCATCCGCTGGGTAATGGGGGAGCAGTCCGCCCGCCAGTTACGTGGCGATAAGATGGCTGACGTCATTTTTAATGGTTCCGCGAGTCGGGCGCCGTTAAACCGGGCGCTGGTGTCAATTACCTTTGACAATAGCGACCACTACCTAGCAAGTGAATTTACTGAATTGACCGTTTGCCGGAAACTTTTCCGCAACGGGGAAAGTGAATACTTAATTAATGGTCAAAAGGTCCGGCTCAAAGACATTGTGGACCTCTTTATCGACTCCGGGCTTGGCCGGGAGTCCTTTTCCATTATCTCCCAGGGACGGATTGCCGCGATTTTTAACGGTAAGCCCGAAGACCGGCGGGGGATTATTGAGGCCGTTGCCGGGGTGGCTAAGTACCAGAAGAATAAGGCGACGGCCCAACGGCGCCTGGCAACCACGATGGATAACCTCAACCGGGTCAGCGATATCATCCATGAACTCGCTGGCCAGCTAGAACCCCTGGCGGACCAGAGCGCCCTGGCGAAGGACTACTTGGAGCAAAAGGATCAGTTTGACCGCTTAGACCAGACCAGGATTGTCCGTAGCTATGACCGCCAACACGACCAGTTGACGAAGCTCCGGACGGCGTTGCAGCAGGCTCAACAGTTGGCGGCCAAGTACCAAAAGGCGACCGGGGCGGCAGAAGAGAAATTAGCCCAGCTCAAGAGTACCCGGGCAAACCTGTTAAAGAAAAAGGACGCGGCCCAGCAGGCAATCCTGCACCAAACCCAGTTGATTGCTGACTACCGTAACCGCCGCTCGGTCTCGGATGTTAAGCACCAGCAACAGCAACATGAGCTGGCCAATTTGAAGGACCAACTAGCCGCCAATGCGACCGCGGTTGACAATGTTAAACACGATTTGGCTGTGCTGACGGCGACGATGAAGAAGCACCAGGCAGCAATTGAGCAGCGGCAGGCGGCTTTAAAAGCGGCCCAGCAACTGACGGCTGGCGAGCGTCTGCAACAATTGCAAAAGCAACTCGGCGAACTGCAAAACCAGCAGATTGACCTCCTCCAGCAGCAGACCACTTTGCACAACCAAGCAACCTTCTTGCAACAAAACCACCAGCAGAGTTTGAGCCAGCAAAAGCAGAGCAGTGCGGACCTCTCCGCTCGCCTGGAGAAGCGGGCGGGCGTTCACGACCAGCTGACTAGCCAACAGGCAACGCTTAACCAGCTGCAAAGTGCGATCCACGACCAGCAACAAGCGCTGGCAACGGTTAACCAACAGTTGGCAGACGTTGCCCAGCGTTACCAGCAGACCCAGCGTCAGTGGTACCAGGCCCTTGGGGATGCCCACTCAACTGAGTCACGGATCAAGGCCTTCCAAGCAATGGAAGAGACCTATACCGGCTACTACCGGGGCGTGCAAAACGTCTTAAAGGTTCGGGACCAGTTTCCAGGATTAGCCGGGGCGGTTAGTGAACTGATTGAGGTTCCGGCCCAACTAACCACGGCGCTGGAAACCGTCCTCGGTGGCCAGCTGCAGCAACTAGTTGTTGACCGGCAGGCAACGGGGAAGACGATTATTAACTACCTGGTTAAAAACCGGGGTGGTCGGGTGACGATTTTGCCACTGGACACCCTCCGCCAGCGGCGCCCACTGACGATTAGGTCGTCACTGAGCACGCTCCCCGGGTATGTGGGCCGCGCCAGTGACTTAATTGACTACCAAGAAAAGTACCAGTTAATTGTTGACCACCTTTTGGCCACCACCGTGGTTGCTGATAATCTCGACCACGCGACGGCAATTGCCCGTGCGGGTCGTCACCAGGTGCGGGTCGTAACCCTGGATGGCCAGTTGATTAATGCTAGTGGGGCAATGACTGGGGGGGCTAACCGTCACCAGCAACACGGTGTCTTAAGCCAAAAGCAGACGGGGAAGGAATTAGCGACCCTCTTGCAACGCCAGCAGACCACGGCCCAGTCACTGGAAGCTAATGTAGCAAAATTACAGCAGTCTCAGGAACGGGGCCAGGCTAAGCAGGCGGACCTTCAGGCCAAGGGGCACGACTTAGAGCAGCAACGCCAAGCGGCCCAGTCTGCCACCCAACGGTTGCAGGACCAGCTTAAGGAATTGGACCGGCAAATTAGCTCACTCCAGTACCAAAGCGACCAACAAAGTGACCAGCACCAGTCCTACCAAGAACAGGTGGCGAAAAACCAAGCGGCCCAAACCAAGACCGACCAGCAACTGGTCCAGGTGAAGGAAGAAACGGCGGCCGTCAACAAGCAAATTGCCGAGCTACGGACTAATGCAAACAGCCAAAACGAACAGGTTCACCAGCTCCACCAGTGGCTGGCGGTTGCCGAGGAACGCAGTCAGCAGTACCAGCAACAAGAACAGCGACTAAGCGCACGGCAGGATTCCTTAACGGCCCAGGGTGCAGACCTCACCCGGCAGCGTGACCAGCTGATGGAAAGCTTGCGGGTGCAAAATAGTGATGAAGAGAGTACCGCCACGGCACTGGCACAGGCTAAGCGCGAACTAGCAAACCAGCAAAAGCGGTTGAGCCACTTTAGTGCGGCCCTAGAAACGGCCGAAGAGCATTTGGGGGATGCCGAAGAACAGCAGGAACGGTTGCAGAGTTTGCAGCGGGCGGCTAAGGACAATGCTAGTGACCTTAACGGCCAGCAAATCTGGTGTGAAGGGCAGCTCGACCAGTTGCTCAACCGGTTGAATGAGCACTACTCAATGACGATCGATGAGGCCCGCCCAAAGGCTGACCAGCAGATTAGTGATCAGGACCTTGCTACCCGGTTGAAGCTGTTACAGCGGGGGATCGACGAGCTAGGGACGGTTAACGTCAGTGCAATTGCCGAATACGACCGGGTGAAGGAACGTTATGACTTCTTGAAGGGTCAACAAGATGACCTGCTAGCCTCCCGTGACCAGCTCCAGCAGACGATGGCCGAGATGGATGATGCCGTCAAGCACCGCTTCTTGACCACCTTTAATAAGGTTTCGGCGGCCTTTAATGAGACTTTCCGGCAGATCTTCTCTGGTGGCCGGGCCAAGCTGGAGTTGACTGATCCCCAGCACTTATTGACGACGGGGGTCGATATTATCGCCCAGCCACCGGGCAAGAAGACCCAGCACCTGAACCTGTTGTCAGGTGGGGAACGGGCACTGACCGCCATTACCCTGTTATTTGCGGTTTTGGAGGTCCGTCCAGTACCGTTTGCAATTCTCGATGAGCCGGAAGCGGCGTTAGATGATGTGAACGTCCAACGATTTGCTAACTACCTGCGCCGCTTCGGTAAGTCGGGGCCTCAATTCATCGTTATCACCCACCGGAAGGGGACGATGATGGGGGCCAACGTTCTTTATGGGGTTACCATGCAGGAATCCGGTGTTTCCAAGATGGTTTCTGTTGACGTGGTTGACACCCTGGATGAAAGTAACAAAGAGGAGGAATAATCATGGGACTATTCGATATTTTCCGCCGGCACAAGAAAAAGCGGGCCAGTGAAGAATCACAGTCACCGGCATCACAAGCGTCGACAACGACGGAATCACTGTCAACTGCTTCACTGTCGTCAACGACGGAATCGCAGTCGACATCAGTTACGGTTTCAACAAGTACAAGTACGTCACAATCGACCAGCCAGTTGACCAGCGAAGTGGTAAATCAGCCACAATCGGTTGCTACTTCGGTAACTGCCAGCTTGACGGCAGTAACCAGTACTAGTCTGGCGGCGTCGGTTAGCACGACCACGAGTGTATCAACCTCACTAAGCACGGCACCGAACCAGGCGGCCACGAGCGTAACCACCAGCACCGAATCGACGGCAGCAGAAATGACGGGGACTGAAGAAGAACCATCGTCGACGGCTGGCGAGGCAACGTCAGCCGAAAAGGCCGCCGAAGAAACAACTGCTCAAGAAGAACCACAGTCAGCAAGTGACGAAGCAAGGGCGGAAGAAGAACCATCGTCGACAGCTGAAGAGAACCCAACTGCCGCCGATTCTGACCAGCCCGCTGCTACGGAAACGAGTGCGCAGACTGAAGAGAAGTACGATCGTGGACTTGCCAAGTCCCGGACCGGGTTTGGTGCCCGGTTAAACCGTTTCTTGGCTAACTTCCGGCACGTCGATGAAGATTTCTTTGATGACCTGGAAGACATGCTGATTGAATCGGATGTTGGTTATGACATGGCGATGAAACTCAGCGACAGCCTTCGGGAAGAAGTTAAGCTGGAAAACGCTAAGAGTAAGCAGGACGTTTCTAACGTTATTATCGAAAAGATGGTTGATATTTACGAGGCCGCGGGTAAGGATGAGCATCCTGACCTCCAGATGGCCAAGGAAGGTCCCACGGTAATCATGTTTGTGGGGGTTAACGGGGCCGGCAAGACAACCACCATTGGTAAGATGGCAGCACGCTTCAAGCGGCAGGGCAAGCGGGTCCTGCTGGCGGCGGCCGACACGTTCCGGGCCGGAGCGACCGACCAGTTGGAAGTTTGGGCCCAGCGGGACGGCGTTGACATTGTTACGGGGCCAGAAAATGGTGATCCCGCGGCAGTCGTCTTTGATGCGGTCCAAAAGGCGAAAAAGGACGATTATGACGTCCTCTTCGTTGATACCGCAGGCCGGTTGCAAAACAAGGTTAACCTGATGAACGAGTTGGCCAAGATGAAGCGGATCCTAACCCGGGAAATCCCGGATGCCCCGCACGAAGTCCTGCTGGTTTTGGATGCCACGACTGGACAAAATGCTTTGAACCAGGCTAAACTGTTTAAGCAAAGTACTGATGTTACCGGAATTGTACTGACCAAGCTGGATGGTACGGCACGTGGGGGGATCGTTTTAGCAATCAGAAACGAACTCCACCTCCCGGTTAAGTACGTTGGCTTAGGCGAAAAGGTGGATGACCTGGAGAAGTTTAACGCCAGTGACTTCGTTTACGGCTTATTCAAGGGCCTGGTGGAAGTTGATTAGGGGTTGCCAATGGAAATTGAAAAGAACTACCGGATTAACTCCCTCTTCGAGTTTTACCAACCACTATTAACCAAGAAGCAAAATGACTACCTGGAGCTCTACTATGGTGAGGATTATTCCCTAGGCGAGATTGCGGAGAATTTTCACGTTAGTCGCCAGGCGGTCTATGACAACATCAAACGAACGGAAAGCATCCTGGAAGATTATGAAGAAAAGCTGCACCTCTATGCTGAATTTCAGGCCCGCAACCGGCAGGCCGACGAGATCCAGCAATACGTGCGTAGCCACTACCCAGCGGATGCAAAGCTGAATGACCTCGTTAGTCATTTGGAGAGTCTGGAGGAAGAATAAATGGCATTTGAAGGATTAACTGAGCGCCTGCAAAAGGCGATGGAAAAGCTCCGGCGTAAGCCCAAGGTGACTGAAGCCGACCTGCGGGAGACGATGCGGGAAATCCGCTTGGCCCTGCTGGAAGCCGACGTTAATTTCAAGGTCGTTAAGGACTTCGTTAAGACGGTCCGGGAAAAAGCGGCCGGGGCCGACGTACTAAAGGGGTTAAACCCTGCCCAGCAAATCGTTAAAATCGTTAATGACGAGTTAACGAAGCTGATGGGGGAAGAAGCGGTGCCCCTCAACAAGGCTAAGCACATCCCGACCGTAATCATGATGGTCGGGCTCCAGGGTGCTGGTAAGACGACCACCGCCGGGAAGCTCGCCCTCCGGTTGAAGAATGAGGACCACGCCCGGCCACTATTTATCGCGGCCGACGTTTACCGGCCGGCGGCGATTACCCAGCTGCAACAGGTGGCTGCCCAAATTGACGTCCCGGTCTTTGAAAAGGGGACCGATGTTGACCCAGTGGAGATTGTCCGCCAGGGGATGGAAGTCGCTAAGCAAAACCACAATGACTACGTGATCATTGATACTGCTGGTCGCCTCCAAATTGATGAACAGCTAATGGATGAGTTGGCGAACATCAAGGAATTGGTTAACCCGGACGAAATCTTGCTGGTAATTGACTCAATGACCGGGCAAAACGCCGTTAATACGGCGCAAGGTTTCGACGACAAGCTTGACGTTACCGGGGTTGTTTTGACCAAGCTGGATGGTGATGCCCGTGGTGGTGCCGCGATGTCAATCCGGGCGGTTACCGGTAAGCCGATCAAGTTCGTCGGTGAAGGGGAGAAGATGTCCGACTTGGATGTCTTCCACCCAGACCGGATGGCTTCACGGATCCTGGGCATGGGGGACATGATGACCCTGATCGAAAAGGCCCAGAAGAACTTCGATGAAGAACAGGCCCAAGAAACCATGGACAAGATGCGGGAAAACACGTTTGACTACAACGATTTCCTCGCCCAGATGGACCAGGTTACCAAGATGGGGCCCCTGGAAAACATCATTAAGATGATGCCGGGAATGGCCAATAATCCAGCGCTGAAAAACATTAACATCGACCCGAAGCAGTTTGCCCACATTAAAGCGATTGTCTTGTCGATGACGCCGGCCGAACGGGAGAACCCCGACTTGATGAACCCAAGTCGGCGGCGTCGGTTGGCAGCCGGGTCCGGCCGACCAATCGTTGAGGTTAACCGGATGATCAAACAGTTTAACCAGATGCGGAAGATGATGAAGCAGGTCACGAATGGTAACATGAGTGGTATGCAGAACCTCTTCGGCGGCCAAATGCCTGGTGGTAAGATGGGGCAGATGGCGATGAACCGGATGGTCCGGAAGATGAAAAAGGACAAGGCCAAGCGGATTAAGAAGCTGCGCAAGCTCCGCAAGAAGAAATAGGAAAGGTGCGGCTGGGAAATAACTTTGCTTTTCTAGCTCGGGATAAGAAGATCCGAGGGGCTGTGACATAAGTCCCTGATATAGTTGAAAATGCTGCAGTGCAGTACACGAAGGGCCTTTAATGTTCGGATTCTGATATGCTCCGAACGCTAAAGGCCTCTTCGTGCTTCCTAAAGGCTAGCTGCGCGTTGACGAGGGGGCCTACAGGCTGGCTTTGCTTCGAAAAACGAACTAGCAAGCTAGTTCTGTCTCCCTCGGATTTTCACTTTGCGGATAAATTAGCCTTGAAGGGGAGCCAATTGATGAATACGGGCAGGAACATTCTTTCTACTTCCCACACGATGATTTTGTTGAATATGTGGTATACAAGAAAGCGCAGCCGACGCCAAAGAAGTACACAGTGACGGTTCACTATGTTGATGAGCAAGGCCACGTGATCAAGGATCCATTTACCGTGGGTTCTGATTATGCTGATGGCTCTCGCTACGATACAAGAGATCACAAGCCAGACACCTTCTCTTATAACGGTCAGACTTATGAGTTTAAGGAGATCCAGTCTGGAGACTCTGAAACCGGTAAAATTAATGGTAGCAATGTGGATGTAACTTATGTTTACAAATTGCCAACGCAGCCAACAAGTCCAACACAGCCGACGAACCAAACAGATCCAACGACCCCGACCAAGCCAACAAGCCCAACACAACCGACCGCTACGCAATCAACTAAGCTACCGCAAACGGCGAATGCGCCACAGCGGGGATTTGTGGCCCTTGGTTTGCTGGCATTACTGGGCTCACTAGGTCTGATTCCCCGGCGCCGGAAAAATAATTAAAGCTGTCAAGAAAAACTACTTTACATTCGTCTTGAAGACTGGTATATTATTACCTGTTAAAAGAATTCAGGGAGGTGCAAAAATGTCTGTTAAAATTCGTTTAAAGCGTATGGGTTCTAAGAAGCGTCCTTTCTACCGGATCGTCGTAGCTGACTCACGTTCACCACGTGATGGTCGTTTCATTACTGCTTTAGGTACTTACAACCCATTGACTACTCCTAAGGAAGTCAAGTTTGATGAAGATGCTGTTATGGATTGGCTGCAAAAGGGTGCCCAACCATCCGACACTGTTCGTAACATGCTTCAAAAGGCTGGCGTTATGAAGAAGTACCACGAAGCTAAGTACGCAAAGAAGTAGTGATGAGTTATCATGACTGAGACAAATATAGAGACGCTGATTCGTAGTTTAGTTACCCCACTTTTAAAGCATCCCGAGGCCTTGACGATTACCCAAGATGACAGTGGTAAGTACCACCAGTACATTGTTGATGTGCGTAAGGATGATGTTGGTCGGTTGATCGGCCGGCAGGGACATGTTGCTGCGGCCTTGCGGACCATTGTTGAAGGTGCGCGTTCTCGGCGTTCCAACTCTAAAAAAGTCCGGTTACTGATTAATGATCATCGTCACTAAATAAAAAACTCCCACACTTTCTGGTGGGGGTTTTTCTCGTTTTAGGAGGAAATTTATGAAACTATATAACGTTGGTAAGATTGTTAATACCCATGGCATTCGTGGTGAGGTCCGGGTAATTCCAACGACCGACTTCATTGACCAACGGTTTGCCCCCCAGCAAAAGCTGTACCTGCAAACTACGGGGGAGCCGTTAGAACTCACCGTTGAAAAGGCCCGGCAGCACAAGGGCTTTGTCCTGGTTAAGTTCGTTGGCTATGACAACATCAATGACGTGGAACGGTTCCGTGACCACGAACTCCAGGTTAGCGGCGACGACCAGCAGCCCCTCGAGGATGGTCAGTATTATTACCACCAGATCATTGGCTTAACGGTTAAGACCGCGGATGGTCAAGAACTAGGAACGATTAAGGAGATCCTTTCGCCCGGTGCCAATGATGTTTGGGTGGTACAGCGACCAGGTAAGCAGGACCTTTTGCTACCGGTAATTGACGATGTTGTTAAGCAGGTCGACCTTGATAATGGTCAGGTCCTAGTCGAACTAATGGAGGGGTTAGAATAATGCGAATTGATGTTTTGAGCCTTTTCCCAGACATGTTTCAAGCAACCCTGGGGGAATCAATCGTCGGCAAGGCCCAGGATAACGGCTTCCTCGACGTCCACGTAACCGACTTTCGTGACTACACGACTGATAAGCACAACCACGTCGATGACGCACCCTTTGGCGGTGGTGCCGGAATGCTTTTGCAGGCGCAGCCAATCTTTGATGCCATGGCGGCAATCGAAAAGGAGACGGCTGGGCAATATCCCAAGGGGCGGGTGATTCTCATGGACCCGGCTGGCCGTAAGTTTGACCAGGACTATGCCCAGGAGCTGGCCCAAGAAGAACACCTGACCTTTATCTGCGGCCACTATGAGGGCTATGATGAGCGGATCCGCAACCTGGTAACGGATGAGGCCTCCCTTGGTGACTACGTACTAACCGGTGGCGAATTGCCAGCGATGGTAATGATTGATGCGACCGTCCGCTTTGTCCCTGGGGTGCTCGGTAACATGGCTTCCCCAATGGGGGACTCCTTTAGCAACGGCCTGCTAGAGTACCCGCAGTACACCCGTCCAGCAGACTTTCGGGGAATGAAGGTACCCGAAGTGCTGACCAGCGGTAACCACCAGAAGATTAAAGAGTGGCGGATGCGTGAGTCCCTGCGGCGGACTCTAGAGCGGCGTCCTGACCTTTTAGAAACCGCCAAGCTCAGTCGGGAGCAGGAGATTATGCTCCAGGATCTTAAATTAGAGCAAGACCCGGACGTTCCGGACTAGGAGGTGCCAATGAAGAAATTATTTAAGCGCCTCCTCTGGAAGCAGGACCCGGCTGTCTACCAGCAAAAGGATGCCAAGCTGACACCGAGCCTCCGAACGATTGACCTAATTGGCCTGGGAACGGGGATGGTCGTAGGGACGGCCATCTTCACCTTGCCGGGGATCGTGGCGGCCGAGCATACCGGCCCCGCAGTTCCGTTGGCCTTCATCGTGGCGGCAATTGGTGCGGGTCTGTCAGCCCTGGCCTATGCGGAGACGTCCTCGGTGCTGCCCTTTGCTGGTTCCGCCTTTTCCTGGATTAACGTCTTGTTTGGCGAGTTCTTCGGCTGGATTGCTGGCTGGGCCTTGTTGGCTGAATACTTTATTTCGGTTGCCTTCGTGGCGTCGGGATGGTCCGCATATATGCAAGGTTTCTTGGCTAGCCTAGGAATTAAGCTGCCCACGGCGCTTACTGGTGGGTTTGACCCGGGCCAGGGGTCGTATATCGATATCTTGGCGGCCTTTGCCATCCTGGTGGTGGGTCTTTTGATTTCCCGGGGAGTTCACCAGGTGAGCCGGATTGAAAATACCATTGTAGCGGTCAAGCTACTGGTGATTATCATGTTCATCGTGGTTGGTGCCACGGCGATCCAATCACAAAACTATGTCCCGTTTATTCCAGCCCACCGGCCCGGAACGACCTTTGGGGGCTGGCAAGGGATCCTCGCCGGGACTGCCCAGATCTTCATTGCCTATGTCGGCTTTGACGCGATTGCGGCCAACACGGCGGAGACAAAGGACCCCCAAAAGACAATGCCGCGGGGGTTGATCGGGACGTTGGTGCTGGGGACCGGCTTTTTCATTGCTGTTTCGCTGGTGTTGGTGGGGATGTTCAAGTATTCCCGCTATGCTAATAATGCGGAACCAGCGGCCTGGGCCCTCCGCCAGTCTGGTCATTACCTGACGGCAAACCTACTTTCAGTCGTGGCAATTGTCGGAATCTTTTCGGCCTTGATTGCCATTCTCCTGGCGTCATCGCGCCTGATTTACGCGTTTGGCCGGGATGGCTTACTACCAAAGACATTGGGAGTAGTGGATAAGAAGCACGTGCCAAACCGGGCCTTGTGGTTGATTACCGTCCTGGCCATGATCTTGGGGTCGGTTTTCCCGTTTACCTTTCTTGCAACCCTGGTATCGGCGGGGACCCTCGTGGCGTTTATCTTTGTCTCACTAGGAATTTACGCCCTGCGCCCGCGGGAGGGGCAGGACTTGCCTGAAGCGCAATTTAAGATGCCCTGGTACCCGGTTTTGCCGGCGGTCTCGGTGATCTTTTCCGCGGTAATTTTCTGGGGGTTAAATAAGGATGCCAAAATCTTGATGGCCGGTTGGTTTGTGATTGGTCTGGTAATTTACTTTGCTTATGGGATTCGGCATTCAATCATTAATGATGAACATAACGATTAACCCTTGAAAATTAGCGGAAAAGCATGTATAGTAGTTTATGGCTGTTTAGCCGTGAATAACGGTATTCCGCTGCCCAAGACTGGACATGAATGTCGGCGAAAGGAAAGAAATTTTATGCGTCAAAATAAGTTGATCGAAAAGATTACTGCTAGTCAATTACGTGATGACATTCCGGACTTCCGTGCCGGTGATACTGTTCGTGTTCACGCCCGGATCGTGGAAGGTTCACACGAACGTATCCAGATGTTCGAAGGAGTTGTTATCAAGCGCCACGGTGCTGGTATCAGCGCTACTTACACCGTTCGTAAGATCAGTAACGGTATTGGTGTTGAACGTACTTTCCCAGTACACTCACCACGGGTTGCTAAGATCGATGTTCTGCGTCATGGTCGTGTACGTCGTGCTAAGCTGTACTACCTGCGGGCACGTACTGGTAAGGCTACTCGTATCGCTGAACGTCGCCGCGACAGCGAAAAGTAATCTAATTTATGGTAAAGGATCCTTGCTTAGGCAGGGGTCCTTTTTTATGGCTCTTTGTCAAGTCCCCTATACCGATTACCAGAAATTCAGTTAGGAGATTTTTTGCCCGAAAAAGCGCCCATCCGAAGATAGGCGCTGAAACTACTACTTGAATAGTTTATGAATTAATTGTTTATGTGCTTATTAGGCACAACGATAATGAAAAGGAACTAATGTCCCACAGGAGTCACCTCCCATTGCACATGGTTTAAGTGGGAGCTACCCACCCGATGTGCAGTAATTATTGTATCATACTTAGAATATGATATAATACAGGTACGATAATGAAAGGGCCGGTGTGCAAAATGGTATTGAGGTAGCTCCTCTATTACCGAACCGGTTGCGGGCGCTTAATAAGCGTCCATTTTTTTTGAAAATGAGCAAGGAAACACGTCATGGGCTTAATTATTAATGGCTATTTTAATTTAACAGCTCGTCAATTAATTATTCAAAAGTGGATCCCATTTGAAGCCCTGGCTGAACCGGATGAGCCAACAGAAAATACTAAGAAGACTTTGGTAACAGCTCAAGCAAAAGAAAAAGCCAGTAGTTCAACACCTGGTTTTAATTTGAATCGCCGTTTGTAAAATAAATACAAAGTATATAAATAATATATACGATATGGCAGATTGCAAGAAATAACTTGAACGAATTTAATGACGTAAATTAAGCAGGAAGATCTCGATTGGT